>JANQJM010000189.1 GCA_028281635.1 Pseudomonadales bacterium | reverse complement strand
CAGCAACTGAAGCGATATCACCGCCGGCTCCACCTAGCAGTGCGCCTACATCGATTTCAGGATTTTCACGAAAGATCTTGTCGATGTTTGGCTGCTCGCCGTTGGCAACTGCTGCGAACATTTCAGCGCGGATAGCTGCAGCACGTTCTTCAGGCAGCGTGTTAATGGCTTCGATGAACAGTGCCTGAGGGTCAGTCTGCTGACCTGGTGGGATCACAGTGGTGATGATGTGGTGAAGCACTTCTGACTTGTCCGGAGCTACTTCACTGGCCTTAACCCAGCGATCTTCAGTCAGGCCAAGATCGATTGGCAGGTCCATATAGTCAACAACCCCAGTGGCAGGAATCTGCTGAGGTGGGATCTTCACGATCAGATCAGGCTCACCAAGTTCGGCAGCCAGTTTCCACTTGGTATCTGGCCATACCAGCCCAGTCAACGGATCTTCGTCACCAGAAACCTGTGCCCCATTACTAACCCAACGCACGAGCTTTTGCATTTCCTCGTCGCTCAGGTTCATTTCGTTCTTCATCTTGTGGCCGACTTTATTGTCGATCTGACCAGGGGGCATACGCTTGGTCATTACCACTTCACGAATCATTGGTGACCAGCCCTGAACCGCTAACTTGCTGTCCATGGCGAAAGGTGCAACACCACCTTCACGGTGACATTCAGCACAGTTCTCAGCAATGATCGGTGCAATGTCTTTGGCATAAGACAGATTTGCGTGTTCAGCAGCATTGGTTTCGATCAATGCGCCAGAGCCAGCCAATGCAACCAGGTCAGAATCCGTGCCATCGATAAGCTGCTGGATTGCTGTGGCAGTTTCAGCTTGTACTGGGCCACGATAAGAGATCTCAAAGGACGCAGGGTCGTAAACAACCACTTCGTCGAGACGGGTGATACCAAGTTGCTCTGCAACCAGGTTGGTGTCATCCATGAGAACCGGCAGATCAACGCCTAGCGCTGCAATATCAGCACCTACTGCTTCGCGGTCTGTTTGCAGGCCTGGATTCATCAGAAAGAAAACAGCACCTTGTCCTTCGAACTGGCTGCGCAGTTCGGCCAAGCCTTTAAGAGCTGCCTGGTCAGTTGCACCAATAGCCTGAGGCACAATCACAACCGCATTCTGGTCGTCATACCAGGCCATGTGGTGCTGTGCGCCAAGATGATCGATCAACGCAAAATCACCGACGCGCTCGCCCGCCAGCAAGCTGGCAGAGCTGATCGCGGTGGCGATCGATAAAACTATTTGCAGAGATTTTTTCACGTGTGGCTCCCTCTATATCTTTTAAGCAGGGTGAATTAAGGGGTTCAAGCAATTTAACCTGAGTTAGTGTACGCATTTTCCATTGGAATGCAGCCATTTTTTCAATTTTTTGTTACCAACCTACTCAAATTCGGTTTTTTTCCTGAATTCCCTGATTCTTTCAGTTTGCAGTACCTAATTTCCTCAACTCCAGTTTCTATGGGGCTTGCCGAACATAGTTACTATCTTCTGCAATGCTTGATTTTTGTGCAAAACCAGCTTTTTGACGGTAACACTTTCGGTAACACTTTTAAGATTATTGATCTGCAGAGGCTTTATGACTCATTTTGGGGCCACTAAAGCAGCAATTGCTTTGTGGGGAAGTTTGGGCTCAGAGAGAATGCAGTAGCCACGGGTAAAAAGGACAGTGAAGTCATGCCCAGAAGCAGCACAGGAAACGCAGGATGAGTTATCGTTACTCCTGCAGCAGGACGTTTACCCGACGATTGTGCCTGCCTTTGTTCTCGATCTTGCCGATCTGCACGGCGCCTATTTCTGATGTGCGGCTAACGTGGGTCCCGCCGCAGGCTTGCAGGTCTACACCTGCTACTTCCATTAGCCTTACTCGGCCTTCCCCAGCTGGCGGTTTAACCGACATGGTGCGAACCAGCTCCTGTTGACTCTCCATCTCCGCTTCGGTAACCCAGCGAGCCCATAACGGATGATCTTCGGCTACCAGGCGATTGAGTTCGTTGGTAAGAAATTGTTTGTCCAGTGTGGTGTCTTGCAGGTCGAAATCGAGGCGACTTTTCGTTTCTGAGATCGCACCTCCAGTGACACCACCATCAATCAATGAGCAGAGTAGATGCAGGCAACTGTGCATGCGCATATGCCGATAGCGTCGATCCCAGTCGATGACCGCAGTTACTGCGGATCCTGCTGCAGGAAGGGCACTGCCTTCTTCCAACACATGCGCGATTCCCCGTTCATCAGCATCTTTTCGAGTGTCGACTATGCGTAATTCGCTGCCATCTTCAAGTATCAGTGTGCCGGAGTCTCCAGGTTGGCCGCCGCCCATGGGGTAGAACACAGTTTGGTCGAGAATAACGAGTTGATCCTCTGCTATCTGCACTGTCGCGTGACACTGCTTTAAGTAGCTGTCTTCACGGAATAACTCAATGGTCATCACTTCCTCCTCCCGGAGCATTGGGTTTGGAGGGCTCAGTATAAAGGCTGTTTTTCCGCCGCGCTTAACTTACACTTGCCGTCCCAAAGCGCACAAGCTGGATTCATTCAGACTGATCGGGGATTGCTGCGGTGAACGTATGCAGAGCGTAATCGTTTTTACTGCTTCGCGGATCAATAAAACTAGACTGTCACCATGACCAAAGCTGTACTACTGTTAAATTTAGGAACGCCCGCTGAACCCACACCTGCAGGACTGCGAGCCTTCTATCGTAAGTTCTTCGCGGATCCTTTTGTTTTCGATTTCAACCCGATCGGACGTTGGTTACTACGTAACTTAATCATCTTGCCGTTTCGTGCCCCGCGTATTGCCAAGGACTATGCGCAAATCTGGATGGATGAGGGATCTCCATTGAAGGTCTATGCCGACCGTATGCAAGCCAGCGTACAGCAACAATTCGATGCGTCAGGGGAAAAGGTCATCGTCCTTAATGGCATGGCCTATAGTCAGCCTTTCGTGGCTGAAAGTATGGCGGAGTTTGAGCGCCTGGGCGTGAACGAAGTGTTGCTGCTTCCCATGTTTCCACAATATTCCACAGCAACCACCGCCTCAGTATTTCACACTGTTAAACAGGCGGCCAAGAAATGGCAGCAGGCACCTGACCTGCGCTTCGTTGATGATTTGTTTCAGGAGCCTGCCTTTATTGATGCCTGGAAGCAATTGATTAGCGAAAGACTCAATGTGTCTGACGTAGATCACGTGATTTTCAGTTATCACGGTGTGCCGGAAAAAACCATCAAGAAAGCCGATGCGGCGAATGTGTGTGAATTTGGCAGTTGTTGTGAGCAGGTCAATGCTGATAATCGTCTGTGCTATCGCATGCAATGCTGGCAAACCACCCGCAGTATTACCCAAGCCCTGGAATGGGGCGACGGCTTCTGGTCTATGGCGTTTCAATCTCGTTTCGGTCCACTCCCCTGGATTCAGCCCTATCTGGAAGAGCATATTTTGAAGCTGGTGCAAGACGGTGCTAAGCGACTTGCAGTTGTGACCCCTTCATTTATTTCTGATTGTCTGGAAACCATCTTCGAGATCGGTATCGAGTACCGTGAGGAATTTGATCAGGCTGGGGGAGAGCAGTTTCAGCTCATCCCCAATCTCAATGACAATCCTGCCTGGTTCAACGCCGTGTATGAGATTGCCGCCAGCCACCTGAGCGCTGACTCCAAATCGCCGCCAGCCACCGGAAACCCTGAGCTGTAGGAAAATTCGGAGATTACTGCTACTTGGAATGTGATAAGGTAGCAAATTGCAATCATCGGTATAAAAGAACACTTCGACCACACGTTCGCAGTACCCTGAACTTATAACAAGATGATCAATCACCTTCGCTTTCTCTGGAACGGCGGCCTGGATCCCAATACCGCCAGTTTAATCAGTCTGCGTGAACGCAGAACACTCTCCGTCACAATCTTTTGCGTTATTCCAGTCGCTGTCTTGTTGATTGTTTCCAATCTGTACACCGGTGGCGAGCGAGATAATGTGTACATCGCGGTTGCCACCGGCATGCTCATCGTCAGCCTCTATATTCAGGCTTACGCCGGCCAACCACAGTTTGCAGCTAATCTGGCGATTTTTTCTTACTGGTTGGTCATGGTAATGGCAATGACCACGGTGGGTGTTGGTGGCAATACCTGGGCATGGCTGCTGTGTCTGCCTGCAATCGCCACCTTGGTCGGTGGCAGACTTGCTGGCCTAATCTGGGCCGTGATCTGCGCCATAACCCTGTGGGCATTCGCCTGGCTGCAGTATACCGGCTACGAATTTGAGTACGGTCCTGATTCACTCGGCGTGCAACCAATCACTCTGGCTTTCGAAGCAACTCTGGTGCTGGTGATGTTGACTGCAGCGATTTTCGTTTTTCGCAGTGGTCAGCAGAAAGCGGAAAACCGACTCAGTACCGCTGTTGGTCAACTTGAAAAGGAAGTGCATGAACGCACCTTAGCGGAAGAGGAAGCGCGTAGTTCTGAACATGCCAAGGCTACATTCCTGGCGGCAATGAGCCATGAACTACGTACCCCACTCAATGGTGTCATTGGCGCTTCCCAACTGCTGCAACGTGATGGCGGCCTTTCCGAGAAAAAACAGGAACTGGTCAACGTTGTCCTGCGCAGCAGTGAGACTCTGTTGGAACTGGTAAACAATGTGCTGGATCTGTCTCGCCTCGACTCCGACAGTATCGAGCTGGAAAAGATTCCCGTGGACTTACGTGAATTGCTTTCAACCACCGTTGCCCCCCTCGGTTTTCAGTCAAGGGAGAAGGGAATCAATTTCTCGGTGGTAGTGGAAGACGATATTCCGCCCTGGGTGATTGGTGATCCGACCCGTCTGCGACAGATCATTCTGAATCTGGTGGGTAATGCAGTGAAATTCACTAATTCAGGTGAAATTGAAATTGTCATGGATACGGCATTGGAGCGTATCCGCCTGAAGATCACAGACAGCGGCATTGGTATCGCCAGCGATGCCCAGGCCAGCCTGTTTGAACCCTATGTGCAAGCCAGCGTGGCAACCCAACGGAAGTTCGGTGGATCGGGGCTTGGACTCACCATCGTGAAGCGATTGGTTTCAGCTATGAAGGGCAAGATTGTGGTGGATTCTGTGCCGGGAAGAGGATCGGTCTTCACCGTCTTTCTGCCACTGGAAGCTTGCCCGGCACCACTAAAACGTAGAGACGAAGGAAATCAGCTTCGTTTGCCTGGTCTGTCCATCGTGGTGGCAGACGATAACGCAGTAAACCGCATGATTCTTTGCCGCATGCTGGAGGAAGATGGTCACGATGTGATCACCATGTCTAACGGGCGGGAGGTGCTGGAGTACATGCCAAACCATGAAGTCAGCGCCGTCTTTATGGATTTACAGATGCCGGTAATGGACGGTGTTTCAGCGATGAAGCGCATCCGCGCCATGGACGGCCGACGGGCAAAAACTCCGGTAATCGCGGTAACCGCCAATGTGATCACCGAAAAGAAAGAAGAAATGGAAAAAATGGGCATGAATGGCTTTCTCACCAAGCCATTCCGGCATGCGGAGCTGCGGGAAGTGCTTACTCAGGCCGTGCGCCCCCAGCCCTATGGCTAGGGCTCAATCACTCACTCCTAAAGCGCCAATTTACTGATTTGAATCAATAAGCCCAAATGGCCACTGGTTATGCTGTGCTCATCGTTCCACAGCAGACTGGAGGTCTGAGCTATGACTGATCACACTATCGGTGAAAACTTGGAAGAGCGGGAAAAGTTATTTCCAATCGCGGCAATGGCTATCGGTGGCTATATCGCCATCATGACATTTGGCTATTTTGTCGGAAACTTCATCTATCAGATACCCTAGGCTGAAACTGACATAACAATTGTTACCGGGTGCGTCATAGTGACGCATCGGCGCAATTCTTGAAGGGCAGGCGGTAGACTAGTAACCTAATCGCAAAGGGGATGATGATTATGGTTAATGTAAAAAACATGGTCTATCTGATGGCGGTACCTGTAGTGACTGGCCTGGCTTGCTGGCTAGTGTTGGCCACCGTACTCGCTTAGCACCTCATTAGTTGCAACGATTGCAGGGAGCTCTGGTTTAAACAGAGCAGTAAGGGTACACCGGCACCCGGTGTGCCCTTTCTTTTTGTTTGGAAAAAGCTGCTGATCAATTATCTGAGTGCAATACATAGTAAGGTGTAATCAGAGATATCAGTTGAGCAATTAGCCGCAGCCTGGCTACGCATAAACTGCGATTAGCAAAAGGCATCGGGCTAGCCGTTTTGTTGCGCAATAAACCGGGCTTTCTGAAAACTGTGGTGTTGATCAAGTCGTTTGCGCTGGCCACAATTCCATCTGTGCCAAGACAAAGCCCATGGTGAATGTCGCCCTCCGGAAGTCAGGCTGCGGAGTCGCTTGCCACTGCGATCTCTCGATAGAAATTCAAATCATCAATGCGCACTAATTGAAAGTCACCAGGACCAATCTAATTGGCATATTGACCCGATCCTCTCTCGTCCACACTGGTTTCTTTCATTGCCGCCATTGACCAAGTCCAGGTCTACTTTCGAAAGCGAAATGACGCCTGGAGGAACATTGTAGTCCGGTGTCAGTTCGGTATATTCGGTAAATGCCAAACCACCACAGTAACAATAGTAGATAAAACTGACTTGGAATAATGTGTTCTTCATTACTCTGTATAAGTCTATAGGTCGCTATGTTGACAAGTGTTTGCTTTGCAGCTGTATCCCATATGGTGGCCTATGGAAACATTGCGATCGAAAGATGGCTCTGGGATTGGTTTAATTTCATTTGTGTCAAATGTCTTTAATACTTATCGGTAACACCAGCACGTTTGTACCGGCTTAACTGAACAGGGGCATAGGAAGGGAAACGCATGGCAGGTAAGGCGAGTAAGCGCAGCGCACTGAATGTAATCCAGGAAGACAATCTGCCAGTTTATATTGATGGCAAAGAGTGGAAGATCAATGCTGAAGATCTTTCCAGATCCCACTCCCTTTCCGAGTTCATCCATGCCCGTCGGGGTACCGGGCGTAAAGCCTGTGGGGAGGGTGGATGCGGTGCGTGCTCGGTCATCGTGACTCGGCCAGTTGTTGACAGCTCCGATACGCCCATTGTGAGTCTGGAGCGGTATTCAGTGGCTTCCTGTATTACGCCCATCGGGGACCTTGCGTATTGCTCGGTAACAACACCGAAAGGGTGCACTACCATCGCGGAAGCGAGGATGACACCGGCCCAGCAAGCGATAGTTGTGACAAACGCGGCGCAATGCGGATTTTGTACTGGTGGAATCGTGAGTGTTCTAGACAGCGAGTGCTCCGGCAAGGGGCGGTCCTGTGAGGATGTTGAGTCACTACTCGACGGTAATCTGTGTCGCTGCACGGGTTATCGCTCCATCTCCGAGGCAGCCCAGATGCTTTGTGACGATTACCAGGGCAGCTACCAGGAACAGGCAAGCAAGATCCGCAGCCTTGCCCTCGACTATCGCAGGCAGGCAGAAGACCAAGCAAACTTTCCTGCTTCTCTGCTCACCGCGTTCGAACAGGTATTTTGTAATCCAGATGTGGATGGGATTGCATTGGTTGAACGTGATCTCGATCCACAGACCAATGAAGAGAGTGGTGAACGTGATGCCTTTGCCTCGCTTCCCCATTTGCAGGGTGAACGACTACTTTCTTCTCACATCCGGCCGAATTCGCTTGACGCCTTGATAGCACTCTATGGTGAAGCACCCGAGGCAACACGAGTGCAGGCTGCTGGGGGGGCGACGCGATGGGAGGGTCGTATTCTAGCTGCCGGCTTCACTGATGCTGCCTATGAAGAGCATCGGACTCATAGCTTCTTTCGCCATACATTGTCGGTGCGCGATGTTCCTGAATTACGCCATTGGGGCTTGCGTGAAGATGGTGCTCTCGAAATTGGGTCGGCGGTTAGCATCGGATCGCTAAGAAAAATCCGCGATACGCTCAGGCGGGAATCACCCGCCTATGAGTCCCAGCGGGTAGCACTGACAGCACTGACGACGCAGGCAAGGTTCTTTGCCAATGAAAACGTTCGCCACACTGGATCGGTGGGGGGAGGTCTGGTGTCCTGCCACCATTTGTCGGATATGGTCCCAGTCTGGATTGCATTGAATGCCGAAGTAAAACTGGCATCTCAGTCCAGCGGGGAAAGAACAGTACCGGTGCGTGAGTTGGTCGACAGTAAAGCAGGGAAATTGTCTTTGCATGTCGACGAGGTGTTGGTTGCTCTGGTCTTGCGCCCAAGAGCGCCACAGGAATTCATCGCGGAAACTTTCAAGCAGGCGATCCGGCGTACCGATTCGATGACCCTTGTCAGCGCTGCCATCTCTGCCAATCGTGACCACGACGGCAAGCTGAGTGATGTTTGCGTGGCGCTGGCCGGCCTTGGAACTCCTGGTCTGAGGGCACATCGCCTCGAGGCTGAGTTGGAAGGGAAGACGTTCAATTCTGAACTCGTCGACGCGGGTTATCTGGAATCGCTGTTGCAGCTTGCCAAGGCAGAGATAAGCGAGATCAATTGTCGTCAGCTTCCCTCTGTCATGACTGAATACCAAAGTGAGGTGGCGGCCGCTTTCGTGCGCCGTTTTCTTCACATGTCTTCGCGACAAGCGGACAGCTATGAGGACAGCCAGCGTTTTCAGCAACCGCCATGCCGCGGCGAACAACTCTTCAGTGAAGAGGTCGTTTCGGGATCGATTGTTGGTCACGCCATACCACACCAGTACATCGCGCAGCATGCCCAGAGCAATACCCAGTACGCAGTGGATGCACAGCTACCTGAAAATGGTTTGTGGGCGGCGATCGTCACGGCGCCAGTTGCCAGCGGTTTACTGGACAGCATCGATGCATCGGGCTGTCGTGAGGTCAGTGAATTCGTTGCCATCTACACGGCGGACGATATCCCTGGCAGCAACATGCAAGGGCATATGGTTCACCCTCTGGAGGAAGAGGAAATTCTCTGTTCCAAAGAAGTATGTTACTTCGGTCAACCGGTTGCCATTGTTGTGGCTCATACTCAACCAGCAGCAGAGCAGGCTGCTGCCCGAGTTCGGGTTAAGGTCTCGAGTCAGCAGGTGCCGATCTTGTCTTTCGATGATATTCGGGAGCGGGAGAGTTACTTTTCCTTTGAGCATCATGAGGGGAATCCTCAACAGGAACCGCGGCAACGCCAGTTAAAACGCGGCAATCCGGAAGCCGTGTTCGCCCAGGCCAGCGCCGACCAGGACAACTATCTGATCCACGAAGGGCGGGTCGAAGCGGGTGGACAGGCATGCTTCTACCTTGAGCCCCAGTGTGCTGTCGCCTATCCGCAGGGAGAGTCTGGCATGCGGGTGTTGTCATCAACACAATCCCCAGCGCACGTGGCCCGCTATGTAGCATCTGCATTGGGAGTTCCGGAACACCAGGTTGAAGTGGTTGCAGGTTTTGTCGGTGGGGGTTTCGGTGGCAAGCAGACCCGCAGTGCTTCCTTTGCAGCGATGGCTGCGGTAGCAGCGAGATGCGCGGAAGTCCCGGTGAAGTTGGTTCTCACCCGCGAACTGGACATGACTCTGGTGCCGGGCCGCAGCCCGTTTCGAGCAGACTATCGGCTGGCAGTGGAGAGGGAAACAGGCCGGATTGCTGCTCTGGATATCGATATGCTGGCGAATGGCGGAGCGGCTGAAGACTATTCACCCTCGATCACCGAAACAGCGGTGTTCCTGATTGATAACGCCTACTACCTGGAGCATGCCGATATCCGGGCTCGCTGTGGCCGCAGCAATTTACCGGCAGGATTCACCGCTACGCGCGGCTACGGCAAACCTCAGGCCGGCGCACTCATTGAATCGATTCTCGACGAGGTGTCAGCTCTCCTTGATATAGATCCCCAATTACTGCGTCAGCGCAATTTGTACAGCTATGGACAATCTGCCCTAGCCGATTCGCCCATAGACGATGACGTATTGCGTGCCTGTTGGCGCAGCGCAGTCGACCAGAATTACCAGTCATGGCGCGCTGAATGCACTGAATTCAACGCCTCTCACTCACACGTGAAGCGTGGTCTGGCGGCAGTGCCCTCTAAAGGAAATATGGGATTTCTCGAAGCGGTGGATATCAATCGCGGTGCTGCAATCGTGCGTGTGCATTCAGATGGGTCGGTTCGTCTCTCCCATTCTGGCGTAGAGATGGGTCAGGGTATAAATACTCGCATGATGCAGGTGGCCGCTCAGGCTTTGGGCGTGCCCATCGATCGTGTGTTAGTGGACACCACACGTACCTCAGACCTGCCGAATACGCCGCCCACAACCATGGTCGCAACCGATATGGTGGGTGCCTCCATACTGCAAGCCTGTGACCAGTTGTTGGAGGTTCTGGCAGAGGTGGGTTATCCGGAGCAGCGCAGCTTCAGCGAGGCGGCACATCAGTGCTACATAGACGGCAGGTCACTTCAGGCCAGAGGGTTTGCCCAGGAACCACGACTTCGATTTGACTGGCTGCAGCAACAGGGCCATGTGTCATATTTTTATGTCTGGGGAGCGGCGCTGTCCGAAGTGGAGGTAGATGCGGGAACCGGGTCATGGCGTATAGTGCGGACACATATTACACAGGATTGCGGTCGTTCACTGAATCCCATGCTGGATATCGGTCAGGCTGAAGGAGGATTCGCCTTCGGTCTGGGTTACTCGCTACTGGAGAAGATGATCTACCTTGATGATGGCTCCTTACTCACCAATAACGTGTCGTCCTACAAGATTCCTTCCATCGATGATATGCCCCGCAACTGGACTGTCGAGATTCTGCAGGAGACCGAAGGCCCCCCCGGTCGTCGCGGTCTGCACAATTCAAAAGGTGTTGGCGAGGCGAACATACAGCTTGGCTACTCAGCCTACTTCGCGGTTAAGGATGCCATTCGATCAATACGTCGCGATAAGGGGCTTCAACCGAATGATTTTAAGTTGCCGTTTCCGGCCATGGCTTATGACATTTTGCTTGCGTGCAAATAGACCGATTCCATGATTGGTCTCGATTTCCCAAGGGATAACCCAGCAGCAATCCAGGAATTGCGGACTGGTTGCAACTGATTGGCATAGCTTCCTGCTAGATCAATTACACAGGGAATGGTTTTCAGGTTTCATTGCGACGGCGGAGAAACCATTTGTGTAGCTCTTCCACCACGAGCAGGATGAGCGAGATTGCGGCCAGCACCAACCACTGATTGAGTGAGATCGGATTGAGTTCCAGCACATCCCCGATTACCGGTGTATACATAGCAGCGATATGTATTAATTGCGCAAACGGCACCGCGATCACCAAAAACGGATTGGCGAAAAAGCGTATGGCGAATAGTGAGCGAGTCTCGGAACGGCTCGACAGAGCGTGGATATTGCCGAACAGCACCATAAGCATCAAGGTGAGGTTGCGGGCTTCCTCAACAGCAGTGCCGCTATTCATTAAATAGGCGTAGGTACTGAAAGCGAGGACGCCCATCACGCTGCCAGTAACGATCACGTGCTGAATAATATGGCTTTCAAACACCGGTTCATTGGGATTTCGGGGCGGCCGGGTAAGCTCTGCACCTTCTTTCGGTTCAAAAGCCAGGGCAACATCCTGCAGACCATTGGCGACCAGGTTGAGCCACAACAGTTGCACAGCAGTCAATGGCATCGGTAATCCAGCTACTACTGTGCAGAAAAACAATAGTAATGCCGATGCGCCGGTCGCAACCAGCAGAGCGATCACTTTGCGAATATTGTTGTAGACAATCCGACCTTGCTCGACGCCGTCGACGATAGAAGAGAAGTTATCGTCAGTGATGATGAGATCGGCGGTCTCCTTGGCAACGTCCGTGCCCCGTTTACCCATAGCAACACCGGCATTGGCCCTGCGCATGGCCGGTGCATCATTGACACCATCACCGGTGACTGCAACGAAATGTCCCCTACGCATAAGCGAATCGACGATCTGTTCTTTCTGCGCAGGTTCGATACGCGCAAAGACCCTTGCCGGCCAGATTAATTCATCCGCCACATCGCCACCTTGTTTGTTGGCATCCCGAATCATGGCGCCGGTGACTACCTCATCCTCTTGATCACACAATCCTAGTTCCAGAGAGATAGATTTAGCCGTTGCCGGATGGTCGCCGGTTAACATAGCGACTTCGATCCCACCCGCGCGGCAGCGTTCAATGGCATTTCTGGCTTCCGGACGTACCGGATCGATCATGCCAACCATGCCGATGAATACCATGTCATCCAATTGCTCCAGTGCCTCGCCTCTGGTTGCGCTACGATGGGCTAAAGCCAGCACCCGGTAGCCTTTGCTTGCCAGCTCGACGAACTGACTCTCGATCAATTTTTTGTCGATAGGCTTTACACCGTCGCGGGTTTCACAAAACTCGCAGAGTTCCAACAGCTTCTCCGGAGAACCTTTCACGTGCAGGCGGACATTCTCTCTATCCTGATTCAGGCTCCCGCTGAAGGCGCGTTCGGATTCGTAGGGAATGAGATCAAGCTGTTTGTGACTGCTCCGCTCACGAGTAAGAGACAAACCCAGTTTCTTTGCCATTACCAGGAATGCCACATCAACGATATCCCCATCAGATACCCATTCACCTCCTGCATAATCGAGGTGGCTTTCGTTTGCCAGCAGACCTGTCAGGCACAGGGTGCGCAGTGTTTGCAGATCTTCGCCGATGATCTCGCCACCGGGTGCAACTCCCTCACCGGTAATGCGAAAACTTGCGCCGTCGGGAAGCACTATCCTTCTGATCGTGAGTTCGTTTACAGTCAGTGTGCCCGTCTTGTCGGAACAGATATAGGTGCAGGAACCCAGGGCTTCCACGGCTACCAGCTTACGAATGATCACATCATGATGGGCCATGCGACGCATGCCGATGGCCAGGGCCACGGTGAGCGCAGCAGGTAGTCCTTCCGGTATGGTGGATACAGCAAGTCCAATTGCCATCATCACCATGCCCTCAGTGTCGTAGCCGCCACGAATCAGCATCATCCCGACCAACAACAGTATGCCTACCATAATGGCTCCTGCTACCTGGTAGGTGAAAGTGCGGATACGAATCATCAGGGGTGGTTCCGAAACCCGTTCGGCAGTAACCCGGTCAGCGATCTTTCCGAGGTAAGTATTCAGTCCTGTTGCTGACACGACACCTCGACCACGGCCGTGAGTGACGATTGTGCCTGCGAAACAACGGTCAATCCGATCAGCCAGTGGAGCATGTTTTGCAACTTTTACCTGCGCATTCTTGACTACTGCAACAGATTCGCCTGACAGCAGCGATTCATCCACGGTCAGTGAGTGGCTGTCTTCCAGTTCCAGATCTGCAGGCACTTTGTCGCCGGAAGACAACAGCAAGAAATCACCGGGCACGACGAGTTTTGAATCGATTTTGTGGGGAATGCCATCACGTACTACACGGGCTTCACCTCTCGCCATCTCCCTGAGCGCCGCTGCGGACCGTTGTGCGGAGTACTCCTGAATTGTGCCGATAGTAGCGTTGAGTAATAGCACCGCCATGATGAAGATGGCATTGGGCAATTGGTTCAGCAGCAGCGAGGCGATAGCAGCGATGAGCAAGATATAAATGAAAGGGCTGAGAAACTGCCGCAGGAATATCTGGATTATCCCGGGAGCAGGCGGAGCAGGCAGATGGTTCAAACCGTGTTCTTCCAGACGCGTTTTCGCTTCTTCAGATGTCAGCCCCAGATGCTCCAGTTCCGGAGTGTTCGACGGTTCTCCGGCGTCGTTGTCGGCGCCAGGTTCAGGTTCCCGACCCATGGGCTTGTCCGTCTCGGCCATTATTTATCGCCCGAGTAATTCTGCTTCGACTTCGAGTGTCAGGGCTGCCATTTTCAATACACTGTCTGGATTCAGTGCTATGGATTGGATTCCCTGTTCAACCAGCCAGCGCGTGATTTCAGGGAAATCGGACGGAGCCTGACCACAGATGCCGATGTATTTATCAGCCTTGTTGCAAGCCTGGATTGCCATCTCCATGAGTTTAGCAACAGCTTCGTTGCGCTCATCGAAATGGGTGAGTAGTTCTGAATCCCGGTCTACGCCTAGGGTTAGTTGGGTGAGGTCATTGGAGCCAATGGAAAATCCGTCGCAGTGCTCCAGGAATTGCTCCGCCAGTAAGGCATTGGCCGGAATCTCACACATGACATTGATGCGCAGTCCATTCTCCCCTCGCCGCAGACCGTAAGTGGCCATGAGTTCGAGAACGCGCACCTCTTCGTTAACACTGCGTACAAATGGCAACATGGTTTCCAGATTGCCAAGTCCCATGGTCTCACGAACCCGTTTGACTGCCTCACACTCCAGTTGGAAACATCTGGAGAATGCTTCTGAGTAGTAGCGAGCTGCGCCACGGAAACCGAGCATTGGATTCTCTTCTTTCGGCTCGTAGGTTTCACCACCAATCAACTTGCTGTACTCGTTAGATTTGAAATCGCTCATGCGTACGATGACCGGTTTGGGATAGAAAGCGGCAGCAATTGTGCCGATGCCTTCAGCCAGACGAGATACATAAAATTCTTGCGGATTCTCATAGCCAACGATTCGGGCAGCTATGGTGGATTGCAGATCCGCTTCCAACTTGTCGAAATCCAGCAGGGCATGGGGATGAATACCGATGCTGTCACTGATAATAAATTCCATGCGTGCGAGCCCCACACCATCGTTGGGCAGACGACTGAATTCCATAGCGCGTCCGGGATTGCCGACAATAAGCATTATCTTGGTGTTTGGACGTGAGACTGAGTTGAGATCATATTCTTCGCTGCTGAATTTTAACTGACCCTGGTATACATTGCCGGTCTCGCCTTCGGCGCAGGAAACGGTGACATCCTGGCCATCCAATAGACGGTCGGTGGCATCGCCCGCGCCAACTACGGCAGGTATCCCAAGTTCGCGTGCGATGATCGCCGCGTGGCACACTCTGCCACCTCTATTGGTGACGATCGCGCTAGCTGTCTTCATGATCGGCTCCCAATCAGGATCGGTCATATCGGTGACCAGCACTTCTCCCGATTTCAGCTCTTTCATATGAGAGGCATCGAGAATTGTCCGCACTTTGCCAGCGCCTATCTTGGCACCGACACTCTTACCTTGAACCAGCAACTTACCACTTTCCTGTAACCGATAAGTTCGCTGTAAGCTTGACTTGAGATTAGCCTGTACTGTTTCTGGACGGGCCTGAACGATATAAAGCTGACTATCGATACCATCTTTGGCCCACTCAATATCCATAGGTCGACCGTAATGTTTCTCGATGGTGACTGCATAGCGGGCTAGCTGCAAAATTTCATCATCGCTGATGGCAAATTGCTCCCGGTCCTGTTTGCGTACTTCAACATTGGTAGTGGCAGCACCGGTGATTCCGTCCTTGCTGTAGATCATCTTCAGCGCCTTGGAACCAAGATGGCGCCGGATGATTGGGCAAGTCTGTTCCGCCATTGTGCCCTTATAAACCAGAAACTCATCTGGGTTTACGGCTCCCTGTACCACGTTCTCGCCCAGGCCGTAAGCTGCCGTAATCATGACGACATCCGGAAAACCACTCTCAGTGTCGATGGTGAACATCACTCCGGAAGTAGCAAGGTCCGATCGCACCATGCGCTGCACGCCAATGGATAACGCAACCGACATATGATCGAAACCCTGGTGGACCCGATAGGTAATCGCGCGATCGGTAAACAGAGAAGCAAGTACCTGTTTACAGGTTCTCAGCAGATGCTCCTTGCCCCTTACGTTGAGGTAGGTTTCCTGTTGACCTGCAAACGAGGCATTGGGAAGATCTTCGGCGGTTGCTGATGAGCGCACTGCGACTTCCGGTTCTAGTTCATTACTCTCTTTGCCTAATTCGGTATAGGCACGAACAATCTCATTCTCGAGGTCTGTTGGCAGACTGCCATCGACAATCCAGCCGCGAATACTGGCTCCGGTTTCCGCCAGCGCCTCCACATCGCTTACGTCCAGTGAATTCAGTGTGGCTTCGATCTTGTCGCGTAAACCATTGTGATCGAGATACTGAAAATAGGCATCCGCGATAGTGGCGAAACCGTCAGGCACCAGCACTTCGTTGCTGGCCAGCTCGCGATACATCTCTCCCAGCGATGCATTCTTACCACCGACCAGAGGCACGTCATTTATATCGAGCTCAGCAAATCGTTTTACGAATTGAAAGTCAGTTTCCATAAAATTTCGTATAAGCTGATAGGTACCAGTAACTTAATAGCTATCAGGCGATGGTTATAGTCTCGTCCAGGTAGACGTCCTGAATCGCATTCAGCAGATCGACACCATCTTTTAGTGGTTTTTGGAAAGCCTTGCGCCCGGAGATCAACCCCATGCCGCCGGCGCGCTTGTTAATCACTGCGGTGCGGACGGCCTGGCGAAGGTCATCTTTACCGCTGGCCCCACCGGAATTGATCAATCCTGTGCGGCCCATGTAACAGTTGGCCACTTGATAGCGCACCAGGTCAATAGGGTGGTCCGAGGCCAGGGATTCATACATCGCCGGATACGTTTTACCAAAGCCTACGGCAGTGAAGCCATGGTTTCTCTCCGCCTGTTTTTGCTTGACGATGTCGGCATCAATGGTCGCCGCCAGATGATTCGCCTGCCCAGTGGTATCTGCTGCGGTGTGGTAGTCGACGCCATCTTTCTTAAACTCTGAGTTGCGCAGATAGGCCCACAAAACAGTGAACAAACCCAACTCGCGTGCCAGGGCGAAGGCTTCACTGACCTCCCTGATCTGGCGACGGCTTTCCTTTGAACCATAATAGATTGTCGCTCCAACTCCAGCCGCACCGAGATCGAAAGCTTGCTGTACGCTGGCGAAGAGTGTCTGATCGTAGGTGGTCGGATAGGTCAGCAGTTCATTGTGATTGAGCTTGACGATAAACGGAATCTTGTGGGCATAGCGCCGTGCTACTGAACTGAGTACCCCAAAAGTGGATGCGACTCCGTTACAACCGCCCTCAATAGCGAGTTCGACAATCTTGGCCGGATCAAAGTAATCAGGATTTGGTGCAAAAGAAGCGCCTGCGGTATGTTCGACGCCCTGGTCGACCGGAAGAATCGACACATAGCCAGTATTGGCGAGACGGCCATGACCGAACAAGCTGCCCAGGGATCTCAGCACTGAGGGATTGCGATACTTCTGACTCACTACAGAATCCAGATAGTCTGGGCCGGGAAGGTGAAGGGTGTCGCTGGACAAACCTTCGCAACGATGCTGCAGAAGATATTCAGCTTCATCTCCTAGCAATGATAATGTGTCCATCAAATGCCCCCAAAGGCTAGGTTGTTGGGATTGGATAAACTACTACGTGCAATTGATATTTTGTTTGCAGATTTCAATGTTGCCCTTGACCTCGCGCAAGAACAGCTGCGATTCCCACAAGATTTGAATTTATCCCAATCAATGCCACAGTGCACAGCCCTGGTGCATGCCAACTTACAATGAATAGTGCCGATGCATGACAGCATTGGGAATAGCACCGGTAAGCGACTCCATTGGGGGAAGGGAGAAACACAATTAGCAGATGGTGCAGTTGAGGGGTGTTTCTTCAACATGCATCTATTGCGACAACAAATCTATTCTGAAAAGTAGTTGGGACAAAAGAAAAGGGGATCCGATTTACATGGAATCCCCTTTCCTTTTTTTGTATGTTCAATAAGCGCGGTTTAGTTTGTGCTTTGCAGCACGTAAAAAATATAGTTCGAGACATCGGTTGCACATTTGTTTTCACCACTATCGACGCACAGACTGGGATTATCGAAAGGCATCGTGCCGACGGTTTTGTTGCGTAAGGAACTGACGCTTCTAAAACCCGTGTTACCAACCAGATCATTGGCGCTGGCTCCGGTGCCATCGGCGCCGTGACAAAATGCACAAAACTGATTATAAAAAACCTGTCCTCTTACTATGCTATCAATAGTTTCGACTGCTTTAGGTTCAACAATAAGTGTTGCGGGTAAGCCTTCACTACGGAGTAGCAGAGGATTCCCAAACATGACAGGCTCAAACGCTATCAAGCTTAGTGTGAATTCGTAGTAGCTGTTTGCTGTGACCACTACGTGTGCGTAAAGCGTATTGCCTTCTTGCAAGCGTGCTGCACCAAATCCGGCGGTAATGCCTTCCTGATAGAAGTAGTAATCATCGAGCAGAATGAACTGGAGAGAATTGGAGTCCATTCGCAAGGACACGTTAGCGATCCCAGTGTCGAGCACTACTACCTCGGGCAAATTCAATACCCCTGCATCTTCATCAAAGGTTGCCCAACTCGGCGCAGCTAGCCCGGTTGAGAATCCAGATAAATTCCTGGGATCGGCGTTAACCGGAAGCCCCTCTCTGTTCAATGCCTGGGTTCCGTTAAGTGGTAAGGACTCCCGTTGAAATTGGAACTCATCAGCTCCGTCGGCAAAAGTGAGTCTGCCCCCGCTAACTGAAACAAACTCCGCGGGGATAATAAAATCGGGCTCCAATCCTGTTAGTTCTGCGAAGGCTGATGTTGCCAACAACAAATTGGCGTTCGTGGTATCACCTTCCAGATTTTTATCGAATAGAAAATCGATAGAGTGCTCAGCATTGTGACTAACAAGTGACTGACCAGCCAAATTTCCCTGGCCAGATTCGCCACTATGTAACTGAATGTATTGCACTGACTCATCTGCATTGGAAAACACTTCATGTATTTTCCAAAGATGATGATCCGCATCCGCGTTTAATGAAATTAATAGAACTGTAAAGAACGCAGTAGCACTCACAAGCTTTTTTGCTCGATATTTAATCGCAGAAATATTGTGGCTATTAATTAATTTTGAGTTTTCTATATCAGATTTCATTCTTGATAGCTTACAACTATTACTGCACGGACTTGTCATAAATGATTCATTGAAGCGTCACCAACCAGCAATAGAGATGTCATTTCTGTTTCATAGTTTAGGAGCGCTCACTAAAAATAGTACGAGGATATGACAGACTTATGGATCAACATGACGAACACGACAATATAGAAGACATTCCAAGTAACAAATCAGGCAACCGCCCCTTCGAAGATGTATTGAAGGTCAACATGGATCGCAGAAAACTGCTTAAGGCGGGTGCAGGTATTGCTGGTGGTTCCTTTTTTGGTTTCGCAGGCGGTGTTCAGGCAAACTCTCTCTCACGCGCTCTCTTTTCGTTTAATGAACCACTCATTGACTTTTCACCTGTGACGCTGGCACAGGGAGGTGGGCCAGAACCTGCGATTTCTGCCGACTACGAATACGATGTGATCCTACCCTGGGGGCAACCAATCAGATCGAATGGACCGGCATTCAGTATTCCTGTGGATCCAAATGACCAGGCCGAGCAAGTAGGCATTGGTCACGATGGCATGTGGTACTTCCCAATTCTCGATCCTTTAGCTGTTGACACCCGTTTTGGTTGGGATGAGTTGGAAGACTCCAACCCCTGGCTATCTGGTTACTTAAGTGAAGGCGATACGGCCAATACTCGAGGCGTGCTGTGCATGAACAATGAGTTTGGTACCAACTTCGCTGTGTTACGCAAAGACCTTCCCGAGTCCCTGAGCGATGTACGTGTCTCTCAACATGCTCACGGTGTAACCGTTGTCCGTTTACAAAATAACAATGGCTCCTGGGAAATTGAAGACAGCACGTTGAATCGACGTATCCATGTGAATACTCCTGTCGAATTCAGTGGACCGGCTGCTGATCATGATCAGCTACAGAACGTCGCAATGAATGAGTACATGGGTACTGTAAATAACTGCGCCAATGGCTACACGCCCTGGGGTACCTATCTCACCTGTGAAGAGAACTTCAATGGTTACTTCGGGACTGAAGATGAGTCCTGGGAACCAAACCCAAGCCAGGATCGTCTCGGTCTGAACAGCGGCGGCTTCGGTTATGGATGGCATCTGTACGATCCGCGGTTCGATTTGGCCAATCCGAATTACGCTAATGAGCACAATCGATTCGGTTGGATTGTCGAGATCGATCCTCTGACGCCAAATTCGAAGCCCATCAAGCGCACCGCCTTGGGGCGTAAAAAGAATGAGTGCGCCGCGGTGCACGTGTCTGCCGACGGTCGGGCAGTTGTCTACAACGGCGATGACCAGCGCTTTGATTACATCTACAAGTTCGTTTCTGCCGAACCCTGGCGAGAGATGAGCGAAAACGGGCTGAGTCCTCTGGATTATGGAACGCTATATGTTGCCCGCTTCAATGATGATGGCACCGGTGATTGGCTCGAACTCTCCATGGACAATACCGACATCGCATCTAACTTTGTGGATCAGGGTCAATTGTTGATTAACACGCGCTACGCCGCGGATCTGGCTGGTGCCACGCCAATGGATCGTCCGGAGTGGATCACTGTCGCGCCTGATGGTCGGGTGTATTGCGCCTGCACTAATAACTCGCGACGCACCGACGAAGGCATCCAGACTCAAGGAGGGCGTCTGGTAGACACCGGACCAAATGCAGCGAATCCGCGTGCACCCAGCAGCGATGGTCATATCATTCGCTGGATTGAGACACATGGCCACAGCGGCACCAAGTTCGAATGGGACATCTATCAGTATGCAGAGGACACTCATGGCACTGAAGAGAGCTATGCAGATCCAGACGGCTTATGGGCCGACCCTGATGGTCGTCTCTTCATTGAAACCGATGGCGGTCAGAAGGATGGCTTGCAGAATCAACTGCTAGTAGCCGATCCGCAGACGGGTAGAGTAAGTCGCTTGTTCACCGGTGTTCCTGGTTGTGAAATCACAGGTATCGCAGTAACTCCAGACCGCTACACGATGTTCATTAATATCCAGCATCCTGGTAACGGAGACCCCACGGTAAGTCCTTTCCCGGCGACATTTGGCAGCAGTGACGTTCCGAGAGATGCCACCATCGTTATCAGACGTAAGGATAATGGAGTAGTTGGCTCATAATCTGACGCGCTCTATTGGATGACAACGAAGTGGTCCGGGTATTCACCTGGACCACTTTTTTATCTTGGTTGATTAGAACAGTTCAGTCGTCCGGAACCAGGCGGTACCCACCAGGGGTGGATATTAATTCCATACCGGGAGGAACTCTGGCGGTCTCCCCGCGCTGTTCTGCTTCAGCTTGCAGAGAGTCGATCAGGCTGCCCTGAGAGGACGGAATACTGGAAAGGTTTTCCTCCGCAGGGATGACAGGCTGACGGGCTGATTCATCGTTTACCCGATCCAATACTCCTGCTACCAGTTGTAACTGAGAGACCTGAGCAGACCCGCAACTGACGCCAAGTTCGGGATACTCGAAGCAGGGCATACCAATCGGATGCTGAATAGATACTTTTCCAGATTCAACATTGAGCAGAGAAAAAGATGAATAGCCCAGAATAGGTTTGCTGAATCCAAGCTGACCGGCGAATCGTGTTCTGCCCCCATCCCTGTGCTGTAAAGTGACGCTGTAACGACTGCCTATGCGGGTGTAGCCCAGCAATACAAATTCCGGACCATCTTGTTCGGACAGGGATTGACTGCGAGGGGTGGTTGCATCCTGTGCTAAGCAAATACAAGACAGCAGGAGAAGCAAAAGGGTAGCGGAGTATTTGATAGCGCCCATATTTGAGTTGCAGCATCATTACTGGCAGTAGATACCCTAAGATATTTCTCCAACTTGAATCTATTGTGACAGAGTCGCCGCCCCAACATCTTTTCTTCGCGCACCATAAAAAAAGAGGATTCGATTTGCATCGAATCCTCTTTCCTGTCTCAACTTTTCTATCTGAACAACGAAGCGATTAGCTATATATGCTTCGTGAGTGAGAGCGATGAACCCCTAGGCAGAGATCGCACGCTTCACGAGGTTTTGCAGCAAAGGCACTTTGAAACCATTGTGAGCCAATACTCGAGCTCCTTCGCTGGCCATTGCCTTCACTGATTCTCCAGTCTGCTCGTTCTTCGATTGACCGCGGATCGCGTTTTCAATGCTAGAGAGTCGACGTGGAGTGGTTTGTACCGCACCCGCTACCATTCTGGAATCTTCGATGGTGCCGCCGCTGACGCGAAACGCAGCAGCGATGTTAACCAGAGAAAAATCCCAAACATTACGGTCGGCAACCTTCTCCCAGTAGAACGTGGCGTTCTTCCAGGTGCCAGGAATTCTTACCGCAGTAAGAATGTCACCGGGTCGCATAATGGTAGTGTTTTCGATGTCATTGGCAGGGCCAACAAAGAAATCTTCGGCAGAGACTTCACGCTCTCCGTTCAGATTTTGAATGACCATGGTGGCATCGAGTGCTACCAGAGCAGGGGCAGTGTCCGAGGCGCCCGCTGCAACACAGCGGCTTTGATCGAATAAGGCATGCTCGCGGTTCATACCCTGGGGCGTATCGGCATAGCAAAGATTGCCGCCGGCACGGTAGCAGGACAGGCCGCGGCGGTAATACCAGCAGCGCACATCTTGCGACACATTGCCGCCCAGAGTTCCGATGTTGCGAATTTGTGGACTGGCTACAACGGAAGCTGCATCGGAGAGCAGCGAGAATCCGTTTTTAACCAGATCACTGTTGGCAACTTCGGTCAGTGTAGTGAGGGCACCGATTTCGATACCGTCACCCACTTCGCGAATGCCGCGTAGGGCTTCGATGGCACTGAGGTCGATCAAGGCGTCGGCAGACTTCGCGCGATCCTTCAACCAACCATAAGTGTCCTGGCCACCGCCAACTAACCATCCTCTTTCAGCGAGGCGGTCAGCTATCGCAAGCGCGTCTTCAACCTGTACCGGCTGGTACAGTTCCATATTTGGCATAACGTCATGTGATGGCATAAGTCACCTCAGAATGTATTAGTTTTCAATGAGCCAGTGCCCGAGCTGTACTCGTTGCCGGCCAGGTGATTAATGATCATGTCCGTAGTGACGGGTGCCGTATTGAACAAGTGACCTTCCAGCGCATCGCGCAGAGCTGATGCCAGTGCTGCAGCTGCCGCACCCTGGGTAGGTTCACCGATACCGCGTCCACCGGTTGGGTTTTGCGGATCAGGAATGTTCACGCCACCGGCATAGGTTTCTACCGGGACATCCATATTGGTCGGTGGGCGACACTGGTACAGACCAGTGTTGGCGGGCAGACCGTTCTGTGGATCGTAGACATGCTTCTCCAATCCAGCCAGCCCGATACCCCAGACCATGCCACCGCGCATGGCGTTATCGAAGTTCTTCGGATGCACCACGGTGCCGCAGTCAGCGATCGCGACATAGTCGATGATCTCGTACTTACCCGTGTCGGTATCCAATTCAATTTCCATGAAACCAAGTACGTTGCCTGGTGGTTGTCCCACACCTGGCAAGTTGTCCTTGGCTACTCCAATCAGGCCGGTGCCGGCCAGGCCTTGAGTCGCGAGTTGCGTCAATGGATTGATGTCATCGGGATACTCTTCACCGCTGAACTTGCCACCTAATTCCATGGCACGTTGTGCTGTTTCACCATAAGACAGGGACTTGCTCGGGTCTTCTGTATTAAAGACACGCTCGTTGCCAATGTCGTAATCGTCTGGTGAACCACCAAAGTCCATGGCGGCGATTTCTTTCATCTTCTGAATCGCGTCCTGGGCAGCTACCCAGTTGGTTCGCGTATGGGTGAAGATGGTGTTGGAACCACCTTGGCCGGAGCTGTGAGGCAGGTGACGGTCAGAGCGACCGCGTACTATTTCACAACGTTCCCAGGGGATTTGCAGTGCCTCGGCTGCGGCACGACAAGTGCCTGCGTAGGAATAAGTACCCAGGTTGCCCACACCACTGTGGATGTAGAGTTTGCCGTCAGTACCAATGCGAATCAGGCCATCATAACCACGACCACCTGCGCCGTGATAACCAAGCCCAACACCGATACCGCGTCGCTTGCTACCGCCGAGATTACGCTCGGAGGCTTCGCGCTCAGCCCAGTTAAATTCACGTGCGCCTTGATCCAGAGCTTCCCGTACGAAGGAACTGGTCACCGGACCCTGTCCACCGCCCTGGAAACCATCGCTGGTCATGGCATTCACTTTGCGGAACTGCACGCGGTCCATATTGATCGCATCCGCCAGCTTATCCGTCATGGGCGCCAACACGGCTGCCATTTCGTTTTGACCCGGTCCACGCTGGGCACCTCGAGGTGTGGTGTTGGTGTAAACCGAAATCATACGGAAGCGCATGTTCTCAGGTTGGTAAGCCACGGTAACGTGCTGGGCAGAAGAGTTGCCGCTGCCGCCACCAGTCATACCACCATCATTAACGACAACCATATCGACAGCAGTCACTTTACCGTCAGAGTTCACACCAGTCTTGATCCAGCCCTGCATACCAGAGCGAGCGGAGCCGATGTAGAACTCCTGTTCGCGAGTAATGCGCAGTTGCACTGGGCGATTCAGAATGCGTGAGAAGTTGCCGGAAATGGCCATATAAGGATAAGGACCAATCTTGGAACCAAAACCACCACCAGTGGCTTCGTTGATGAATACCAGATCAGCAAGATCGATATTCAGCATACGGGCCAGGCCAGCATTGTTAGCACTCTGACTCTGAGAGGAGCCATGGAAGTAGCATTTGCCGTTCTCCCAGTAAGCCATACAAGTACGTGCTTCCAGAGAGTGGTGCGGGTAACCCATGGTGACAAATGGCTCTTCGATAATCGCTTCAGCTTGTGCAAAGCCTGCTTCGATATCACCGAATTCCCATTCGCGGGTGAACTCACCGCCAACCGGCTCCTGACCATTACGCAGGGCGTCGATTGCCGATTGTGGCCACTTAATTGATTTGATCTGGGCACCAATAATTGGCGCACCTTCTGGACCTTCTTCCTGGGTACGTACCAGTGCATTCCCATCAGGGTAAGCATCGGGTCCACCAGGGGTCAGGCTTTCCAGTGGATCAACCACAAAGGGACGGCGTTCGAAATCGATTCGAATACGATCCAGCGCAGTTTCGGCTATTTCCTCAGTGGTAGCCGCTACCGCCAGAATGGGTTGTCCGACATAAGTGATGTGTTCAGAAGCCAGCGCTGGATTGGCAGGCGGTGCTACCGGAGGTAAATCGTCGGCAGTAATAATTCCAACTACGCCATCCATTCTGAGCGCTTCAGAAGCATCGATGTTTACTACCCGGCCTGCTGGCATCGGGCTGGTGAGCAGGCGGGCAAAGACCATGCCCTCTGCTTTGTAATCTTCTGCGTATTTAATTTCGCCCGTGACCTTGCCAGGTACACAAGGCGGAGTGAAATCTTTTCCTATATGTGTACTCATGCTAGCTGCCCCGAGGCGCGTAACACGCCATTGATATAGTGTTCATAGGCACCACAGCGGCAAAGATTGCCTGACAGTCCTGCGCGAACTTCGGCGCGGGTAGGTCGCGGATTGTTATTCAACAACGCCACCGCAGACATGACCTGTCCTGGTGTGCAGAATCCGCATTGCGGTGAGTTCTCGTCGATGAACGCCTGTTGTACCGGATGTAGCGTGCCATCCGCGGCCTTGACTCCCTCGATGGAAATCACGGCCTTGTCTTTCACGTTGTGGGTGAGGACAGAACAAGCGTAATTGGCAACACCATCGATCAGTACCGTACACGCGCCACATTCGCCACGGTTACAGCCAATCTTGGTGCCCGTGAGGTCGAGTTTATAGCGTAGCGTGTAGGCAAGTGTTTCCGATGGCATCACATCTACGGGTCTACTGCGCCCGTTTATATTGAGTGTTATCAAGCGCTCAGCGGCACCTTGCCCGGACTGGGCATTGGCGAGGTACATTCCGGCTCCGGTCGTTGCTGCTGCACCGGAGAAGATGACCCCCTTGATAAAACGTCTGCGTGTGAGTTGAGGATTCACTGACATAGCTCCGTTTTAGTTGAGTTTCGGATTCAAAAATAGACTCACAGCAAGCAGGGTTTTTGCGACCCTATTTTTGGCATATATAGCTACGCTTGAGGCTATGCCTTTTTCTGGCCAAAAGCAACAAAACCCCCATGCTTTGCAGGGCTGAAGCGCCCGAAATACGCGGGCTTGCGGCGAGTAGAGGGGGAAAAATTACAGACTGTCACAATTGTTCAAAATAGAGCAGTCGCTCGCCTTGCCTTGGCGCTCTTGCTGGATTAATTTGCGGGCTTTTAACAGTTCCAATATTCAGGAGTAATCCGCCCCATGTCTCGCTCACTATTTGCTGTCCTCCTGAGCTCAATTTGCGGCATCTACTCAGCCGCAGCCCAGCAGAATTTCTCTTTTACTGAAGCCATGTTGACGGCAGCAGAGCGGAGTAATTACGAGCGCACCTCCACCTTTCAGGAGGTAGTAGATGTGATTGAAGCGCTGGCGGCGAATACCCAATTGATGCACCGGGAACGGCTCCTGTTGACGCGCGAAGGTCGCGACGTACCGATTGTGGTGCTGGCGAATCCTCCTATCAATACGCCAGAGCAAGCTGAAGCCTCGGGTAAGCCGGTGATTTACATTCAGGGCAATATCCACGGCGGGGAAGTCGAAGGAAAAGAAGCATCGCTGATCGTCATGCGGGATATCTTGTATGGTGACAAGCAGCATCTGCTGGACAATCAGATCATTGTTTTTGTGCCTATCTATAACGCCGATGGCAACGACGCGATGTCGCAAGACAATCGTCCGAACCAGGAATTCAGTCCATTATTTACGGGACTGCGCGCCGCGCATGGCTATGACTTGAACCGCGATGGCATGATCGTGGAAGCGGATGAAACCAAGGCGTTGTATGAGAAGGTGATTCAACGCTGGGACCCTGACCTGCTGGTTGACCTGCATACAACAAATGGCACCTGGCACGGTTACTCGCTCACTTATGCGCCGTCTTATCATACGGCTGGGGATGCGGCGACATCAGACTATACTTCAGACATCATGTTGCCAGCCATCCAGGAATCTGTAAGGGATAAGTTTTCTCTAGAGTTCAACTGGTATGGGGGTTACAACTACCGTGACTGGCCCCCCGCTGAATTGCGTACCTATCATCATGCGCCGCGCTACATAACCAATAACATGGCTTTGCGCAATCGCATGGCAATCTTGAGTGAGACTTTTTCCCATGATCGTTTTTACAAACGCGTGCATGCCGCCAATGCTTTTGTAGAGGAGATTCTTGAGTACACAAATATTAATGGCGGCGAAATTCAGCGTATTAATCAGGAAGCTGATGCGAGAGTTGCTGAATCTTCCATAGGCCAGGAGAAGGGCGTGCAGTACCTGATGGTGCCCAGGGAAGAGCCATTGGATCTACTCACTTATTCCTATATCCCTTATGTCAACGATGCAGGCGAGGAAGACTTCGTGCGCAGTGCCGAGCTGGTCACTATTCCGGGCGTTATTAACTATAACGCATTCGAGGCGATCAGAACTGCTGTTGTCCCCAATGCCTATGTATTCAGTTCTGCGTTTGCTGGATTGGCTGACAAGTTACGAGAACATGGAATCTGGGTAGAGGTACTGGAAGCCGATACCAGCTTCAATGGTGAAGTATTCATCATCGATGAAATTGGAAAGCAAAACTATGTGCAAAACGGGCACCGCAACTCATTATTGCGTGGAGAATTTCGCAATGAGACTCGGGCATTTTCCCGCGGCGATTTTGTAGTCTCTATGAATGACCGATTGGCGAACTTGATTTTCTATTTGCTGGAGCCGGAGTCGGACGATGGGCTGGCTTATTGGAATCTGTTTGATGGCTACCTGGAGCCAGCTCTATCTGCTAACGGCAGTGTCGAATACCCTGTTTTCAAAGTGCGATAGTTGCACTGGTGGAAATAGAACAACTGTCAGCTACAGAATAAGAGATTCGCTGCGCTCTATTTCTATTTCTTCAATCTCAATTTCCTCATTGCCGCCAAAGGAGTAGAGAAGAAGACCAGCCAGGATTGCACACAGAACGCCAAGTATCAGCTGCACAGGGACATTTCTCCCGTGATTGCCGGAGTTGAATACTGTCGGGGGAGGAGAATTCCACGTCACTTCGCTCACCAATGAATAGCCGACTTTAGGGATTGTTCTGATCACTTGCGATTTGGCTGCTGAATCTCCCAGGTATTTACGTAGTTGCGAGATGGCTTGCGCCAGACTTTCATCGCTCATCAGCTTAGGCGCCCATACTTGTTCGGCGATTTCCTGTTTACTGACAGTTTTCCCAGCCGCATTTGCCAACAGTTGCAGAATTTGAATAAGCCTGTGCTCGACGCGATATATGTCTAGCGCAGTGCATATCTCGTTTTTGTCAGGGTGAATGATTATCTCGCCAATTTGAAAAGAGCCGCTGTGCATGCAATTTGTTCCGTGAGTGGCCGCAAGGAATTCTTCAGGAAAACTTCAAGAATCGATCTGGCGGCCTGGCTACAGTGTGAAAAGGTTCTTACCTGTATCAGAAAGAGTCCAGAGAGACTATATCCCAATAGAGATCGAATGATGAATCCAGAAAAGCTTCTGCTCAATCAACAGCTTTTTGCTTTAGTGATGTTTGTGAACCTGTCAGCATGCACTACGGCTCCTGGCACTCTGGAAGAGATGGTGGCAGGGCTGGAAGCCAATCAGTTTTCGGGCGTTGTTTTGGTAACTAAAAACGATGAAATCCTGTTTGAGTCGGGGTTCGGTAGCGCAAGTTGTGACCAGCGCACCAACAACACTGCCAATACTATTTTTGCCATCGGGTCGATTACCAAACTCTTTACCGATGTCGCGATCTACAGACTTGAGTCCGATGGTCTTCTGGATACCGGTCTCCCAATCGCCTCCTATCTGGACGGTGTTCCTGCTGACAAGCAGAGCATCACCATCGAACAACTGATGCAGCATCGATCAGGTATTGATACCTACCATGAGACGGAAGCAGGCATGGGTGATTTTGAGGTAATGGACAAGAATAGAGCGAAAGCAGAGATCTTTTCCCGGCCTTTGCTGTTTTCTCCGGGTCGGCGAGAAGAATACTCGAATAGTGGTTATACCTTGCTGGCGATGATCATTGAAGAGGTTAGCGGACAAAGTTATGCGGACTATCTGCGTTCGAAGTTGTTTTTACCAGCGGGCATGGAAAGAACAGGGTTCTGGGGCGAGCGTTTCAGTGAGATGGCCTCGACAGAAAACGAAATCCTCGGCTGCAGTTCACCAGCAGACTGGAATTATTCCTGGGTGCTGGTCGGTAATGGTGGCATGGTTTCTACGATTGGCGATTTGCGAAGATGGATGCATGCACTGCGTGCCGGGAATGTTCTGGACCGGGAAACACTTGAGCGGAGCGGGATAGCACGGAGTCTGGCTGGTGGATTTGGAACCGCGGGAGGAAGCAGTCAACATGAGTTCAATGCTGCTGTTGAATATGATGGACGTGATGATGTGCTGGTGGTTGCCATTAGCAATAAAAACACAGTGCGAGCTGAGTCGATTGCTATGAATTTTCTTCGCGCTGCTGCCGCGGCCCCTGGAACATAAAAAAACCCGGCTACCTGAGTAGTAGCCGGGTTTTCTTTTACCCAATAGATCGAATCAGAATTCTATCTGCAGTCCCAAACGAACTTCATACAGAGTTGCGTTCTCTCTGAGATCGTTAATTGTGTCGGGAGTGAACTCGTTGAACACGTAGCGACCTTGTGCATCAAGATCCATGTCCACAACTTCCTGCGAGAAGAATTCGGCGTCATACTGCACGCCCCATTCGTCATTGAGCAGGTTCAACAGGTTGTAAACTTTCAGGTACGCCCTGGCTCGTGAACCGAAGAAGAAAGGAATCTCCTGGTCGATTCTCAGGTCCATTCGAGAAGACCAACGGGCATGTGATTCGTTACGTGGCAGAAAACCACCGGCGAAATCGGCATAGCCGTTAGCACGAATAAATTCACCCCAGGCAGCGGTGTCGAAGTCAGGGCCAAGCACTACATTCGGATCATTCAGAGCAGGAATGTAGAGCTGGTGGCGACCAAAACGCTGATCACCTTCCAGAGGCTGCGAGCTCATCACAAAGCTTTGTGGCTGTCCTTTCTTGCGGAAGAACAGGGCAGTGATGCGAGTCTCGTGGTTAGGAATGAAATCGCGGCCGTAGCTCAAACGCGCTGTGAAGCGGTGTGGCGATACGTAGTTCGACGTCGCTGGCAATGGATCCAACAGTGTGGTGGTTGCCAGGTTGTCGAAGTTTGAACCCGCTGTGAACGAAGTCATTGGGCTGACGTCGGTCTGATCCGTGAAGGCATAACCAAATAACCAGTCTAGACCCCAGTCGGTGCGTTGTTTAGCAACGACTGAAACCGCGAGGCCGTCACCGTCAGTCTGGGCATTGGTGAGCATGAAGTTGCTCTCGCCGCGCACGAAATCATAGATCGGTTGTCCGGCAGCAGTAGTGCCTATCTGATCCTGTGAGATGTCCTCGTAGTAAGCTGGATTGTCCTGTTGTGAATAGAGGATGTCTGCGTCTACGCTGATACCGTTATTAAAGGTATATGTTGCACCGAGGGCATACTTCAGTTCGGAAGGTTGTTCATAATTAGGATCGATCAGCACCAGGTTTTCATCGGAACCGTCGTCCACAGTGGTTGCAGCAACTTGATCAACCATCTGTTGAGGTACGTCGAAACCAGGTCGTCCAGCACCACTCAGTGGTAGATCGTTCAGCACAGAACGCGCCCCATCGAAGTTACGGAGCTGCAATTGGACGTTAGAGATACCGTCATTACTCCAGGCGTTGGTGATCCACACGTTTGGATTGCCGCCTGAGTAGAGGCCAATACCACCACGTACAGTCAGGTTGTAGTTCGCTTCCCAGGTAAAACCAAGACGAGGCATCCACAGATCCACACCATCAAGGTTTGCATCGTTGCGAACACCAGCAGTGTTGGTGAACGCCTGGTTGAAAGTTGGTCGGTCAGACATGCTCATGCGCTCATAACGCAGACCACCTACCAGTGTCAGGTTGTAATCGGGGATATACCACTCATCCTGGACATAGAAGATATCCATGTCATTGCCGTAATTAGCTGCAGCGTCATCGGGATTGTTGGTACCACCGCCGCTACCGTAGTAAATACGGCTTGGCCGACCCAGTTCGAACTTGTCGATACCAGAGAGACCACATAGCGGGTCGTCGAAACGACCCTGAGCTGTCAATGCAGCGCAGGAAGCGGGGTTGTCACCTGAATCGTCAAAGTAGTCGTACTCACCACCATTGGAGTGTTGTACGAACTGGTTGAAGACATCTAACTCGTCACGTTCATAACCAAACGTGATGACGTGATCGCCTGCCAGGTATTGGCCCTGGAAGCGATAGAAAGTGGATTCCCAGTTCAACTGGTTCGCTTGACGAGAGTCATCAGCACCCAGATATACAATGTCACGACCGAGACTGATTTGATGGTCACCGAAATCCAGTGGACCCACAGTGTTTTGTGCATCAACCATTTCGTTGGTGTTGATGAAGATCTCACTGGAGAAGGAATCGGACCATTGCGACTGTAAACGGGCCGTCCAGGTTTCGAGCTCTGCACCCTTCTGATAGAAGTGATTGGAGAACTCAAATTCATTGGGATCACTGTCAGACGCCCGGTCTTCCACGCCATCGTAGCCGTTGTAAATCAATGAGGCAGTGTGATTCTCATTGATGTTGTAATCCAGGCGAATGATATAGCTCTCGGTTGTCTGCACACCATTTGTTGGTTCACCACCGGGATCATAGTTGTAGACGCTGTTGGAAATATCGCGGATGCGATTGAAGTCTGACTGAGAAAGCCAAGGTCGTGCTTCGCCGTTGCTGGAACCGGCAAAACCCTGAGCGATAAATTCAGGCGATTCTGATTCTTCATAGGCACCGAAGATGAAGAGCTTGTCTTCGATCAGTGGACCGCCAACCGAGAAACCGTAGTACTCCTCGTCATAATCTTCTGTGGTGAATCTGATGTCTTGCCCATTCGGTGTGGTGATGGAGTCACCACGGAGACCGTCGTTAGTGCCTTCGAAGAAAGCATTACCAGTCCATTCATTGGTTCCGGACTTGGTTACTGCGTTGATGTTACAGGCGCTGAAACCACCGTAAGTTACATCAAAAGGAGCAAGTTCTGCGGATACCTGACCGATTGCCGCGTACGGGAAGGGCATTCCGGTCGCAGTGGCGTAGCCATTGTTGTTCAGACCGAAGCGGTCGTTTTGAGCCACACCGTCAAGACTCAGGCTATTAAAGCGAGGGTGCTTACCGATACAGTTAACCTGCGAATCTCGTGCATCCCCGTCGAGGTTGAAACGTGGATCGACGGAGTAGACGTCTCGAATGTCCCGGTTGTAGGCAACCATGGTATCCAATTCGAACTGCCCAAACGTCGCAGAAGGACCCGCCGCAACGTCCACAAGCGTATTGGCTTCACCAAAAACGATGATCTCCTCAATCTCGCTTGGCGCGCCCATGTCGACCGTTAGGTTGTACACATCACCCAGTTGAATGGTGTCGATGGTTACGGTCTTGGCGTTGTTAATAGTGACTATGTATGGACCACCTACTGGTAAGTTAGTGGCGTAGAAAGTACCGGAATTGTTCGATTGCAGCGTTCGGGTTGAACCGGTACGAGAATCTTGAATTTCGACAGTGGCATTCACCAGTGGATTGCCGGAACCGTCTACCAGACGGCCTCGGATTGCGGATGCGGTATCCTGTGCTGCCAGTTCTCCGGAAAGACCGAGTCCCAGCAAAACAGAGGCGCACAGCAGTTTCTTTGCACTTTGTGGACAGCGCATTTGCTCCTCCTGAAAGTAAAGGGTTTGGTAATTATTCGTTAACTTACCGAACGCATGTTTTTATAGTTGCTGCGCTTCACTGCGCATATGATTCGGCATGTCCATGTTTAACCTGTACATTTTAATGGTGAGGTCATTGCAATTTTGTGACATGCAGAATTTTTCGTTCGGTAAGTCCCCCGCCGCATCCCTTATAAACTCTGACCTGCAGACGATGTCCGTCAAACACAATAGGCCAGAAATGCGAATGCGCTGTAATGATTCTGTCACACAGATAAGAGCTACCCCAAGGGCTTTTTTTGATTATTCGGGAATTTACAAAGCAGGCTTAAAAACTGATCAATAATTGATCAGTTTCTGGTGAATAACTGATCACATGCACCGGCTGATATTCCAGAGATTCAAACATGCGTTCTAGGGTGCTGAAGCGAAAGTGATTTCGGAGGATTAGCTGGACAGAGTTTGTTTAATGAACTTACCAGTATGTGATCCACGTTTCTTGGCAACCTGTTCCGGCGTGCCTTCGGCAATTATCTTGCCGCCACCGCTGCCGCCTTCCGGTCCCAGGTCAACAATCCAGTCGGCGGTTTTGATGACGTCCAGATTGTGTTCGATTACTACGATGGTGTTGCCGTGGTCTCTCAAATGATGCAAAACGGCTAACAGTTGTTTGATGTCGTGGAAGTGCAGGCCAGTAGTTGGTTCATCGAGAATGTAGAGGGTTTTGCCAGTGTCTCTTTTGGATAATTCTCGCGACAGTTTCACTCGCTGTGCCTCACCGCCGGACAGCGTTGTTGCGGCCTGGCCAAGCCGAATGTAGGACAGCCCTACGTCCATGAGGGTTTGTAGTTTGCGTGCGATGGCAGGGATGGCATCGAAAAATTTCCGTGCGTCTTCGACGGTCATATCCAGGACTTCGGAGATGTTTTTGTCTTTGTATTTCACTTCCAGAGTTTCGCGGTTATAGCGCTTGCCGCGGCACACATCACAAGGGACATACACGTCGGGCAGGAAATGCATTTCGACCTTCACTACACCGTCGCCCTGGCAAGCTTCGCAACGACCGCCTTTTACATTGAAACTGAAACGCCCTGGCTTGTAACCACGAGTGCGAGCTTCCTGGGTACCAGCAAACAACTCTCTGACCGGAGTAAAAATTCCAGTATAAGTGGCAGGGTTTGATCGGGGGGTGCGGCCAATAGGGCTCTGATCGATGTCCACCACCTTGTCCAGATGCTCAAGCCCTTCAATGTCTTCGAAAGGTGCTGGATTTAGTGTTGTAGCGTTATTAAGACGTGACGCGGTAATCGGATACAGTGTGTTGTTTATCAGCGTTGACTTGCCGGAACCCGAGACGCCCGTAATGCAGGTGAAGAGACCAATAGGGAGTGTGAGATCAACATTTTGCAAATTGTTTCCCGAGGCGCCACGTAGCGTTAGCAGTTTTTCTGCATCGTATTCTGTGCGTTCGCCTGGAATTTCAATGGACTCTTTTCCGGACAGGTACTTGCCGGTAAGAGACTTGCGAGATTTTTCGATTCTTTCCAGGGCGCCTTCAGCAACAATTTCGCCTCCATGCACTCCAGCTCCCGGCCCGATGTCGATGATATGGTCGGCACTTCGAATGGCCTCTTCGTCGTGTTCGACCACCAGAACGGTGTTACCCAGATCTCTGAGATGGAACAGGGTGTTGAGTAAGCGACTGTTATCTCGCTGATGGAGGCCAATGGAAGGTTCGTCGAGAATGTACATCACTCCCACCAAGCCGGCCCCAATTTGACTGGCTAATCGAATGCGCTGGGCTTCACCCCCAGAGAGCGTGTCGGCACTGCGACTTAATGTGAGGTAGTTCAGACCCACGTCCACCAAAAACTTCAGTCGATCCTGTAGTTCTTTAAGGACTTTCTCTGCGATGGTTGCTCGTTTACCGGTGAGTTTGAGCTTCTTGAAGTAGTCCGCTGCCTGATTGACGGTCATTTCCGTAATACCTGGCAAACTGGTTCCCTTGACCAGGACGAAGCGCGCGTCACGACGCAGGCGGGTACCTTCACAGTCGGGGCAGGGCTGTGAGCTTAGATACTTTGCCAGCTCTTCCCGCACCATACTGGATTCGGTTTCCCGATAGCGCCGTTCCATGTTGGGCAGGATGCCTTCGAAGGGCAGGCTGCGGGTATAAGTATTGCCCCGATCATTCACATAGCAGAATTCGATAACCTCTTTGCCGCTGCCCCGCAGTACTACATCGCGATACTTTTTGGGAAGATTTTTAAAAGGTGTGTCGATGGCGAAGCCATAGTGATCGGCAACAGAGGTCAACATCTGAAAATAAAAGATGTTGCGTCGATCCCAACCTCGTATAGCACCTTCGGACAGTGCCAGGTTCTCATCGACGATGATGCGGTTCTCGTCAAAGAACTGCTTGAGACCCAGGCCGTCACAGGTGGAACAAGCCCCGGCAGGATTGTTAAAAGAGAAGAGCCTTGGTTCCAGCTCTGGAATGCTGTGACCACATATCGGGCAGGCAAAAAGAGAACTGAACAGCAGGTCTTCTTCATCTTCTTTATCCATGCGGCTAACCATTGCAATGCCGTCGGCGAGCTGCAGGGCAGTTTCGAAACTTTCTGCCAGGCGTTGTTCCAGACCTGGCTTAATCTTGAGCCGGTCCACCACCACGTCGATGGAGTGTTTCTTGTTTTTCTCTAACTCTGGTGGGTAATCAATTTCGCAAACCAGCCCATCCACCCGGGCGCGGATAAAACCGCTGGTGCGAAGCTCATTGAAAACATGGACATGCTCACCTTTACGCTCGCGGATGATAGGGGCCAGCACCATGACGCGACTGCCTTCCGGCAGAGCCATCACCTTATCAACCATTTGGCTCACGGTTTGCGCTTCCAGCGGCAGATTGTGATCTGGACAATGAGGTTCACCAACCCTGGCAAACAATAAGCGCAAGTAGTCGTAGATTTCGGTGATGGTACCCACGGTCGAGCGTGGGTTATGGGAGGTGGATTTCTGCTCGATAGAAATCGCCGGCGACAGCCCTTCAATATGGTCGATGTCAGGCTTCTCCATCATGGAGAGAAACTGGCGCGCATAAGTAGACAGTGATTCCACATAGCGGCGCTGGCCCTCGGCATAGAGCGTGTCAAATGCCAGCGAGGACTTGCCCGAACCGGAGAGTCCAGTGATCACCACCAGTTTGTCGCGAGGAATAGTGAGGTTG
>JANQJM010000154.1 GCA_028281635.1 Pseudomonadales bacterium | reverse complement strand
ATATCAGCATCAATGAAATCATGGTGGCGCAAATTGATCACGCTGCCTACTTCATATGGGATGCTGGAAGCCCGGAGTCAGTTCTTACACCTGAGGTTTGGCAGGAAGTGGAGCAGCATGCTATCCAGCTTATATCCAGCAGAGCGGCAATGACGATGGGTGGAACCGGTGTGAACGATGCTATGTGGATTGCCCAGCGCTCGTGGCGCGAATATGTGCTGGATATGAACGACGCATCACTTATGGCTCTGTCCTCTGCCCGCAACAGAGACCGGGAGATGCTAACCCGAGCTGGAGATTTGTTGGTTGAAAGCTGTCTGGACTGCCACCAACAATTCAAGCCAGAAATTCCAACCGAAGGATACCTCAGAGGCCGCTAGCGCTTCAGCTCGCACCCTTGATCATATTGCGGGCTATGATGATCTGTTGAATCTGACTGGTGCCTTCGTACAGGCGAAATAATCTGACGTCGCGATAAAAACGCTCTACTGCGTACTCAGACATGTAGCCGGCGCCGCCATGAATCTGTACAGCGCGATCGGCGACTCGACCAACCATTTCTGTCGCAAACAGCTTGCAAGCCGATGATTCAGTACTGACGTTCTCGCCATTGTCCCGTTTGCGAGCGGTCTCCAGGATCATGCATTTCGCAGCATAAGTTTCCGTTTGTGAATCGGCCAACATAGCCTGGATAAGCTGTTGTTCTGCAATCGGTTTGCCAAATTGTTTGCGCTGTATTGCATAGTCCAGGGCGTCTGCGATGAGTCTCTCGGCAACTCCAACGCTGACCCCAGATATGTGCAAGCGACCTCGATCGAGTACTTTCATCGCCGTAACAAAACCTTCGCCTTCTTCGCCGATGATGTTCTCCGCTGGCACACGACAGTCTTCAAAAATCACATCGCAGGTCATCGAACCTGCTTGTCCCATCTTGCGATCAATCGGGCCCAGGGTGATACCGGGCGCGTCGCTTTCTACTATAAATGATGAAATACCGTGAGCACCTTTGATATCAGGATTAGTGCGTGCCATGACATTGAAGGTGTTGGCGACTTTTGCGTTTGTAATGTAGCGCTTGGTGCCATTGAGGACATAGTGATCACCATCGCGGACCGCGGTGGTTTTTAGTGAAGCAGCGTCAGAGCCTGCATCGGGTTCGGTGAGACAAAAACAGCTAATCCATTCACCGGTTGCGTACTTCGGCAGGTACTTGGCTTTCTGTTCTTCAGTACCATTGAAGACGATGGCAGCCGAACCAATGCCATTGTTGGTTCCCATAATTGAGCGAAAGGCCGGAGAGGTTCGGCCTAAAGCGATCGAAACCAGGATTTCTTCTTCCATAGTCAGGCCGAGGCCACCGAACTCTTCCGGAATAGTGAGGCCAAAAAGACCCAGCTCTTTCATTTCTGCCAGGATGTCATCAGGCAACTTGCCTTCCTCTGCCAATTGTTCCTCGGCAGGGACTAAACGCTCTCGCACAAAGCGCTCAATTAAGTCCACCAGTTGATTGATAGTTTCAGGATCTCTAATCATTTTCGGACCTCTTTTTGGGAGCGGCTAAGCTACCATAGACACTGGTTTTATGCGACTTGTAGCCCGATTTGCGGGGGCAGGGGGCTATGCTAGAATGGCCGCCCCTGTGGGTAGAGCGGCCATGGTTTGTAAGGAAGACAACGGGTCAGTATTTATCCTCTAGTAGCTATTCAGTTGAACTATACGCTGCCTGCTTTTTGAGCCGTGCTGCGAGCCAATCGGCAAAAAAGCACACGCAAGATGCGGCTATTTCTGGATTTGTGTCACTTAAGAAAGAGAACTATATGTCTACACCCGCTAGCAATGAAGCATTTATCTACGACGGTGGTCGCACTGCTTTCGGCCGCCACAGCGGCGCACTCTCTCCCGTCCGTCCCGACGATCTGTTGGCTCACACAATCAAAACGGTAGTAGAACGCAATTCGTTCCCCAAACAAGCTTATGAAGATGTGATCGCCGGCAACACCAATCAGGCTGGTGAAGATTGTCGAAACGTGGCGCGCTTCGCTTCGTTAATTTCTGGCATGCCTGTAGAGGTAGGTGGCTTAACTGTAAACCGTCTCTGTGCTTCTGGTTTAGCTGCGACATTAAGCGCCGCCAATTCCGTGAAGATCGGTGAGGGAAATCTGTTTGTCGCCGGCGGTGTGGAATCAATGAGCCGGGCGCCACTGGTTATGTCGAAAGCTCAATCTGCATTCGATCGTGGTCAACAAATCGCTGACACTACATTGGGTGCCCGATTCACGAATCCGATTTATGGAGATGTGTTCGGTCATGACAGTATGCCGGAAACTGCCGACAATATTGCGGCGGATCTGGACATCTCTCGCGAGGACAGCGACATTTTTGCCGCAGCGTCGCAAGCAAAATACGAAGCAGCCAGAGCCAATGGTTTTTTTCAGGACGAGATTGTCAGCATCGATGTGCCGCAAGGGCGGAAAAAACCACCATTCACTGTCGATGCTGATGAGCATCCGCGTCCACAGAGTACTTTGGAAGTGTTGGGTGGACTGAGAACACTATTTGCGGACGGAGTGGTGACTGCAGGAAATGCGTCCGGCATCAATGATGGGGCGGCTGCATTAATAGTGGGTAATCGTGCCATCGGCGAAGAACATGGTGTTAAACCCAGGGCACGAATTATTGCTGGAGCGGTAGCTGGTGTTGAACCCAGAGTTATGGGACTTGGGCCAGTATTCGCCATCCGTAAAGCGCTGGCGCGTGCTGGTCTGAATCTGGCGGACATGGACATCATTGAAATCAATGAAGCCTTTGCCACACAGGTTCTGGGTTGTCTGAAGATGTTGGAAGTCGATTTCACTGATTCACGTGTCAATCCTAATGGTGGTGCAATCGCAGTCGGCCATCCATTGGGTGCTTCCGGTGCGCGAATTGCGTTGACTGCAACCCGGCAGCTGGAACGCAGTGGGGGTCGCTATGCTGCAATAAGCCTCTGTATTGGCATCGGTCAAGGCCTGGCAGCAATTTTAGAACGGGTCGACTGAGCGAACTGAAACACCAACAACAGCGCTTGTAATGAATTAATGGAAGGTTGCCAGCGACCGCGCAGCCTTTTACCTATTGCTAGAAAAGGAATCACTATGTCAGATGTCGTAAGCTACGAACTCCAGGACAACATTGGCGTTATTCGTGTAAACAATCCACCAGTGAATGCACTCTCACAGGCAGTGAGGCAGGGCATCCTGGACGCAATCAATGCAGCGCAAGCAGACGCTTCTGAAGCAGTTGTACTTAGCTGCGAAGGGCGGACATTTATCGCCGGTGCTGATATCACGGAATTTGGCAAACCTCCTCTCGACCCCTGGTTGCCTGAAGTATTGAGTGCAATAGAAAATTCTTCCAAACCGGTAGTGGCGGCAATTCACGGCACTGCCTTGGGTGGGGGGTTTGAGGTCTCGCTAGCATGTCACTACCGCTGTGCGGTTTCTTCTGCCAAAGTCGGTTTGCCTGAAGTAAAACTTGGACTTTTGCCCGGCGCGGGTGGAACGCAAAGAGTTCCTCGAGTAGCGGGCGTAAAAGCAGCCTTGGACATGATTACTTCGGGGAATCCTGTATCAGTAGTCAAAGCTAAAGACATGGGCCTGGTGGATGAGATCATCGAAGGTGATGACCTGCTTGCAGGTGCGATTTCCTATGCACAGGATCTAGTTAAGTCTGGTGCCCCGCTCAAGCGTATTCGAGACATTAGCATCGATCCGCAAACAGTGGAGCCGGGCTTCTTCGACGCAGCACGCAAACAGCTTGCCAAACGTGCCCGTGGTCAAATTGCTCCAGATCGGATCGTGTCATGTCTCGAAGCCGCAGTGAACTTACCAATGGATCAGGGATTGGAACGGGAGCGGGAACTGTTCAGAGAGCTGGTGCAATCCCCAGAATCAGCGGCCATGCGTCATATCTTCTTCGCAGAACGGTTGGCGGCAAAGATAAAGGACCTGCCGAAAGACACGCCAGTGCGTGACATCAATAAGGTGGCCATCATTGGTGGCGGCACCATGGGCGGTGGCATCGCAATGTGCTTTGCCAATGTGGGTATTCCAGTGGTGCTTGTCGAAATCAACGATGAGGCGCTGCAGCGCGGTCTGGGTATCATTCAGAAGAATTACAACATCACTGTGCAGAAAGGAAAACTCAGCGAAGCCAAGATGGCTGAACGCATTGGCTTGATTAGTGGTAGCACGGACTATGCAGATATCGCCGATGTTGATCTCGTTATCGAGGCTGTATTCGAAAATCTCGAGCTGAAAAAGGAAATTTTTGCCAAGCTTGATGCCAGCTGTAAGCCGGGAGCCATTCTGGCTACCAACACGT
>JANQJM010000165.1 GCA_028281635.1 Pseudomonadales bacterium | reverse complement strand
AGCCCAGTTCTTGTCTGCAGCAGCGACTACTCGGCGTGCTCCGGACTCTGATCCTTTGGTTTTACTAAGCCAGTTTTGCATGCCCATGCCCCTGGTCTGTTCCGTATCACCTGACCAAAAGAGCATCAGCCTTCCGTCGACAATTGACCAGGACTCCGGATGGCCTGGAGTTCTTCTGCCTGAACCGCCCATCATTAGCGTGCACCAGCCTCCGTGAGCTGGAACGAAACTCTCAGGGTCAGCTTCAAACAGAGCCTGTTGTTCGGCGTTGGTAAACCAATAAGTCGTGCCCTCATGACTAGCTGAAAAAGCAGGATCTCCCAATTCCGGTTTCCCGACAGTGAAATAGGAAACGGGAGAATAACCATCGATAGCAGCACCAAGAGAATTGACCCGCACTGGCTCCTCTGGTGGGTCTCCCGCGTTGGCATTGACAGCCAACAAAAAGGCGCAAACGATTAGACTGATACGCATTGTGTTCTCCTTGATATTGTTTGGTCGGGCACCATGCTCGACGCACAAGGCCGTATGTAAAAGCAGTGAGGGGTGAGTGGCGCCACTCATGTGGCAAGCGGTTCTGCAAAGTGGAGTAAACTTGCGGTTTTCCCTTTACCATTCACCCCATCTTGATCTGTGGAGACGACAGAGATTTGAACAGGCCACAAAGAGTGATTATCGATCTTTACCAGCACCGGGTACTGGTGCTCTGCCTGCTGATCATGTGGCTTGGATTTGCCGCGCTGGAGGTGGCGAAAGGTTTCTATTTCAACGGCAGTGCGACACCATTCATTCGCTACACAGTGTTTGGCCTGTATCTTTACCTGCCCTGGTTGCTATTCAGTATTAGTCTGAGTTACCTGGCGAAACTTTCCCTTCCTTACCCACTCTTTAGCTACTCCAGTCTTCGCTGGCACATACCAATTGCTCTGACATGGGCGGTTGCCCATGTAGCGCTATTGGCCAGCGCCTATTGGGTGTTCTGGCCAGAGCGTGTGACGCAGGTAGGATTTGGCTTTGTTTTTGGAGAACAAGCGTTTAAATGGTTTCATTTTGAGGTGCTGGCATATTTCTTACTATTGAGCATATGGCGACGTGAATTTAATAAAACCGAAGCCATAAATGCTTCCAGGTCCAGCAGTGATGGAGACGGACAGCTCTCTTTGGTCACCGATACTGGTACCGTTCGATTGCAAATAGAAGAGATTGATTGGCTATTGGCAGACGACAACTATGTCATCGTGCATTCTGCACAGCGCAAGATCAGAGTGCGCGGAACTATGAAGGAGATGCTGAAACACTTGCAGCATGGACGATTCAAGCAAACTCACCGGTCGGCCATCGTGAACCTGTCAAAAATTCGCGAGATTGGAAGTAAGCGGATTACCATGGATTCAGGATACCGAGTGCCAGTGAGTCGCCGCCGTCATCGGCAACTTGTTGAAGCACTGAATAACTGACTAGTCTGCTAATTGTTGCGCGGACCTGCCTTGTGACACTCGCGACATTGCAAACAACACGGCACCGAGTACTATCCAGAAGAAGATGATTGACCACTCTTGCGGCCAGACCAAAGCCGAGGGACTGCCGGGGAAATAGAGTGCGCCGATGCCAATAGAAAGAACCAGCGCCAGATAGCCAGTCGCTACACCACCAGGGGCGCGATAGGGGCGTTCCAGTTCCGGCTCGTTCTTTCGCAAGGCCAAAAACGACAGGGCAACAAAACCGTAGGCCACTACAATCCCAAGCCCACCAGCATTCACCAGCCATACCAGTGCTGCGCGGCCGAAGAAGGGGCTGATTACCGACAGTGCACCAATCAAAAGAATGGCATTTCTTGGAGTATGGTAACGCGGATGTATCTCAGCTAGAAAGTGCGGAAGCATTCCAGCATTGGCCATGGCATAAATCGCTCTGCTTGCTCCAACAATGAGTGCATTCCAACTGGTAATAATCCCCGCCAGACCTGCCAACAGGAGTATTGTGCCACCCAGCTCGCCATAGATGGCCGCATTGGCTTCTGCCGTGACCAGATCTGCCGTAAGCAATGTGTCGAAATCCATCACCATGCCGACGCCGATGATGATCAGCGCGTACCAGGCGATGGCCATCAGTACGGAAATAATCAAGGCGGTACCGATATCACGAAAAGGTAAATCGATTTCTTCTGCTGCCTGCGGTATGACGTCGAATCCGACAAACATAAAAGGCACCATGACTAACACAATAGAAATGCCGCTGAGCCCATTAAAAAACAGCGGATCGATGTTGCTGGCTGAGCCGGTGAAGCTTGCGCCGGAGACGAAAACGAAACCTACTGCCAATATCAAAACAACGACCGTAGTTTGAACTATGGCAACGAATTTGACTCCCAGCACATTAAGAGTTGTCATGACGATAGCGCCTATGATGCCTGTAGCTACCCAGGTGGCATATACATCCCAACCTGCTACGGTCCACAGGTAACCGATATCCAGGCCAGGCACTAATGAGTCCATCACGGTAGGAAGGGCGACTGCTTCGAAAGCAATCACCGACATGTAACCGAGGATAATGGCCCAGGTACAGATAAATGAGGCACCTGTACCCAGCGCACGTTCACTGTACACATGCTCGCCACCCGCGAAGGGGAGTGCAGAAGCAAGTTCCGCGTAGGTCAGACCCACAATAGCGATGGCGCCGCCTCCCACCAGAAACGCCGTGATTGCCCCCATAACTCCGGCAGAAGTAATCCAGGTACCGGTGAGAACCACCCAGCTCCAGCCGATCATGCAGCCAAACGCGAGGGCAATGACGTCCCGGCGGCCAAGAACACGCAGAAAGCTGGATTTTTCGGTGGAATCTGACATGAGAATAATGCTCTTTTTGGGGCGCTATACTACTGTATTTTTCTCGCTTGCCCATCTATTCTTGCAATGAGCTTCTAGAAGTTAGAAGATCGAATGCATAAGAAGTCCACGGCAGGACTCATAATAAGAAGAACAAGTCTAAGAAAAATAAAAACACACGAAAAAGCACCCGAAGACAAACAAAAATCGATTAACAAGAATTTAAGTTTGCGAGGAGTCTTGCAGTGAACAAACTACCGATTCTCAGTGTGATATGTCTCAGTTTACTGGGATGTGAAGTCAGTACTACGCCAAGATTTGAAAGAATGACTTTTGAAGAACTGGCTGAGTACAATCAGGGCCGCTCGGTGGCACAGATGATTGTGTGCAGCGATCAAGCCCGGTCATTCAGTCGCGTTCGTCGCCGGCGATGTATGACAGTGGAAGCCATGTACGGTTCTGATGCAGAGGCCAGTCAATTGCAGGTACTGCATACAGTACCTGGATTAGCTGGAACCGAGTAAGTTCCTGCGCCAATCGGGGCCGTTCTAACCAGCCCATCAGTGTTAATTCACTCGTCATCAGTGTGGGGCGTAAACACGCCCCACACTGATGGGCTATGAGTCATTGTTTGAGTAAACCAACTCTCCCCCGATCCAGGTTTTTTCAACTTGAACGTCCATAATACGTTCTGGATCAATGGTGAGTAGATCGTCGGATAACAGGATCATGTCCGCGAACTTGCCGGGTTCCAATGAGCCTTTCTCTTCCTCATCAAAATTCAAATAGGCTCCAGTCAAGGTATAGCCGCGAATCGCTTCTTCCATGCTGATGGCTTCATCCGGTCCATACACAGTTCCGGTCATTCCTTTTCGAGTTACCGCTGCATAGAGTCCTACCATTGGCCCAATGGGCAGGATGTCGCTGGAAATGGCGACCGTGATGCCGTGATCCATTGGAGAGCGTAGTGGGTTGTTATGCTGCAATCTCCAGCCATCCAGGTACGCGGAGTATCGACCCTCAAGAGTATAGGTAAAGTTGGGTTGCTGGGTTATGTGGATGTCATGCTCAGACATCAACTCCATGGTCAAATCCGGTGGTCGCATAGAGAAATGATTCAGGTAGTGCCGATGATCCTCGCGTGGATTGCGTTCCAGTGTGTCGGCCAGGGTATTCACAACAAGGACGATAGCAGCGTCACCGATAGCGTGGATCCCCATCTGAAATCCCGCGTCATGAATTTCATTCAGCAGAGTAACTAGTTCTCCTTCTCCCATGTTCAGGTAGCCGCGGTATTCACCCTGACCCAGATAAGGCACGAGGGTGAAGGCCGCTGGGCCCGTAAACCCGCCGTCGGCAAAAACTTTAATCGGTCCGGGTTTGAGGAATTCGTTGCCTTCACCAACACGATCATTCAGCGCCATGATAGCTACGGGGTCATGCCATTGAAATTGCAATGCGGAGCGGGGCAGAGGCAGTTCGGCATTCGCATACAACTCTTCGAACATTTCATACTCGGCTGGAGTCTTGGATGCATCGGTGACACTGGTAATACCCAGTTCCAATAAGGCATTAAGGTTTATTTCGAGGCTGGCTATGATTTCGTTATAGGTCGATTCCGGTACCAGGCGACCTACGATTCCCTGGCGTTCCCTGATAATGCCATTCAACTCACCGTCCTCTCCCCGTTCGATCACACCTCCGTCCGGCTGCGGTGTATCCAATGTGACGTCGGCCAGTTCCAGCGCCAGTGAGTTGACTACTGCACTGTGACCACCGGCCCTGGTCAGGATGATCGGGTTACCGGGTGCGGCTGCGTCTAAATCGGCTCGCAAGGGTCGGCGCCCCTCATCCAGTTCGTCTTCAGACCAGCCATAGCCGGTAATCCACTCGCCTTCACCTATGAGTTCTACCTTTTCTCGTATCAGTTCCTGGATTTCAGCGATGGACGAAACACCACCCAATTCAATGTAGCGCAAGGGTCTGCCTCGAATATGAGTGTGGGAATCGTTGAACCCAGGCATCAACAGTTTGCCGCCCAAATCAACGGTTTCAGCAGCCTGATACTGTGACGCCAATGTGCTGTCACCGGTAGCAACGATCAAACCGTCATCCACGACTACCGTGTCATGGATAGAAAAATTTTCGTCTACCGTTAACACCTTGGCATTGGTCAGTACAAGGTCGACATCGGTTACTGCTACAGGCAAACTGGAAGAGTCATCTTGACCACAGGCGGTCAAAAGGCATGCTGTAGTGAGTGCTAAAGCAGCAGGTCTCACTTTTTTAGTTCGTAGCATGATTTTTCTCACTTTGTATTTATTTTTAACTAAGTCAGAAGGTTTTCAGCATGGGCGACTTCTAAAGTCTGATCGAGACTACGTTGGAATAACTCGATCATTTCATCAATCTGTTCCATGGTGATCACAAGCGGTGGGCAGAATGCCAGGCAGTTGCCACTCACCGCTCTTATCAACAAGCCATTATCCTGGCAGAACTGCTTGGCAACCGCGCCCATTTTTCCATCAGTGAAACTTTCCCGGCGTTCTTTATTGGCTACCAGTTCTACTGCTCCGATCAATCCTTTGCCTCGAACCTCACCAACCATGGGATGGCCAACGAATTCTCTGAGTCGAGTTTGCATATAGGCACCCACATCAGCCGCATGGGCAAACAGACTATCTCGCTGATAGATTTCGATCGCCTTGAGAGCTGCCGCTGCTGCAACCGGGTGTCCCGTATAGGTATAACCATGGCCAAAGATGCCAAGTTGGTTGCTGGGTTCCAGCATAGCCTCGTACATGAACCCTGGAATAATCGCCGCGCTGATAGGGATGTAAGCAGAAGAAAGCTGTTTCGCCAGACTCATTAACTGTGGTTGGATCTGCATTGTGGTGGAGCCGAAGTCATTGCCGGTTCGACCAAAACCGCATATGACCTCGTCAGCCCAGAATAAGATGTCGTGTTTACTCAGGACTCTCTGCAACTCCACAAAGTAATTGTCTGGGGGCACAACAACACCAGCAGCGCCACCGATGGGTTCGGCGATAAAGGCGGCGATAGTGTCGGCACCTTCTTTCTCAATAAGTGCTTCGACATCAGACACGAGTCGCGCAACAAACTGATCTTCGGTCTCACCTTCCTGTTGTCCGTGATAGTAGTGAGGGCACTCGGCGCGCAATATGCCAAGCGCTTCTACCGGAACATCGAAATGCGTGTGCATTACCGGCAGGCCGGTGAGGGCTGCTGCGGCCATGGTTACGCCGTGGTAGGAACGGTCGAATGCGATGATCTTTTTCTTCTCTGGTTTGCCAATCACATTGAAGTAGTAGTGCAGCATCTTGATTTGGGAATCATTCGCTTCACTTCCGGAATTGGCAAAAAATATTCTCGCCCGCTCGACAGGCACCATGTCACTTAGTTTGTCAGCCAGGTCGCGTGCCACCTGATGAGTGCGTCCGCCAAACATATGGCTATAAGGTAGCGTTTTGAGCTGCTGTGTAATCGCCTCGATCAGTTCCTGATTACCGTATCCCAATGCGGAGCACCACAGTGCGGCCAGACCTTCTAAATATCGGTTGCCCATGTCGTCATAGACATAGATGCCGTCGCCGCGCACGATGTTCAATTGCTCAACCTGAGTGAGATTGGTGGTGGGGTAGAGTAAAGAAGTCATGGTTCCGAGAATAAAGCAGCGTTTGGGTTTATGCCAGCCAATTGCAGGAGTCAGCAGAGAGTCGGTGCCTTCTGAGTTGAGTGGGCTTTCGAGGAGAGATGGTAATACAATGACTGCATCCAATAACTGGTCAAATTCCATGTCAGTGCGCTTAAAAGGAAAAACTAAAACAATGCGACAGACTCTCTTTTTCTGCCTGTTTAACTTATCTGTACTTGCGGTGGCACAGCCAAATCCTTACCAGGTGATCTATCACTGGGGAAACCTGCCAGGCGGGCGCACTATGGGCGTGGTCACTGGAGTACATCCAGACCCGGACGGCGAACATTTATGGATAGTCGAGCGTTGCGGCGCTAATCAATGCGCGGGCTCTGATTTCAATCCGATTCACAAATTGGACCGTGAAGGCAATGTGGTGAAATCAATGGGAGCCGGATTATTCGCCTGGCCCCATGGTTTCGACATGGACGCCGACGGGAATCTGTGGATTACAGAAGGCGCACCAGATGGCGACGCGCGAGGGGCTCCTGGCATGGAGCGAGGCATGGGTCATCAGGTCATCAAGATCAACCAGGAAGGCGAGATTTTGATGCGGCTGGGAGAAGCTGGTGTGCCTGGAGATGACACGACACATTTCAATGGACCAGCGGCAGTATTGATTGCTCCAAACGGTGACATTTGGATTGCTGATGGTCACCGCGGCGGCAACAACCGCATAGTCAAATTTACCCCCACTGGTGAATTCCTCCTGCAACTGGGAGGTGGTGTAGATTCGGTGAGCAGGGAAAGCGCCCGCTTTAATGATCCCCATGATCTGAAGATGGATTCACAAGGCCGTCTTTTCGTCGCTGACCGAGGCAATAATCGAATCCAGATTTTTGATCAGGAAGGCGAGTTGCTGGACATCTGGACACAATTTGGACGTCCCTCTGGACTCTGGATCGATGACAACGATGTGCTCTATGCTGCCGACGGCATGTCAGGCGAGCAATGGAATCGCGGTTGGGAGCGGGGCATTCGCATAGGCGATGCGAAATCCGGTTATGTCACAGAATTTATTCCTGACTATGAAGTACAAACAGGTAGTGGTATTGAATTCTTGGCTACCGATGCAGAAGGCAGCATCTATGCCGGACAGGTTGGTCGCCAACGTTTCGAAAAGTACGTCCGCACTCGACCTTAAGCAGACCGATAACGGAGAAAATTTTAGATAATGAGTTTTGTTGCTGATCTGCTGCAGGGAAAGAATGCCATTGTGACTGGTGGTGCCACTGGCATTGGTTCTCACATCGTGCACAAGCTAGGTCTGTTAGGCGCCAGAGTAGGAATCGTCAGCCGCAAAGAAGAAAACCTGCAGGCGGCAGTTAATGCTTTTGCCGCTGACGATGGTATTGAAGTGCTTTATCGGGTGGGTGATGTCAGAGTGGAAGACTCCATTCAGTCCGCTACTCAAAGTCTTGTTGAGGAAATGGGCGGCCTCGATATTCTGGTTTGCAATGCTGCAGGTAATTTCATTTGTCCCACCGAAGAGTTGTCACCCAATGGCTGGCGTACTGTCATCGATATCGATCTTAATGGCACGTTCCATTGTTGCCAGGCCGCATTGCCATTTCTGAAGCAAGCGAGTGATGGTGGTCGCATCGTCGCCATTAGCACGACGCAAGCGAATTCTGGTTGGCCAACGGCTGCCCATGCAGGTGCGGCCAAGGCAGGTATTCAGAACCTGATGAAAAGTCTGGCAGCGGAATGGGGCCCCTATGGCATCCGCGCTAACTGGATTTCACCGGGACCAATTCAAGGCACGGAAGGTGTAGACCGCCTCATCATCGCGCAAGGTAGATCCGAGGAAGTGTTAGAACGGATACCGCTGGGTAGCTTTGGTGAAGGCGAAGACATTGCCAACGCAGTGGTGTATCTGGCTTCTCCAACCGGCAAGTATGTTTCGGGCACAGAGATCGCTGTGGACGGAGCGGCGCGTTGGGGACGTAGTTAGGAATTTAGGTAATTAGAAGAGGTAGTGAACAGACGTCACACGATAATTTGTTGTATGCAACAGAGAGGAAGTGATTATGAGTAGATTTAGAAAAATCTGTCTAGTTAGTGTTATAAGCACTGCCGCTGTATTTGCTTTTAATGCGGTGAGTGCCCAATCGTCAGCGGATCTGGTTGCCGCTGCTCTCGATCATCGGGATCGTCCCAGCGATGAGAAGGCTGATGATGCTCGACGCATGCCGCTAGAGGTGCTCTCATTTGCAGGCATCGGGGCCGGTATGGATGTGTTGGAACTGGAAGCTGGCGGCGGCTGGTACACAGAAATTATTGCTCGTACCGTCGGCTCTAATGGCATGGTCTACATGCAAAACCCTCCTGCTTTCGAAGGGTTTACCGGCGATGCCGATGATAATCGCGCGGCAAGTCATCCTAATGTCACGCTTAGCACCACCAACTTTGATGAACTGGAACCTGGCAACGGTTCAATCGATCTGGTGACCTGGATTCTGGGTCCCCATGAGTTATGGTTTGAGCCTGGTGGTACTTCTCTGGGCGATGCTGAGACGTCTTTCTCAGAAATTGTCAGAGTCTTGAGGCCGGGTGGTCGCTTCCTGGTGGTCGATCATCACGCTGCCAATGGTGCGGGAACCGAAGCCGGTGGCACCGTACACCGCATCGAAGAATCGATCATCACAGAGATGGCAACAGACGCTGGTTTGTCGTTGCTGCGTAGCTCACCCCTGCACCTCAATCCGGATGATCCTCTGGCTATCAGCGTGTTTGACGAATCGATTGCGGGACAGACCAGCAAGTTCGTTCTCCTGTTTGAGAAGTAAACGCCCATGTCAGATCAGGCGAATAAGTGTGCAGTCTTTGCCGATCTGCATCAGCGAACGGAAACCTGGCTGATCCCCAATCCCTGGGATGTGGGATCGGCCAGGCTGTTACAGGGCCTCGGCTACCCGGCACTGGCCACCACCAGTTCCGGGTTTGCCTTCACCCTGGGTCGTGCCGACGGACAGGTGTCACTGGATGAAAAGCTTGAACATTGTCGGCAACTTTCGGCTGCCACCCGCATTCCTCTCAATGCCGATTTTGAAAACGGTTACGCTGATGATTTGTCGCAAATGTGTGACAACATCAAAAGACTGATAGAAACCGGCGTAGCAGGTCTTTCCATTGAAGACTATAGTCGTGACCAACACTTGATCTATGGTTTAGATGAATCTGTGGAACGAATTCATGCTGCAGTGGAAACAATAAAGGAGTCGGGGCTGCCCGTCTTGCTTACGGCACGTGCTGAAAATCTGATCCGCGGTGTTGATGATCGGGATGACACGCTGCAGCGCTTGCAAGCCTATTCCGAGGCAGGTGCTGATGTACTCTACGCGCCGGGACTGGTGGAGATGGATCATGTTTCGAGTTTCGTATCGGCAACTGATAAACCACTCAACGTATTAGCACCCTTTGTTCGCAATGCAACAATGGATCAGTTTAATGCGGCGGGAGTTTGCCGAATCAGCACCGGCGGTGCATTGACCTGGGCATCTCTGAAACCATTTCTGGATGGCGGGAAAGAGATGTTGGAGTCTGGTACCTTCGACTGGCTAAAACATATGGCCAAAGGTACCGAGATTCAGAGTCTGTTGCAGAAGTAGGGTTGGATTAGTCCCTGCGATAGGTGATGTTGCCACCAACAACGGTCATTACGTTCTCCGCCTCTAAAATCTCCTGTTCTGGAATAGTAAGGAAGTCCGCATTGAAGATCGAAAAGTCGGCAAGCTTGCCCACCTCTATCGATCCACGTTGAGATTCCTGAAACGCGCCATGGGCAGGCCATAGTGTCAGCATCTTCAACGCCGTTTCCCGAGACACCGCCAACTCCGGATGCCAGCCTGGGCCTGAGCTACCATCCATGCGTTTTCTGGCAACGGCGGCATAAAACTCTATCCGCGGGTCGCCAGCCTCCACCGGTGCGTCCGATCCCGCAATGATCATCAAGCCTCGTTCAACCAGTTGCTGCCAGGGGTAGGCGTAGCCGAGTCGGTCTGGACCGAGGCGATCCGGCGCAAAATTGAGATCTCCAATGCCGTGGCTGGGTTGCATCGAAGGCAACACGCCCAGATCCACAAAGCGTTGCTGATCACGAGGTGGAATGATTTGCGCGTGTTCCAGACGCCATCGCAGATCGTCGCTTGCCCATTCGGATCGGGGAACAGCCTGGTAGGCTTCTTCATACCAGTTCAATAATGTGCGCACCGCACGATCACCAATCACATGAGTCCAGATTTGAATACCTTCTCGCAAAGAGCCTTCGAGTACTGGCATGACGACTTCTCTGCTAGTACGGTTCATGAAGCCGTTGTGGTTTGCATCACTGTAATTAGCTAACAGTGCAGCACCTCGCGAACCCAGTGTGCCGTCGATGAACACTTTGATGCCCCTAACGTCAAACATTAGGTCGTCTGTCGTTTCTCGGCCGCGCTCATTAAGCATGGTCGAGGCCTCGTCTACGTGTATAGCTGTATAGACGCGGTGGGCCATGT
>JANQJM010000138.1 GCA_028281635.1 Pseudomonadales bacterium | reverse complement strand
CAACCGATCCCGATATGAACAACGCTATTTCCTGGCTCGATTCCGAAGTCAATGACGATCGCATCATAGCAAGTGTACTCGAAGTGCAATCTTTTCATCCGAGCGATAACGTCGTCTTAGTTACGGGGGACATCAATTTATTGAATAAAGCGGATGCTGCTCGCATAAGTCACGCTGAGATCCCCCATGTGTCAGGATAGTTGCCGCCTCTACTGAAACTGTATAAAACAGCGGGGCGAAGCGAGATGACACAATGCAAAAACGTTATTCAGAGGAATTCAAAGAGTCAGTGATCAAACGGATGACGCCACCGAATCCAGTATCAGTTTCACAGTTAGTTAAAGAAACTGGTGTTTCTGATGTAACCCTGTATAAATGGAGGAAAGACTATCGGAATAGAGGAATAGCCGTGCCAGGTGATAACAGTAATCCAGAGAACTGGACAGCAGAAGACAAGCTGGCGGTTGTGATCGAAACAGCTGCAATGAACGAAGGGCAACTGAGCGAATACTGTCGCAGTAAGGGGTTGTATGCAGAACAGATCGAACAATGGAAAGCATCGGCCTTGTCAGGTTATCAACACAGTGAGCAAATTGAGAAGGAGAAGGTCCGCAGCCGCCAGGATGACAAGAAGAAGATCCGCAAGCTTGAGTCAGAACTTCGACGCAAGGATAAGGCACTAGCAGAGACAGCGGCCTTGCTGGTACTGGCAAAAAAGTGCGAGGCCATCTGGGGGGACGAGGAAAATTGATATCTTGTGATGACCGTCAGATGGCGATTGAATTGATTGATGAAGCGATGGGTCATGGTGCGCGCCAAAGCAGGGCATGTGAGGTGGTTGGCATCGATAGGCGCACTTATCAGCGTTGGCAACGCACAGGGCTGTCAGACCGGCGTCAAGTGATTGAAAAGCGATCACCGGCAAACAAATTGGATGAAGAGGAACGGCAAGCCATTATAGCAGTTTGCAACACGGAGGAATTTCGTAGTCAATCACCGAAGCAGATCGTACCGGCACTGGCCGATCGGGGTATTTATCTGGCTTCAGAAAGCACATTTTATCGAGTATTAAGAGCAGAGGATATGCTGCATCACAGAGGCCGTGCCAGACAGCCGGCAACAACAGGAAAGCCCAGAGCCTGTGTGGCGACGGCCCCGAATCAGGTGTGGTCATGGGATATCACGTATCTTGCCAATTCAGTGAAAGGCCTGTTTTTTTACCTGTACCTGTTTATGGACATCTACAGTCGCAAGATTGTTGGCTGGGAGGTGTATGAAACGGAGTCATCGGAACAGGCAGCCCAGGTACTGCGCAAGAGTCGTTTGGCTGAGGCGATAGCGCCTGGACAGGAGGTCATATTGCATACCGACAATGGCAGTCCAATGAAAGGAGCAACGATGCTGGCTACGATGCAGAAGCTGGGTGTTGTGCCATCATTCAGTCGACCATCGGTAAGCAACGACAATGCGTATTCAGAGGCGTTGTTCAAGACACTAAAATATGTACCGGGGTATCCGACAAAGCCGTTTGAAGACATTGAGGCAGCCAGGCAGTGGGTCATGCAATGTGTGCAGTGGTACAACCATTCGCACCGTCATAGCGGTCTGAAATATGTGACACCTGCGCAAAGGCATGAGGGTTGTGATATTGAAATACTGGCGCATAGGAAATGGGTTTATGAAGCAGCGAAAGAACGCCACCCACAGCGTTGGTCAGGTGACACCAGAAACTGGGAACATGAGCCGGTTGTGAACTTAAATCCCATACGGGATAACGAAATTAAAAAAGCGGCATAGATGATGAAATCAGGCGGCAAATACCTTGACACCTACCGGTATCCGCCAA
>JANQJM010000128.1 GCA_028281635.1 Pseudomonadales bacterium | reverse complement strand
GAGTATGACTTATGCAGAAGTGCAACAGCTACACTATCACGAGGGCGAACAACACCGGGTTTTATCACTCGATGAATCCTTGCGCGAAGCCAGTCAACTGCAATTAGGTGTGATGCTGGATATCAAGAGTGGCCAGGAGAGCGAGGCGTTCTATCAGTTAATCCGTGAGCAGCTGCAGCGTTATGGATTAACTCGTGCGACTCTCACGATTTCTCGCCATGAAAACACGCGGCGTTACCTGAGCGACATAGTGATGCAGCGTATCAGCAACGAAACCTGGGAGCGGGTAAAGGCAGGCGAAGAAATCGATCTTAGTGGCCAGTTATGGTTTGACTGGCCCCGTTACATTAGTAACGACGAAGTAGCCCAGCTGAAAGAACTGGGCGCCTTCATAGCGCCTTCAATCAATGTCTTTCACTATCCAGGCAATGAACACATGCAGCATGCGCAAACCGATATAGAGCGCATGCGCGAGGCTGGTGTGCATGCCTACCAGATCGATGCACCTTATGATGGATTTGTGCTTGATAAGTCACCCTGATCAGGGCCAGCACAATTGCTAACCCTGATTCCCTAAGCAAGCCTACGGGTTAACCGTTCCCGGTAAGCTCAGGTCACCGGACGCGACATCAAATACATTTACCACACAAAGTAATGGTGCATGTACGCTCTCGTTAACTCTTAGCCCGGCGGTAACCCCATCGAAATTCGTATTCGCAATGCTTTCAATATTGTCGAATGGCACACGAATGGTGACCTTGTCAGCAGCGATTAACGGATCCCAGCCCGGGCTATCCATCAAGATAGGCAGACCCGGCCAGGTTTTGGGTAATCGAGGCTGACTGCCCTCGGGTATGTCAACCACACCAAGTGCACCCGGGCCACATGATTCATTGGCCTGCAACACAACCCAGTGGCTGTGCCACACATCACCGTCATTACCAGGATCACTGTCACCGTTTTCATCATATAAGGGTGTGTCATCGAAGTCGGCGTGCGAAGTGACGGCTAAGGCCAGGATTCCTGCATCGCGTTCGAACCCTACTTCATAACTGTTAATGGATGTTGGCCAGACGTAGGAAAAGACTTCGCTACCAGCCAGCTTGCCGCTGACAGCCGGCCTGGTGGTGCCGGCTGCACCTGAGACAGCCATATTGAAGACGGCGGTATTGTTCTCGATGCTGATTGAAGCAGTAACGATATCAAACGCAGCAAGTTCAGCGTTGCTGGTTTTCGCTTTGATCGTGTCAGCCGAGGTAGATGCTGCACCGATGACAAGAAACCCCGTTATCAGCAAGTTGATCGAGTGTAGATTCAGATTTCTCATAATATTCTCCCAGTAGTTACTTGATAGAATGCAAGTCTCTGTCCGAGACTCGCGAGCTGCGCGAACTATAGGAAGTGGGCAACGATTCGAAAAGTACGCACTTTTCGGTGCCCCGGGCACTTTTTGGTGTAAATTGGTGATTATGAAAGAAATAAAAAAATCGACTAAAACCCGTTCTGCCTACCGAAAACTGGAAGATGTCATTGGCTGTAAGTGGTCGGTATCAGTTTTAGTTGCGATTGGAGAGGGTGTGATTCGGCCTGGTGCTCTGGAGCGACATATCACGGGCATATCCAAAAAGGTGCTGTCTGAAAGATTGCGTAAGCTAACGGGTTTTGGCCTTTTGGAAAAACACTCTTTCGCTGAAGTGCCACCTCGCACAGAATACTCGCTCACTCAACACGGTCATCGAGTTGTCCGGGTTATTGCAGATATCAGGGAGCTGGACGCAGAACTAAGCAGTGGTGCTGGCGAAGAGGTTCAGAAATGAGCTGCGGGCTGACCGCTTTGGCCAGCCCGTTATTGCTTACTGATTTTGCAGCGCAGCGATTCGTTTTTCGATTGGCGGATGACTCATTAGCAGTTCCATCATGGCACGCTTGCCGCTGATGCCGAAGGCTGTGAGCTGACCCTCCAACTGACTTTCAGAATGGTTGGCCTGCAATCGCTGCAGTGCAGCGATCATCTTCTGACGGCCCGCGAGATTTGCACCACCGGCATCGGCCCGATACTCCCGATAACGGGAAAAGCCCATCACGATGAAACTAGCCAGAATGCCGAATACCGCCTGAAAGGCCATCACGGTCATAAAGTAGACGAAGGCGTTATTACTGCCGCGATTGACAGCCTGGGCAACAATACGAGCAAAGAAGTAAACAAAAGTATTCAGGACACCTTGAATCAGGGTAAGAGTAACCATGTCACCGTTGGCGACGTGACTGACCTCGTGCCCTAACACTGCTTCCGCCTCGTCGGCCGTCATATTACGCAACAGACCCGTGCTGACGGCGACCAGCGCGTTATTGCGATTGGCGCCGGTGGCAAAGGCATTGATCTCAGGGGAGTCATAGATAGCCACCTCAGGCATGCCGATTCCCGCCATCTCCGCCTGGCGTCTGACGGTATCCACCAGCCATTTTTCATCCTGATTCCGCGGTGACTCGATCACATAAGCACCAACGCTGCGTTTGGCGATGAACTTCGACATGGCCAGGGAGATAAAAGAGCCTCCCATACCGAACACGGCACAGATGAACAGCAGGCCGCCGTTAGAGGCCGAATCGATACCAAGAATCGGCATCAGAATACTGAGCACGATGCCCAGTACGATGAGCACCGCTAAGTTGGTGGCGACAAAGAGAAATACCCGTTTCATGAAACTCTCCTCATTCAAGAGATACCTTACTATATGGCGATTGCTGGTCAGATTTAAAGGCTTAGCGTCCCTTTGGCCGCATCGCGTCGTAACAGGCAATCCATTCCTCTACAGAGCGCTGCTGCATGAGTTCACCGATTAGCCCGAAGGGAATCTGCTCAGGCTTTTTGAAGCGCACACAGCTCTTGCCCATATCCAGTCTGTGCTCGACCCGTTGCGCATATTCTGCTTCAAACCAGGCCATTAGTTCTGTATCCACGTACATGCCGAAATGGTAGAGGGCAACATGACCTTTTTGCGAAGCAAAGCTGACGAAGGGCAGGGGTGTGTTCTTGCCTACATGATAGCCGGCTGGGTAGAGGTCAAGAGGAACCACGTAGCTTGGCATCGTTACTGACATGGCTTCCTCAAACCCTGCCGGGAGGTTGTCAGCAATCGTCGTTCTCAGCCGCGAAACAAGCTCCTTGCGGTCATCAGGTAAGGCAGTGATGTACTCGTCAACTGTGCTCATTTAATGCTCGGACGATTCATGCAGTTTGGATTTGAACTGCCTAGGTTTGAACTGATAGAGCAGCCAATAAGTCGACGGCAGGATTAACAGTGATGCGCAGAGAAATTGCGAAAGTAGAAACGCAGTTTCCGAAGAGGGCGCATCAAAATCAAATGCTATGCCAAACAAAGTGTCTATTGCGAGCATCGACAGCGGGACGCTAATTAGATAGACGATAAAGCCAATAAGACTAGCCGCTGCCCAGAACCTCAACATGACATTATTCGGGGCATTGGCAAAACACTTATAGCCAACGAACAGGAGCATTGGTCAGAAGACTGCGAACCAAAAAATCATAATTCTGAAGTAAGCGCCAGATATCACATAAAGCGTGTGTGACCTGGTACCTCTGACTACTGCTAAATATCTCTAGAGCGGATCGATCAGGGTTTTCGTTTTCGGAACGGCAAGCTGTTCCTTTAACAGATACGTGCCTACAAAATGATGAATCACTACATAGTTCAACAACCAGAACAGCACATAGGCAGCAATGAAGTAGAAAGCACTTTGCCATATAAGCATGGCTGCCGCTCCGATCAGCAGGATTAACCCACCACCGACCTGGCCGCGAAATCGTAATCGCTGAAACGCTTGCAGGCTCATAATGAACAACCTATAGAAAATTGTTTGGCCAGATAATGCTGCGCCACATATGAGCTACAGGGCTACCATCGAAACCCAGACCTTCTTTCGGTTGTCGGAAATGGCGGCCGATGATGTCCTCGAAATCATCCACGTCCACTTCCACACCTTCTTCAAACGAATACAAGTCATTCAGGGTTATCAGACGGCCAGTCATATACCACTTGTGATTCTTTGCCTGCTCATAGGCTTGCACGATGTAGGGCTCGGGCTTGTAATCGGCGCCGAAGAAGCGGATGTAAGCCTCCGGGTACTCATAACCCACAGACTCATCCGGGAAGAAACGCAGGGCCTGATGGGCCTCAATCGCCCAGGCGATTTC
>JANQJM010000118.1 GCA_028281635.1 Pseudomonadales bacterium | reverse complement strand
TCGCGGGCGAAATTTCGCTCTGGGATCCAGACATCAGACTATTTTCAAAGTATGAAATTGCAGACCCTGTGGCTCTGGCGCTTGGTAGTTTCGATGTGAGCAAAGCCGTTGTCATGTTTTTACCTCTGATTCTGGTGGTTTTCTGCTTCGATGTGATTGCTGCTGATCGTGATGCTAAACGCTTGGGATTGACTGTTGCGCAGGGTGTCAGCATTAAACAATTGTTTTGGCAAAGGCTTGCCTTTCGTGTGGCAGTTGTCTTTTTCGTAACCATCGTAACAACTTTTGTGGTGTTGGCCGTGAACAAAGGGCCATCAAGTTTAGGCGAACGTCTACCGCTTTATGGCTTGTGGATACTTTTCTTGTTTTCTTATGCTGTGTTTTGGGCCACTTTGATTGCGCTGGTGGCTAGCTTCAATAGAAGTGGAGAATTTAATGTCCTTGCTTTGCTCGGATTGTGGGCCGGATTGACCTTAATCATTCCAGCAGCCAGCAGTGCGGCAGCGGAAGTGTTGTACCCAACTCCCTCGCGATTGGCCTATCTGGCAGAAGCCAGAGAAGTAGAGAATGAAACTCGTCTGAGGGAATCAGATGTAGCGAATCAGTTTATGCTCGATCACCCTGAACTTTTGGTAGATCAAGAGTCCGAGATTCCTGCCTATGTGCTGTCTTCATTCCTGGTCACTTCTACGGTTGATGAGGCAACTCAGCCGATAGTTGCGTCGTACGAAGAGGCCTTGCAGAAGCGTGAACAGGTACTTGGTTTGTTTCGCTATATGTCACCAGCGGTGGCACTGCATAGTTTGTTCAATGAACTGGCTGGTACTTCAGCGCAACGGCACCAAAGCTATCTAACTCAGGCTCGAGAGTTTAAGGCGGCGTACGCGGACATGGTTGGGCCAAATATTGTAGCCAAGCAGCCTATCGATTCTCAGTTTTTTGAGACTATTCCACAGTTCCAGTTTACTGACGAAGCTTTACAGATTCGGATTAGTCGGGGCTTGGGGCCTCTGGCTGTGTTGTTGTTGCTTGCAATCGGTATTGCCATTTTTGTGAATCGGCAATTGAGATCCGCAAGTCCTATTTCTTCATAATAGCAGGCATCGATATGCGGCCATCTACAACAAAAGCAGATAAGTATGCCATCGGGCTCTCTGCGATATGTGTTGTTCACTGTTTAGTAACACCGATAGCGGTAATCATGTTGCCAGCTTTAGGGGCTACTTTTCTTGAAGACGAACGTTTTCATTACGGTATCTTGTTTCTGGTAATACCTACCAGTCTTTATGCACTGAGTTTGGGGTGCAGAAAACACGGGCGGAATGAAATTCTTGGAATCGGACTTATTGGTCTACTGGTGCTTTCCTCGGTGCTTTTTATTAGCGAGGAAACGCTCGGGGAGATTGGCGAAAAAGTTGTCACTGTTATAGGCGCTGTGATCGTCGCGTTAGCGCATGTTCGCAACTACTCTCTGTGCCAAACAGAGGCCTGCACAGTGGATTCGGAATCCACATGTAACTGAAATAGTGATGGCAAACAAACAGTCTCCAGTGCTAATCCCTACCAATATCATTACTGGTTTTCTTGGTGTGGGTAAGACTACCGCCATACAACAGTTGTTAAAACAGAAACCAACGAATGAGCGATGGGCCATACTAGTCAATGAGTTCGGTGAAGTCGGCATAGACGATTCATTGTTTTCGGGTACAACAACCGAAAACAGTGGAGTCACCATCAGCCAGGTTCCAGGCGGATGCATGTGCTGCACCAATGGATTGCCCATGCAGATGGCGCTGAATCTGTTATTGGCAAAAGCTAAACCCCATCGACTGCTGATCGAACCTACTGGTCTGGGCCATCCCAAGGAAGTGTTAGCTATCTTGTCTGGGCAGTATTACCGGGAAGTACTGGATCTTCAGGCCACGCTAACGTTGGTAGACGCTCGCAAAATACAGATAGGTCGTTACACCCAGAACACTACCTTTAATCAGCAGATAGAAATCGCTGAAGTCGTTATTGCGAATAAATCGGATCTCTATAAGCCGGGAGACTTCCCTGCCCTTCTGAATTTCATTGAAGACAGGTTCGGTCTAGAGAAGAAACTGGTCTATCAGGTCCAACATGGTGCTGTCGCTTTGGAATGGCTTGAACATCCTGCCAGCCAGGTAAATCTAAAAATTCATCAGCATCGTCGACCCGAAAGTCAGGCCAGCGCATTGACCCCATCCCTTGAAACGCCTTCTGAAGGCTTTGTGAGAGCGGACAATCAAGGCGAGGGTTTTTTCAGTCGGGGCTGGATATTCAATCCTGGTTGGCAGTTTAACAAGCGTTCGCTTTTCGATCTTATACAGGGAATAGAGGCTGAGCGCCTGAAAGGAGTGTTCATCACGCCACATGGCTGTGTGGGAATTAACAAAGTCGACAATGTGGTAACCCAATTGAATTTGGAGACTTGTGTGGATAGCCGGGTCGAAATAATAAGTAGCCGACTTGACACTTTTGATGAGGTAGAAGAGGCGCTACTCAATTGCCTGGAAGATCAAACTAACTCTACCCGCACTTTTGTAGAGCCAGACACTCAAGATCGCAACGAGAAATCAGTGGAATTGCGATGAGAGTTCCGAGCAGGTGCGCACTATGGCTGTTCTTGGGCTGCTACTGTTGTTTTCAGGCCGCGGCCGCCCATGGTCAAGCTGCTGACGCACAGCAAGCGACAGAAGAACAGCAGATTCAGACTTATCAGCGGGATTACTTCAATCAATACAACCCCCAGACGGCATGGGACATTGTCGATCGCCTGCCTGGTTTTACTATGGATACCGGCGAGGAGGAGCTTCGTGGATTTGGCGCAACCGCAGGAAATGTCCTCATAGATGGCGAACGACCTTCCACGAAAACCGGCGGGATAGAGGATGCCCTTAACCGCCTGCCTGCAAACTTAATTGATCGTGTCGAAGTTATACGCGGTGTCGCGGGAAACAGCGAAGCAGCAGGCCAGGCTGTCGTTGCAAATCTGATCCGCATACCTCAAGCGACGTCAGCGAGTTGGGAATCCCTGGTAGAGCAAGCGGACGACAATACTGTATACAGCAGCGCTGAGCTGACCTGGGCGGCGCCCATCGCTGGATGGGAAACTTCGACTAAAGCCAATGTTTTTTGGGAGCGCTGGCCTCTTAGTGGTCCGAGAATTACTCGAGATGCCGCTGGTGATGTGCGAATTGGTCAAATTGAAAATCGGCCAAGTACTTTGCAGGAGGCTTTTCTGAGCTCTGAATTTCGTCGATCACTGGGGGTAGGCGAACTCGGGTTGACTGGGCGTTGGGGTCGTAGTGAGTTTCTGCCTAATACGGAGCGCCTGGGTTATGACGGCCGTTTAGCAGACTTGAGTGAAACCCCAGACGAAAGGTTCTCGATTGATCTGGACAGTAAGTTCAACGAAGCGGAACTCGGTATTGATTGGTCTCAACCCATTGCCGAGAACTGGGACTGGAAACTACTTTCTCTCACCTCAGGTCAGAACTGGACCCAGATACAACTGGTAGCTACGGAACGACCCCTGGGAACTACCAACTCTGCATCAAACTTCACTCGAAGGCGGGAACAACTGGAATCAGTCCTTCGCAATACCGTGACCTATGAGGGAGGGGGATCACTGGTTCCTGAATTTGGGTTCGAGCTGACCTATAACAATGTAGACAATCTGCTTTCACTCAGTAACCAGGACGGCGAAGGTAATGTATCGATCATTTCACTTCCGGGAGCCGACACAACAGTCGAAGAGAGGCGGGCTGAGGCTTTTTTCAACTTAATATGGTCCATCGATGAACGATTCTCATTAGAGACCGGTGCGGCATTTGAAACTTCAGAGATTGAGGTTAGTGGAGATGCTAGCAGCGAACAATCGTTTTTCTTCGCCAAACCCTATGTCAATTTGATCATGGACTACGCCGAAGGCCTGCAGTTTCGTGCTGGTGTGAGGAGACGGATTGGGCAACTGAGCTTCAGTGAGTTCGCTGCTTCAGCGCAGGCAGACACTGACAGGTTGCTGGCAGGAAACCCTGTTATTCGACCTGATCAGGTGGTTCGTGCTTCTTTTATTGCTGATTACCGACGGGAAAGTGGGCTGGCGATCAATGTAGAGCTGTTCCAGGAGTGGCGTGATGATGTACTGGAGCAAGTTGTATTGCCTTCCGGTATTCCGGGTACAGGCAATGCTGGTGAGGCAGAAGTAAGTGGTATCACTAGCAGTATCACTTTACCGCTACGCAGTTTTATCCCTGGTGGTCTGCTGGAGATTGAAGCTGAAGTGCTGGATTCCAGTTTTACCGACCCCATCACGGGTAGAGATCGTGTGGTATCGGGGCTTGATACGCCTAACGTATTTGTGGATTTTCGTCAGGATCTGCTTAGTCGACAAATCAGCTGGGGAGTTTCTTATCTGGCAGAAACGGAAAATACTTTCTTTTTTGCTGACGAGGAAACCTACAGCCGTGACGGAGATCAGTGGCGGGTATATGTTGAAACCACCCGGTTTGCAGGCATTCGCAGCAGATTTACGCTACGCAACATCGGTGCACGAAATTTCTTTCAGGAGCGGCGCTTTTTCAGGCCAACTCGCGCGGATGCATTCACCGGTACCGAAACCATCGACCGTGACCGCGGTATGTTCATGACATTGACCTTGTCAGGTCAGTTTTGATGAGCCACTTAAGTGTCGTTATGAATCTATCCAACTACAGGATTTTGGCTAAGTAATACTCAGGAGCTGACAATGCAACTAAAGACTAATGCAAAGCCACAAAAGCTAAGTAAAAAGTTAAGCAGAAGAAGCGCACTACAGCTAGGTATCGGTGCAATCGCACTTGCGGCCGACGCAGGAGCGATAGCCCAAACGGCACAAGCCAAAGCGTTTGGTCGATCGGCAGAACAGCTCGCCAAAGATGAAGAGTTCTGGATGCAGATTGCCCGTGCCTATCGTTTGGACGGCCGCTATATCGTGCTGAATGGCGGAGGTAACAATCCGATCCCTGACTCAGTAGTAGATGCGTTGCATCGCTATGATGAGTTGTCCGCAAGCCAACCTCGTCCCCACAATTACCTGTTTCTTAACCATATTGACGAACATCGTGAGCGGCTCGCGACGCTCTTTAATTGTGGGTCAGATGAACTGGCAATCACTCGAAACACTACCGAAGGGCTAAACATCGTAGGATCAGGCCTGGATTTCAAAGCCGGAGACGAGATCATCGTTTCAAACTTCGAAGAGGTGTATGCGAAGCCTGTGTTCGAGCAAGTTGCAGCCAGGCATGGCGCGATTGTGAAAACTATAGAGCTACCTCTGGAGCCAACGGCCGAAGAAGTAGTGGCTCGTTATCGTGACGCCATGACATCTAATACCAGGATGCTGGTGGCAAGTCATGTCGTTGACGGTTGGGGGTTTGTTTTGCCCGTAAAAGAACTCAGCGAGTTGGCTCATGCTAATGGAGCCCAGATGTTGGTAGACGGTGCGCTCGGTTTCGGTCAGATACCAGTGGATGTGCAACAGATTGGTTGTGACTACTACGCGACTTCGTTACATAAGTGGTTGAATGCCCCCTTGGGTACAGGTGCGTTATTCGTTAAGCGAGAACGAATCGAAGCGTTGTGGCCTCTCTATGGTGTTACTACAGCACGCACTGATATCAGGAAGTTCGAGCGCATCGGCACACGTTGCGGCCCAACAATCGCTGCGATTGGTCAGGCGATAGATTTCTACCAGCAAATTGGCCCTACTCGAAAGGCGGCCCGCGTCAAATACCTAAGCAGTCTGGCCAGAGATGACCTGAAGGGAGTATCAGGAGTTACGTTCCTTACAGAGAGAGATGAAGCCAAACGAACTGGTCTCGCACGCATTGCTGTAACTGGTTACGACGGACGAAGCCTTACCACCGCTTTGCGAGAGGAATTTGGAATCTACACTTTTGGTAATTTCCCGGGTGAGTACGACGGCGTGTATATCTCACCGAACGTATTCAATTCAGCAAACGACATGCTGACATTCACTGCTGCCGTTAAACAGCTAGCAACATAGGCATAGTCTAAAAGTTTTTAGAGGCGGCTAGTTAATCGCTATCGCTGGCAGTCGACTCTTCTGTTTCTGCGGCCGCTGAGCTGGGAACAAAATCGCCTGTAAAGTTAACGAGCTGGTCGTTTACGAAGAACACACTCACGCGTTCCTGACCGCGCACGCCACCACCAGGCTGATAATTGTAAACGTAGTCCCAACGGTCCTGATGATAAGGGTCGCGTACCAGTGGCGTGCCCATTACGAAAATGACTTGTCGCTTGGTCATACCAGGCCGAAGCTGGTCTACCATCTCCTGGGTGATGATATTGCCCTGT
>JANQJM010000091.1 GCA_028281635.1 Pseudomonadales bacterium | reverse complement strand
ACTTGATGCCGTACTGAGTAAGATCTGGGTAATTTAAGATTTCTTTAGCTTGCACAATAGCTTGCAATGGAACGCTCTCCGCTCGAAAAGTTCAGTTTTGTAGTTTAATTACAGAACTACTGGTCCAAAAAGTTCTGCTTAAAAAAGTGCGCGATGATAAAGGGACTTTACGCGATACGCCAGTGAAAAATTGACCTATCGTGTTGCAGTTTTCTTTCATTGACAATGATAGCGACCGGGGCGTCGCTGACATTAGGAAGAAGCATCAATAGAAGGAAGCAAGTCTCGATCCAGATTGACTGCCGGTGAAAGTAAGGCCGTGTCGTGTAAGTGTCGTGGACAATACTGAGCAGGTATGGAAAATTGGTGGGGCTGACTGTTTGGGAGGTGTCGTATTGAACCTGAAGATCAACAGGAAATTGTTAAGGGACCGCAGGACCGCGAATGGCTGGACTCAGGAGAAACTGGCTGAGGTATCTGGTGTCCATGTCAGAACGATTCAACGGATCGAGAATGATGGTGTTGCCTCTATCCAAACGATTAGCGCTATTGGGAAGGCGCTGGACCTGGAGCTATCGGAAATGCGGGTGCCAGAAGGGCCAGGGTCTGACAGTGAGATGCCATCTCCGGAAGAACTGGCATCTGCTCAAGCATATGCCAAGGCGCTGCAAAGAATAAACAACATGGAATCACTGAGTTGGATTGGTTGGACGCTTATTAGTTTTGGTGGATACCTGCTTTTAAACGTCATGTGGATGGTAGAAGAGAATCAGAGCAGAGAGTCTTATTTGTTCGTACTATTGCCTGGTGTAGGGATTGGCTTGGCTATGATGATGTTCGGTACATACTGGACATCAGCAGGGGAGCGAGCTAAGCAAGAAAAGAAACTTATTAAGAAGTTTTTCGACGGCAAGAATTGAGTCGAGCCCTCGGTCTGATCAGGAACAAAAGGCAGCCAATTGGCTGCCTTTTTGTCTTTGGGTTTAACTTAGTTGCTACCGTACCCAACCTGTCCTGGATCTGCAGCGGGCAGGGCAACAGCGGTGAGCTTGGCACCAGTCTGCAACATGATGTACTGATGGCCATCATGGGTCCAGCTACTCATGCCATAACGGCTTTGGGCTGGGACTTCGATGCGACCAACCTCTTCACCGGTTTGTTTATCGATGGCATAGAGCAAAGCTGTCTGACCATCATGATCTACGTCTGAATAGATCAACAGGTTCGCAGTAACAACCATGGAAACCACATTACCGGTTCCAGTATCACCAATGTCGATGCCTTCGAGAGCAGGATGATTGCGGATTCGATCTGGTGTTTCGCCGGTGGGAATTGCAAATACGTGCTCACCGGTATCCATATCGATTGCCGTGATACGGCTATAAGGTGGCTTCACGTAGGGTAGTCCAGATGCCGTGCGAGGACGGCGACCGCCTCGATCGTTAGCGTAGGCAGCAAATGTGGTTCCAGTTGGCTCTGGAATGCGGGCATCCGCTTCTTCACCTGGAATTACCCGCAGGCTCTCACAATTGTTCATGGAAGAGATGTACAGGATATTGCTGGTTGGGTCGGCTACAGGAGGGCCGTAGATATTGGCACCGCCAGCACCGCCTGGGCACATCATGCCGCCAATCTTGCCACGTTCATTAGTGTCGTGAACGGGGGCTGTGAACAAGGGACCCATGTCGTACTCGGCAAGTGCTGCAATTGCTTCCTGTCTTAGCTCTGGGGTGTAGTCCATCAGGTCATCAATACCAATTCCCTGCATTTCAAAAGGAGCGGGCTTGGTTGGAAATGGCTGAGTCAAAGACAACTGCTCGCCGGGAACCTCCGACTGGGGCACTTCGCGCATTTCAAATGGCCAGACTGGTTCGCCCGTATAACGATTAAAAGTATACACAAACCCTTGCTTGGTGACTTGCGCTACTGCTGGTACTTCACCCTGGCCCGGCACATTGAGATCGAGCAGAACAGGGGCGGTCGGCGTGTCGTAGTTCCAGATATCATGTTTCACCAGCTGATAGTGCCACTCTCTTTCGCCGGTCGAGGCGTTTAGTGCCACGATACTTGTGCCGTAAAGATTGTCGCCGGGATGGAAGCCGCCGTAGTAGTCGATAGTGGCGCCATTGGTTGGGATGTAAACCAGATCGTGTTCAGGATCAGCGGAAAGCGGAGCCCATGAGGAAACATCACCCGTCCATTCCCAGGCATCGTTTTCCCAGGTTTCATGACCGTACTCACCAGGCCGGGGAATGATATTAAATTTCCACTTGAAATCACCTGTGTTCTTGTCATAGGCAAGAATGTCACCTGGCACGTTCTCTATACGAGCTTGCAGATAACCTTGCTCGGCTGAATTGCCAACGACAATAGTGTCATTCACGACGATAGGTGGTGAAGAGGTAGTGATGTAACCCACTTCCAGGGGAATGCCTTCATAGGGATCATAGGGATGTCCCAGGTCTGCCAGCATGTCCACGACCCCGGTTTCGGGAAAGCTATCAATCGGAACAGAGCGACCCCAATCCTTCAACGGCTTACCGGTTTTTGCGTCCAGCGCTACCAGGAAAAAGCCAGGAGTAGAAATGATGACCACACCCTTACCGTCGATCTCAGTGTAGGTAATCCCTTTACCGTAAGAAGCACGCATGGAGTATTCCCAACGGCCGGTGTTCGGCAATCGGAAGGACCACAGTGTTTCACCGGTTTTGGGATCAATTGCTACGACATGGCGGCGCGGTCCGGAAACTGTATAGAGGGTGCCATTGATATAGCTGGGTGTGGAACGTCCGCTGTAACCTTCGAAAGTGCAGCCATCCCATTCCCATACCACTTCAAGATCTTCGAAGTTTTCGGCCGTGATTTCAGCCGAGGGTGTATAGCGGGTATGGGCGTAGTCATTACCCAGGGTATACCACTCGATGCTGTCTTGGGCGAATACTATGGAGGTAGACAGCACTAAGGCCAGAGCGGTAGCGAGGGTAGAGGTCATTTTTCTCATTTCTTCATCCTCAGAGGGGGAAAATCAGCGCTACAGAATAGCACGGCAGGACGTGGCGACAAGGCAAGTTCCAATTTGTTACAGATACAGAACAGCATAAGAAAACCAAGCAGTTGGCACTGAGCGCGCCGGAGTCAGATGTGTTTGCAGCGGGACGTGCGAGGCATGGATGCCGAGCCCGAGCTTACATGGATGTAAGTCTGCGATCTCGCAGCAAACACATCTGGCTGTGGTGCGCGGTATCCAAGAGATTCTCGTGAGCGCTCTGAGCTAGGTGCATGTTGAATTTAGTGGCTTCGATACGGCGGCAGGGAATATAGCCTCTCTGCGAGAACGCATACACACTTCCCTGTGGGCTCGGGCTCGGCATCCATGCCTCGCACGTCTCGCTGAGAGGCTATATTTCCTCCCGCCTTGAGGTCAGAGAAATCCAAGGCTTTATCTGCTTCGAAACTATCTCGGAACTGATTCGTCCCAGTTGAGTGCATTGTGTTTTTCTAAAATTTCCATTAGTTGATCGATGGGTACAGCACGAAGTTCGCCGCGGGAACTGCTCACAGTAGTAGCCTTAAAGATAGCGTTATAGATTGCTTCTTCAGTGGCCTCCACGGTAGCTGCAAAGAGAGGTGACATCGAATCGTTGACCAGGCGCTCTGTTGTGACCGGGCCATTGTTGGTTCGTGGATTGCGAACAGAAGGGTGGGTGGAAAATGAAATCACATAGTCACCTGAGCCATTGCTGGCATAGGAACCAGTGCGACCAAGACCCATGATGGCGCGTAAGCCTAGGCGATCCAGATTGCGTTCATTAAGTGGTGCGTCGGTTGCGACCACGATCATGATCGACCCGTCTTCACGATCACTGTCTCCAGTGCGCTCTGCTGCACCCCGGTAAGGGAAAAACCCAAGCTCCCGGCCAACAGGCGCGCCATTGATGGTCATGTGACCACCGAAATTAGTTTGCACAAGTACACCGACTGTATACCCCCCTTGTCGCGGAGGTAATACTCGGGAGCTGGTGCCGATACCGCCTTTCCAACCGAATGCCTGGGTACCTGTCCCGGCACCAACGCTGCCTTCTGCTACTGGCCCTGAACTTGCATTCTCTATAGCAGCGAATACTTCATCCCGTTGAATTGGATCGGCCCACATATTGTTAACGCGGGAGTCATTGGTTTCCCCCACTACCGGGTTCAGCGTGTGCTCTCCCATGCCAGGTTGCATATAGTTCCACTCCTTAAGTGCTGAAGCTGCACTCCAGACGCAAAGTGTGCAGGTAAGAAGGATAGGGGTTTCTATTTCCCCGAATTCATTTATCTGAGTGCCGCCAACTACCTTGCCGTAACCATTGCCAACGGTGAGCCAGGCTGGAATAGGGTGGGTGTAAAGATTACCGGAGGCTGGAATGATGGCAGTAACACCTGTTCGAATGTCATCACCGCGCACGACAGTTTCGTGCCCCACCAACACGCCCTCCACGTCGGTAATCGCGTTGTACTGGCCTGGCGCAAAGATCCCGACCACCACGCCGGCTTCTCTGGCCCTGGGGCGTTCCTCTTGGGCGGAAACTGCGAAGGACAGAATGCTTAACAGCAAGGCGATTAGGGGGATGAGTGCGCGGGCCATGATGTTCTTCCTTCTCTATATATAGGTTTTTTCTTTGTAGCTACCCAATGTTAACAGTATCCACGGATTAGCACCCCAGCCCGGAGGTTTTTACAGGTAGCAGATTTTGCTCTATGCTGAAATTTCCTTGCTCCCCCAATAACGACACTGCGAGGCAGCCCCATGATTCCATCCAAAAGACTTCCCAAAAGACTTCGAATTGCAGCGCTAGCCGTACCATTTTTTCTGTATCCAGTGCTGAGTGCACAGGATTCCTGGGTACATCCATCGACACAGGACCCTTCAGTCATGGTGACCCTGGATACTTTGAGAGGATGGGAAGATGAACTTTCCAACTGGGGCAGGTGGGGGCCCGATGATCAGCGGGGAACTCTCAACTTGATCACAGCCGAACAAACGAAAGAAGCGGCGGCTTTGGTCACAGAGGGAATCACGGTCACTCTGCAGCATTTTGTCACGGCAGAAAAAACTATCGATAGTCAAACCTTTGGGCCCTACGCTCACTGGATGAGTCGACTTGATCCTGAGACTGGTCTACCAAGTTTTGCGCTGGATGAGATTCAGTTTTCATTGCACGACGGGATGCTGTCGCATTTGGATGCTCTGTGCCATTACCGCACGGTAGTTGATGGGGAATATGTGATCTTTAACGGCTATCCCCAAAACCTTACAGCGACTGGTTGCGAGGATCTCGGCATCGATCGCATGGGGACCTCCTATGTTACTCGCGGTGTATTGGTGGATATGCCACTGTTACGTGGTGTCGATTACCTGGAGCCGAGCACACCGATCTATGTTGAAGACTTGGAAGCCTGGGAAGAGTTTGCCGGTATAAAAATTGGCAGTGGTGATGCGCTGTTTGTACGGACCGGGCGCTGGGCGATGCGGGAAGCACAAGGACCTTGGCTGTATGGACAGCGTGGAGCTGGACTACATGCTTCTGTCTTACCCTGGTTACGAGAAAGAGATGTGGCAATCCTGATTGGTGATGCAGTCAACGACGTTCAGCCGTCAGGTGTGGAAGGCATCAATCGCCCGATCCATCAATTGACTCAGGTGAATTTAGGGCTGCCGATTGTGGACAACGGGTATTTGAAAGACGTCGCCGAAGTCGCTGGTCGGCTTGAGCGTTGGGAGTTCATGACTTCGATTCAGATCAACCCCATCAAGGGCGGTACCGCCAGTCCCTTTAACGCCAACGCTACTTTTTAAGACCTTCCTAGACGAAGGCTCCAAACAACGGGATAGTGCACAGCCGGAGTAGTCTGCAGCGGGTTACTCCGGCTCTTTAAATTGTGTAGGATACGTCTACCCAAGCAGTCTGTAGAACAAGAATGTCCTATAATAATCAGTCGTTTAGCAGGGAATTTGCTGAGTCCATTTGTTCCAGACTCCTCCGCCTACTACTCCCAATTATTTTATTGCTCATGCTGTTCGCCGGTTCGCCGAGCTATGGGCAGGACCCTATCCCTGTTACCGAAGACTTAATGAAGTCGATTATTCGTGGAGCAGAAACCTTCTCCTCTAAAGAAGGCAATCCGCCGGTGTATCGAGCCTATAAACGAGATCCCGCCAGTTCCGAATCGGTGTTGATGGGTTATTTGTTTGAAACCCCCGATTGGCCACCGGAAGAGATTGGTTACAGCGCGCCGGTCGATGTGCTGGTTGGCCTGGATATGAAAGGCACCATAACTGGCATCGAAGTGTTGCACTATATCGAATCCTACCGGAGCATCCGTGGCGATTTCATTAACTCTGAATATTTCCCCAATCAGTTTTCTGCCAAAAATATCACTGAAGGTTTTAGGGTTGGCAGGGATATCGATGGTATATCACGGGCCACCATAACCAGTTGGGCGGTTGCCCGAGGTGTGCGCGATGCCGCCCGTCGTGTCGCGCAGGTTTATCTGCCGGACTCCGAATATGTTGCAGCAACCAGTGGTGATGCAATCGCTCTTCGAGTCTTCGAAAACCAGTCCTGGCAGGAGATGAAAGACACCGGACTCGTGAAAGACTGGTCGGTGATTCAACCCGATGGCACGGAACTAAAACTGACCCTGGCGTTTATGGGGCATGACGGTCTGGGCGAGATCATGATCGGCATCGATGATTATTCGCGTGCCGACCGCGATGCCAGTAATCGGTCGCGGGAAGGTCGAATGCTGTTAGTTGGTATCGATGGGGATTCTTCCAGGCCTTTTCGACAAGAGCGGCTAGCGGTAAAACAAGGGGAAGAAATCTTTCCAATTGAAAGACGCCGGTTTGTTTATGCCGGTAGCGCCGACTACGGCAAGATTAAAGATCAGGTACGTTTCGCCGGAGCAATGGTGTTGATGCCAGAACTCGACTTGGCGCAGCCTTTTTCTGTTTTGTACAGCACCGAAGGTGTAGTAGGGGAATTTGGCGGGATTCATGAGATTGAATATCAGGTGCCACCTCTGGCTCTGGCTCTATCTCAAGGTGGCTCTATTCCTGCTGAGTTGCTTCCAGAGGTTGATGAAGAACGGGATCAATTTGCCGAGCAGGGATTCTGGTCTAGCCTGCTCACCAATGCGCCAGTGTTTGAAGTCGTCGCCATATTGGTTATCTGCGCCATGGTGATGACGGCGTTCCTTAAGAAGAGCGCTACTATTCGCTGGGCAACACTCGCCGTCACGCTTATTTATTTGGGTTGGATGGATGGCGGCTTTGTTTCTGTCTCTCATATAACCAATGGCATCAAACTCGGACCTTCATTGTTTCTCAACGATTTGCCACTGCTGTTGATCATCGTGTTCACCGTAGTGACAACCCTGTTCTGGGGTAGAATCTTCTGTTCGTCCTTGTGTCCATTTGGTGCGCTGCAGGACTTTATCACTCGCTTCATCCCCAAGCGATGGCAATATCAAGTGCCGCAGACGATTCACGACAAGGCCTTGTATCTCAAGTACGGCATCCTCGCCTTTCTTATGGTGATGGCTGTGGCCTATGCTGACCTCAGTTTGTTCCAGTACTTTGAACCCTTTGGGACTATCTTCTATTTCTCTCAGTCCGTTTTATTATGGGCGATTCTTGCTGTATTCCTGATTGGCGCCACCTTCATCCCCCGTTTCTACTGCCGTTATGCCTGCCCTCTGGGTGCGGCTCTCGGTGTGACTTCGTTGATTTCCCCGTGGCGTATCAAACGGGTTGAGCAGTGCGATGTGTGCAAGGTTTGTGAGCACGCCTGTCCTACAGGGGCGATACGCGGACCAGAGATCGATTTTAAAGAATGTGTGCGCTGTGATATCTGTGATTACAAGCTGATAGCAAGATCTGGTGTCTGCAAACACGATATGGATACAGTTAAAGTCCGTATTAAAGACTGGCAGCCTGCTACAGCATGATTGCTTAATCCTCGTACTATTAGCTTCCTATTCTGGACTTCTGGAACACTCAGTTAGCCATTGCCGGCTATACTACTCTCCATCGTACTCGCCACCGAATTCGGTAATCAGGAGATAGTCATGGCTAAAGCATTCGCGGAGATCACTTTTACACCCAGTGTAAAAGCAGCGCAGGAACGATACGGCAGTCGTGAACAGAATCAATTCTTTGAAGATGCCACGAATCCAGGTAATACCATTGATAAGAGGGTGGCAGACTTCATTGAAGCCAGGGATAGCTTTTATCTGGCCACTGTATCCGAAAACAATTGGCCTTATGTGCAGCACCGGGGTGGACCGGTTGGATTTATTAAAGTGCTGGATGACCGGCACATCGGGTTCGCGGATTTCCGGGGCAATCGACAGTATCTCAGTGTTGGGAACCTGAATGCCAATGATCGGGTGAGTCTGATTCTGATGGACTATCCCAATCGGCGCCGCCTGAAACTCTGGGGTCATGCCGAGCTGGTGCATAAGGAAGACAATCCGGAGTTGATAGCGAAACTGCAGTCTGAAGACTATGAGGCGGAAGTGGAGCGGGGGATGGTGATTCGACTCGAGGCCATTGAGTGGAACTGCCCGCAACATATCACGCCTCGCTACAGCGAGGCGGAGTTAAAGGAATTGGTTGCAGCGAATGGACTAAGTTAAGCCGTAGGCCTGGCGGCGGGCAAGAAACTCGTCAACATTGACGGCCATGACAAGGAGGTCATGGTACTCACCTTTCGTATCTTTCATATGATCTTTCAGCACTGCCTCATTGCGGAAGCCCAGTTCTTCGAACAGTGCGCGTGCAGCTTTTTGATCGGGTGTCATGCGAGAAGTAATGATCTCAACGCCCATAGTGACAGCCAACTTAAAACCCTCACGAATTAGCGTGCGGCCAAGCCCGTGCTCACGTAAGTCCAGCGATACCGAAACTCTCAGTTCAGCTACGTGTCGCGTCCAGTCCAGTTCCGTGAGATGGATGGTGGCATAGCCGCCAATCTCGCCGTCAACCAGGGCAATAACCGTATGCACACGTCCGTCACGAATATCATTTATCCACTTATCGATACCGGGTTGCTCGGTTATATTGCGTCGCATGAAGAGAATGTCATGAGCCGGCAATGCGCGTGCAAACTTCAACATGGCATCACCGTCTTCGGTTGTCATGGAGCGGAGAGTGACGTCCTTGCCATTCATGTTGACGTGCAAGGGGTATTCAGAATTAGCGTCGTTTAACTCAGTAGGCATAAATCTTCCGTTGTTTGTACTGTAATTATTCTACTTTATTCTGCGCGCTCACTGACCCACTCGTCGAGTTTTGGCCAGAGGCGATACATGGCGTTGCCGCCAGCTACCAGACTAACATGGCCACCGCGTACAACGATTTCTTCTTTGTCTTCCGATTGGACTAGATTGATTAAGTCTTTGGAAGCGCCTTCAGGGATTATGTGGTCGAATGATGCTGCCACATGCAGGAAAGGAACCCTGATATTGCTGAAGTCCACGCGCTTGCCGCCTAACTCCAGTTCGTTCTTGACCAACAGATTGTCTTTGAGAAAACTGTTAGTCCAGTCTTTTGCTAAAACTCCTGGCAAAGGAATCTGATCTGCTGCCCAACGCTCGAAGCGCATGTGGGCTTTAACAAACTCATCGTTCTGTACGTTATTCAGTAGTGTTAGCTGATTAGCATTGCGCTGCAAGGGTCGCAAGGCCTGCATGGAAGCGTTGATCAGTTCTGTGGGGATATTGCCCAACTCATCGATCAACAGATCGATATCGAAACTCTCGGACCTGACCCAGCGTTGATGCAGGGTCATGCCATCGCTATTGATTGGGGTTGTGAAACAGGCCAGATTCTTCACAGCTCCTTCTGGATTGAGTGCGGCGTAACAAACGCTGAGCAGGCCACCCATACAATAGCCAACCAGGGTTACATCAGGCTCACCAGAGTCTTCAACCACTTTATCGATACAGTCGCCCACCAGGTCCTGAACATAATTCGCCAAACCAAGTTTGCTCTGATCGGCACGGGGCGCATGCCAATCCAGCATGTAGACGTCATGGCCTTTGCTGAGAAAGTATTCGACGAAGCTCTGGCCTTTGGCCAGATCCAGAATATAACCTTTGGCTACCGGCGACATGACGATGAGGATGGGTACCCGATAGACTTCATCCACCATCGAGTCGTAGTGGTAGAGCCGTGCCGTGTCTCGTGAATAGATTAGCTCTTTTGGGCTGGTACCCACTTCCAGTTCGGATTCGGTCTGTGGCAGATCGGCCAGACCTGGAATATTACGTTCGATGGTGCGGCGTACTAATTGATCGACACGCGCATCAACTTCCGCCTGAGTAATTTCTTCAGGGTCTGTAGCAAGCTGTTCGGCGGTGGCATTCATGGTGAGACTTCGCTGGTTGGTTTAACTCTTTTTCGCAGCTTTCTTGGTGCGAGTAGGCTTCTTTTTCGGTGCAGCAGCACTGCCGGCATCAGCCTGCTTGCGCAGGGCACGCATCTCGATAAGCACCGCATTCATGGTTTCTTCCATCTGCGAGACACGATCCTTTAGATCCAGGATGTCGCCGCGGGAAGGCATGTTGAGATTGGAAAGGTATTGACCCATGGATTCGCTGAACATACGTTGAGTATGTAAGGCCTCTTGCATGAAACGGCCTGAGCTCTTGGCTACACGTTCATCAGCCATGAATTCTGTCATGGCGTCGCTCCACATTTTTTCTGACTGAATAAACCAGTCGCGCATGAGTTGCATTGGATCCAGATTGTCTTTATCTGCCATGGGGTTATCCTATTCTTCGTTATATGCTCAGTGTAGCGAATAATTATGACAATGCATGTTATCTCGCTGTTGTTTCGATCGGGCCAATTGGCACAACCGGCTTAATTGATCTTTTCAGCGAGCCGGTCACTTACAACTCGATAAACTTCTGGATGCACCACCATACCGATGTGGGTGCAATTCACTTCAGAGTTCAGTGTTTCGTCATCTTCAACGCAAGAGCGCCAATCTGCAACTCCGTCCTTCTTTGAGTACACTGCGAATTGCGGTGGAGTAACGGGTTCTGGTTGCAGAACGCTGTGTACAAAACCACAGGTGCAGTAACCAGTTGCACAAGAAGGTTTCAGATTGCGGCCTACCAGGCCGCTTCGATTGTCTTTTAATTTATCCCAAATGCCAATTACCGAGGGATGGGCTCTAACCAGTGATTTAAACGGAGATCCCAAGGTAATCACGCGATCAACTATCTCTGGCTCGGTCTGTACGATGTACTTCGAAATCATACCGCCAAGGCTATGACCTATCAGGCGCACGCGCTGACCAGTTTTCTCGTAAATACTGCGCACGCGTGTCATCAATTGGCGCGACGTTTTATCGGGGCAGTCCGTATTCCAGACTATCCCCGACAGGTAAGAGTCATAACCTATGCGGCTTAACCAGCGATGCATCTCCAACATCAGAAGGTCGCCTGACATGAAACCCGGGACTAACAGAACTGGTTGCTTGTTGCCCCTGGGTATGCCGAAGCCATAAAACACAGGCGAGCAGCGAAGGGTTAGCCAGTCTTTTGGCCACACAAACTCACGCCAAAGGGGAGTGTGACTGTATTCAATAGCGGGATCGTGTTCGAAGGCATCCTTCAGATGCTCAAACAGATTCGCTTGAAATTCTTCTTCTGAATACTGCGTCACGGACCACCTTAGCTGTTTTCAGGAAATTAAGATGCCTGTTTGATATACCGGCAATACTGCTACTGCCAGTAAAATAACGCGCGAAACCTCAGTGTATCGAAATTCCGCGCGAAGAGATTGTATTCCTTAGGAACCTCAGACTGATTAGTCGGGGGTTCCCATAGACTTACTTGGCGCTGGGAGCCCAGAAAGCAGTCATTTGCTTGTAAGGTGCTGTCCAGTCGAAGTCAGCAGTCTTGAAAGGCGCAAATAATTCTTTGGCTCTTTCAGAAGCTTCGCTAGTCATTTCAGTCTGCTCACGGTACAGAGTCTTACCGAACTCAAGAGCACACTCCTGGCGACGGTTCATAGTTTCCATGGCCAGCTGCAGATTAGCCTTGTAGTCAGTTGGGGCAGCGGCGATTGCTCGGCTCAGTTCCAACATGTCTTTCTGGCCGTTTTCAACAGTTTCGATGAACTTGTCCATGATGCGGCCGTTGCGCGCACGGGCATTGCTCACGCTTGCAGCGAATTTTTCAGAGCTGTCAGCCAGACCATCGAAGTAGCTGTCCATAGTGCTCTTAACAGTGTCCTTTACGGACTCTTTCACAGTTTCTTTGGCTTCGGTTTTCTTGGTAGTAGTCTTGGTCATTTCCAATTTCTCCAATAAAATCAGTGTATTAAGTTGTACTTAGGTGCGATATCGCAGAAATAAGCACAACGTACCTAAATCCTGATTGCTATTTATATGCATTTTGCACCTATATGTCAATTAGTTTTATTCCTATACACTAAATCGCTATGACAGAAGAGAAAAAAGGCAAAGCCGGCGGCGCCAAGGGTAAATCCAG
>JANQJM010000039.1 GCA_028281635.1 Pseudomonadales bacterium | reverse complement strand
GACTTGATTGATTGTCGCCCTAAAGACTCCATGCACCCCATGCCGGCACGGGTAAATTTCGGTAATAACTGGATAAGAGATGGTGCCTTCGAACTGTTTGCCGAAGCGGCCTTGTTGTACCGACCAATACTCCCGGATTCTGGCGAAGAGGATCCAGAGGCAATAGTGGAAGCAGGCGGCACTCCTGAACTTCATGAACTGCGGCTGCATCAGGGATCAATCTGGCTTTGGAATCGCCCGGTTTACGATCCAGCGGATGGAGGTCATCTGCGTATCGAATTGCGGTCCCTGCCCGCTGGGCCTAGCATTGTCGACATGCTGGCAAATGCTGCCCTGGCTATCGGTCTTGCTAAGGTTATGCAGAATGACATAAAAGGCCTGCTACCCGCTATTCCGTTTACCTATTGCACCGCTAATTTTTATCGCGCCGCGCAGAAAGGTTTGGACGCCGAGCTTTTCTGGCCATCTTTAAAACAAACCCAGCCGGAATACTATTCAGTACCAGCCATACTCGAGAAATTGCTACCGGAAGTTCCCGAACACCTCAGCGCAATGGGATTTCTTGAAGAAGACTTCAGACCTTTCCTGGAAGTCATCGATGAGAGACTGCAAAGCAGGCAGACCGGTTCCCGCTGGCAGTTAAATAAACTAGCCGAGTTAAGAAACCACATGCACAAGCGAGAAGCACTGGTAGAGATGCTACTTCAATACCAGAAAAACAGCGCTGACAATATCCCAGTCGCTCAGTGGCAGTAGTCAGTTTGCAACAAGGTAGTTCAACTGAGGCGGGGAAGTTTCGATATTGGAAAAACCCGAAACCTATTGAGCTGGGAGAGAATGTCTACGAGTTTCTCGAAAACTTGGCGGGCCCCACTCATATTCACCTAAGCGGACAAGATACCTCTCGCTGCCGTTTTGCCACAACTCTATTACATGGCAATGAACCATCCGGCTTACATGCAGTTTTTAATCTACTAGAAAAACAGATAGCGCCAGCGGTGGACATCCACATCCTCATTCCAAGTGTGGACGCTGCTAAACAGGCACCGGGCTTCATCTATCGTATGTTGCCGCACCAAAAAGACCTGAATCGCTGCTTCCAACCCCCGTATGGTGATAGCGAGCAGGATCTACTGGCCCAGGAAATTATAAAGAAGCTGGATTCTTACCGTCCGGAGTGTGTCATTGATATTCATAATACTTCAGGTTCTAGCCCTTCCTTTGGCGTGACTACGTTCATGGATGCGAAGCACGATGCGCTTGTCTCACTATTCACTCACCGGATGATCGTGACAGATATCAAACTCGGTGCGTTAATGGAAATCAGTGAGAATCTGGTACCTACCGTAACCATTGAGTGCGGGGGCGCGCAGGATCAGGAGTCACATCGGCTAGCCACGGATGGATTGGAGCGTTACATGACCCAGCAAGATGTTCTGGCGATTGGACATACGGATATGTCTCTGGAGTTCTTTCACAATCCCCTGCGGCTAGAGCTTAAGAAGGGAAGTGAAATTGCCTATGGCGATCACTGCCTGATGGACGACGGAGTCACCTTGCTTCCGGATATTGAGAATCACAACTTTGGCTATGTGGACAGACAGGACCGCCTGGGATTCGTGTCCGGAAATCTGGATGACACTCTGGCAGTAAAAAACCCCCTGGGAGAACAACAAGCATCACAGTTTTTTGAACTGCGGGAAGGTGCGCTCTACCCAACCGGCAGACTCAAGCTTTTCATGGTAACTACCAATCCTGAGATCGCCAGAAAGGATTGTTTGTTTTATCTGGTGAGACCAGACTGAGAGCATTCGCAGCTCCCAACAAACTTACTTCAGTGAGTGCAAAGTCACCGGCAAATGAGCAAAGCCATTTACGAAACTTGAATACACTCTTTGTGGCTCACCAGTCACTTCGACTGTATGAAAGCGAGTCGAAATTTCTTCCCACAGGATTCTAAGCTGCATTTCTGCCAATCTATTGCCCATACAACGGTGCAAACCGAATCCGAAAGACAGATGCTGTCGGGCCTTGTCGCGATCAATCAAGAATTGATTAGCATTCTCGATCACCTCTTCATCACGATTGCCAGAGGCGTACCACATTACCACCTTGTCGCCTGCACGAATTTGTTTGCCGCCAAGTTCAGTGTCAACCAGCGCGGTTCTGCGCATGTAGGCAAGCGGTGTTTGCCAGCGAATTATTTCTGAAACCATATTCGGTATCAGTGATGGGTCGTTGCGCAGCTTGTCATACTCACCGGGATTTTCATTGAGCGCCAACACGCCTCCAGAGATAGAATTGCGGGTTGTGTCATTGCCGCCCACAATAAGGAGCAAAATATTGCCCAGAAACTCCATAGGAGGCATGTTACGTGTCGCCTCACCGTGTGCAAGCATAGACACCAGGTCGTTGCCAGGCTCGGCATTGATACGCTCATCACGCAGCTTGGTGAAATACGCCAAACACTCCTGCATGATATTCCAACGCTCCTCATAGGTATCGACGACACCGGCTCCGGGAATGGCCGTCGCCACATCGGACCAGTGCGTTAGCTTGTAGCGCTCGTCAAAGGGGAAATCGAACAAGGTGGCCAGCATCTGCGTGGTCAGCTCAACCGAAACACGTTCCACCCAGTCAAACTCCTCGCCCACAGGCAAGCTATCCAAAATAGTGCACACGCGCTGCCGAATCAACGATTCAAGTTTCTTCAGATTAGCTGGCGCTGCCACTGGCTGTGCGATGCGTCGCTGCTCGTCATGCTTTGGCGGATCCATCGCAATAAACATAGGCAGCGTGAACTCTTCGAATTGGTCGACGATACCGATAGTGGGTTCTGAAGAGTAAATCTGATGCGAAGTATCGACCTGCATGATGTCGCGATACTTCATCACTGACCAATAGGGCCCAACCGCCGAATCGGCACAGAAATGTACAGGATCTTCTCGTCTTAAACGCTCCATGAACGGATGCATTTCGTTCGCCTGCCATACTCCTGGATGAGACAAATCTATTTCTTCCAGGGGCATGGTGTAGGGATCACGTCCAACCATACTCCACTTACTTTGGGTAGTAGGATCTTTCGCTCGAGTTGTATTTGCTGTGTCAGTCATAAATCGAAATTCAACACTTAAATGAACAGGTACCTAAATCATAGTAGACCAGGAGCTAGAATTGGAATTCAGGAGTTTGTACAACGAGACCATCAATCTCTTCGGTGACCTTAATCTGGCAAGACAGACGGGAGTTGCCCTTTCTATCGCTGCTAAGACTCAGCATAGCTTCTTCCATAGGGCTAATTTCTTCGAGCTTGTCCACCCACTCCTCATTCACATAAACATGGCATGTGGCACATGAGCAGGCACCACCGCAGTCAGCGTCGATCCCTGGCACACCATTGGTCACGGCTGCGAGCATCACCGAGCTTCCTGCTTCTACTTCCACAGGATGTTCGTTGCCATCGTGTTCGACAAAGAGAATTTTTATCATCAGTATTTCGGTTCCTTGGTACTACTTTTCGATGCGCAAACATAGCAGGATGTGCTGCGGAGCAAAAGTCGAAGAATCAGTAATTAGCCATCCATGACTTCGGTCTGCTGCCAACACCCACCACGGCGCCAAGCTGAATAACCATAGTCCTCACTCAATTTCTAGCTCGTAAATCTATCGCCAGGTACCTATATTACTGGGCTGTAATAAATCCAGGATTAATTCATCAAAAGTCCTCTGCGGCACTGGCTCTGGGGGCAACGGAGTGATTTAATACGCCGCGTTAGATTTCAGGAAACTTCCGCAGTGACTAACCCAATTGGCGCAATTTTTGGCCGCTCTCCTATTCGCCCACTAGAGGGCCACATGGGAAAGGCGAAGGCCTGCGTGGATTTGCTGGGGGACATCATCACCGCCAGCGCCCAGGAAGATTGGGACAGAGTTGAAGAGCTGCATGCATCGCTTATGGAGACCAAGAGTGATGCTGACGAGATCAAACGGGATATTCGCACACACCTCCCCACCAGCTTGTTCCTGCCAGTCGCCCGCTCTGATTTACTAGAATTGTTAAGAATTCAAGATGACATAACATTTCGGTGCAAAGACGCTGCAACGATGGTGCTAATAAGAAAGATGGTGATACCTCAGGAACTGTTGGCTCCGTCTACTGCGTTTTTTGAGAGCACACAATCCATCACCAGGCAGGCGCAAACTGTCATTAATGAACTCGATGAATTATTGGAAACCGGATTCAGAGGCAAGGAAGCTGACTTCGTAGCCACCCTGATATCAAGACTCGACGAGATGGAATCTTCTAACGAAAAAACTGAATTCGAGCTATTGAGGGAAGTCGTAAAGCAAGAACAGTCGATGCCACCAGTTGATGCGATCTTTCTCTATAAATTCATCGACTGCATCGGATCTATTGCCCACTCAGCAAGAAAAGCAGGATCAAGACTGCTAGTTCTAATGGCCAGCTAATAATAAGAAGAAGCGCTATCGAGTAACTACAAGATGTCAGAAATACTATCCCAGTACGGCACTATGCTGCTGATAATGGCCTGCGTCTTCGGGTTTTTTATGGCCTATGGCGTGGGAGCGAACGATGTCGCCAATGCCATGGGCACCTCGGTTGGTGCCCGCGCGATTACCATCAAACAGGCGATCATCATTGCCATGGTCTTCGAATTCTCTGGCGCCTATTTGGCAGGCGGTGAAGTCACCTCAACAATTCGTAGTGGCATTATCGACGTGGAGACTGCAGGCTTCGACCAGAATCCAGAACTCCTGGTCTATGGCATGTTGTCTTCCTTGTTAGCTGCAGGAGTCTGGCTATTGTTGGCTTCCTGGAAGGGTTGGCCAGTATCCACTACTCATTCGATTATTGGAGCTATCGTCGGTTTCGCCGTAGTCGGTATCTCAGCCGATTCAGTGATGTGGGGCCAGGTTGCTTCCATCGTCGCCAGCTGGGTGGTTTCACCAGTGTTTTCCGGGGTCATTGCCTTCGGCATTTTTATGAGTGTGCAGTATCTGGTTTTAGACACTGAAGACCCATTCGCTAACGCCAAGAAGTTTATTCCCGGCTACATCTTTCTGGTTGGATTTATGATTTCCATGGTGACCCTGGTAAAAGGCTTGAGCCACGTCGGGTTGGAAGTCTCTTTTGGGCAGGCGACCATTTACGCTGCAGTTATCGGCATCATAGTGATGACCATTGGTTTTTTCTTGTTGCGCAATATCCAGGAAGACCCTGCCGAGAACGAGGAGAACCGGTTTTCATCTTTAGAGCGTCTGTTTGGTGTGCTCATGATTTTCACCGCTTGTTCCATGGCTTTCGCTCACGGCTCGAATGATGTGGCGAACGCCATTGGCCCGCTGGCTGCTGTAAATTCCGTCGTCAGCAACGGCGGAGTCTTTGCCGAAGAATCAGCACTGCCAGTTTGGATTCTGTTTCTTGGAGGTGGCGGAATTGTCGTGGGTCTGGCGACACTCGGCTATCGGGTGATCGCGACTATTGGCCGCAACATCACAGAGTTGACCCCAAGTAGGGGATTTGCCGCGGAGATTGCTGCCGCAACCACGGTTGTGATCGCGTCTGGTACCGGCATTCCTGTCTCCACCACCCATACTCTGGTAGGCGCAGTGCTCGGTGTTGGTATGGCGCGGGGCATCGGCGCGCTGAATTTAGGCGTGGTTGGAAGAATTTTCCTATCCTGGATTGTCACCCTGCCGGTGGGTGCCGCCCTATCCATTGCATTTTTCTACCTGTTCCGCGCCCTACTAGGCTAAACTAAGCTTTCCGCAGTTCGCAGTTCAAACCCCATCCAGTTGCCTGCAACATCGGATCATCCCGCTTTCAGTTTTACTGTCTGAGTTTTATGACTTCACCCAGTGTTGCCAAAAATACTTACATGACTGTACTGATCAGTGCTTGTGCGCTGCTTGTATTGTCTTTTGGCTACCGCGCGGGATTTGGACTGTTCATGGTACCCATGTCAGAAGCACGGGGTTGGGGCCGAGATGTGTTAGCCCTGGCATTGGCTATCCAGAATCTGATGTGGGGAATAAGCGCAATAGTCGCTGGCGGTCTAGCAGATAAATACGGCAACCTCAAAGTGTTGCTTGGCGGTGCCGCCTGCTATGCCACAGGTATGTTGGCGATGTCAGCCTCTACTACCGAGCTGCAGATAATCAGCAGCGCCGGTCTGCTAGTCGGCGCCGGAATTGCTGGCACCTCGTTTGGCATCGTTCTGCCCTCTATAGCCAGAGCAGTCCCGGAAGAGAAACGTGGCTGGGCCATGGGTATCGGAACCGCCGCTGGCAGCCTGGGACAGTTTCTGGTGGTGCCTGTCGTGCAATTCGCGGTGGATATGGCGGGCTGGATGTTGGCCCTGCAGATTCTTGGGCTATCCGGCTTTCTGATGGCTATTTTTTGCCTGCCATTGGCCAAGTACGGAGGTGCGGCAGAAAACGCTTCAGCGGAAGCGGATGAAACGAACTTAACGAGCATTGCCCGAAAGGCATTCTCCGTGAGCTCATATCGGCTTCTCATCATGGGATTTTTCGTGTGCGGTTTCCACCTGGCATTCATTACCGTACATATGCCGGGGTATCTCATTGATCTGGGTTTTTCTGCGCAAATTGGCGCCTGGAGTATCAGTCTGATCGGGCTGTGCAATGTAGCCGGCGCATACTACGCTGGTGTGGTAAGCGGCAAACGCTCTATGCGCAAACTCCTGACCTGGATATATATCAGTCGCGCGATAACTATCTCGATATTCCTGATGGTCCCAGTCTCCCTGGTCACGGTGTTGGCTTTCAGCGCAGCGATGGGGTTTTTGTGGCTGGCCACAGTACCTCCTACATCGGGATTGGTCGCTGTGTTCTTTGGCACTCGTTATATGTCCTTTCTCTATGGCATCGTTTTTCTCAGCCATCAATTGGGCAGCTTCATTGGAGTGTGGCTTGGAGGTTGGTGGTACCAACAGTATGGCAACTACGACGGTATCTGGATTGCGGGAATCATCCTGGGAATAACTGCCGCGCTCTTGCACTGGCCGATTCAAGAACAGGACTACAGCGCACAACTCAAACCTGTGCCAGCGTGATTCAGGCCCGTCAGCTCTTGATATTTAGACCGCAGAGTTCCGGCTGATTCTGGCAACAGTCTTGCACTAGAAAATTGATCATCTCGCGCACAGCCATATCATTAATTTTGTAGATTAGCTTTTGCTGATCGCGAGTTGCAGCTAACAAATTGACCTGCTGCAGTGTTTTCAGATGGGAAGACAGAGTTGATGCAGGCACATCCAGAGTAGCGGCGATCTGTCCTGCTGGCAGACCTTCCTCTCCGTGGGCGATTACCAACTGAAACACCTGCAGTCTCAACGGGTGCCCAAGCGCAGCAAACTGTTGTGACTCGTCCATCAGCTAACTCTACACTGCATAGTGTGACAGGAAGTTTGCACTTGTACTTTGATTTATTTCGTTTTTTTCCGAATTATCGAAATAACAAGGCAGAGTAACACGGTTAGGCATACTCGCCAACAGGGACATGCTGGGGATTTGGATTTAGAGATTTGGCGGAAGAGGCAGGAGTCGAACCCACCAAGCCTGCTCTTAACAGACTTCACCGGGTTTGAAGTCCGGGCACCCCACCGGGGATGATACTCTTCCACGGCGGAGTCTAGCACAGTGACTCAGAACCTGTGCAAGCTTGCGAGTGGTGGCAGAGAAACTAGGAGCCTGGAACTCTATTCAGTTGCCAATCATAGTCAGCATAGCGAATGCGCATCTGCCTCTTTTCAATCTGTTCGAAGTCTTCCTGATTAAGCCCCAGTTGCTCGCCATAGCGCTGCAGGAATTCAACAACTGATTGAACACCCAGCCACCCTTGTTCGAAATCTTCCTCATACCAATCAAATATGCGCGAGATATACAAACGATTGTCCTCACGATAGTTTCGAGTGCGATCTGACAGAAAAAGCTGAGCATTCTGCTCTAGCTGATCTTCCAGCCGTTCACCAACATAAGCCTCCCAACGCAATGCTGGACAACCCACCGCAGCACAATTCACCGCAAAGTGAATTCGTGGTTCATTGTATCTTCCCCAGCCACGAATCATTCCATGTTCAATGTCATCGAGTGACACCTGCTCCCCAAACAAAGGGATAAAATTCCGTCTCCAGGCAGCGTTGGGTAGAAACCCTATATCTCTTATGGAATCAATACCTGGGCCTTCTTGCAAAATCAAATCCACGGTCCAGGCATTGTAGGCGTTTATGAGGAAAGCGAGTTGATGAGATTGGCCCCAGCTCTCGAATTCAGTGCGGCTGACCGCAGAGAGTTGCGCCAAATAGGCTGAGAGTACCGGTCTTTCGGCGGCCACTCCCTGATAGTCCAACCGGGTTGCCTGGCCGTTGCGCAGCGGTCTCACATGCTTCGAGAGTAGCTCGTCCCATAAGGAATGATCAATTTGAGCTCGCGCTTCCATAGCAAGGCCAAGAGCGAGCAGCAATAGAAGTCTGGCCAGTTTAAATACAGTCATTTCTCTGATAGGGCCTGGTTTTCATTCGGATAGGCACTTGGTAGCGCAACGTGTAATCAAGATACATGCTAGGAAAGACCCTTTCATCGTCGAAAAGATTACAGGCTATCGGTTCCAGTGAAAATACAGTATGCTTCTTTAAGACAGACGCTCGTGTGTCCAGTTGCTTGCTGGCAGTTTCGAGCAAGCACCAATCACTATCGACGCGGGAAATACCGAGGACCAAATCTCCATCTCCCTCCTCGATGATGGAGAGTAATGGATGCACTACGCTGAAATAACTGGCTGGGGTAAATGCGTTCCACCCGCAATACTCAGCAACGATGATCTCGCCACGTTCATGGAGACATCGGACGAGTGGATTACCACTCGAACCGGCATCAAAGAGCGCCGAATCTGCCATTGCAACTTTTCCGACATGGCAGTCGTGGCGGCTAAACGAGCCCTGGCTGCAGCAGATCTAGATCCTTCCGAAATCGATCTTATACTACTGGGCAGCCTTACTATCGATTCTCTATGCCCCAACACAGCTTCACTGGTGCAAGACGCCCTGGGGGCGCGTAACTGTGCTGCGATTGATATCAATTCGGCTTGTACAGGTTTTCTCTATGGTCTGCATATCGGTACCAACTTGATTCGTACCGGTGCCCATAAAAAAGTGCTAGTTATTGGTGGTGAGTTTATTTCCCACTATATGAACTGGTCACGACGTGATGTGGCGGTATTGTTCGGCGATGCCTGTGGTGCGGTAGTTATCGAAGCTACTGATAAGCCAGTTGGTTTGTTATCGGCTCGCATCGGTTGCGAAGCTGATGCCAAGTACGCCATTCAAATTACTAATCTTGGCTCAGCCTACTCCCGCCTGTCTGATGAATTCCTCTACATCGATTGGAATTTCGAAGGTCAGGAAGTGTTTAAACGTGCTGTGAAGAGCATGGCTCAGGCTTGTGAGGATGTATTAAACGATTGTAATCTCAGTGTGGATGACATTAGCCTGGTGGTACCTCATCAAGCTAATAAGCGTATCCTCGACGCGCTGGCCAAGCGCGTTGGAATTGATGAAGACAAAGTCTTTGTAAACGTCCACAAGTATGGCAACACCTCTGCCGGTACCATCCCTGTAGCTCTCGCTGAATCCCTTGAAGAGCAACGCATTAATCCTGGAGATCATATCCTCTCTGCGTCCTTTGGGGCAGGACTCACGTGGGGCGCGGCAGTTATTCGTTGGGGAGATAGAGTCACTCCCATTCGTGAATCCGATGCTGATCTGCCCCCCTGCAATCAGACTGCCCTGGAAATACTGGAGCCCCACATTCGACGTTATGCCGAACACGGTGAACCAGTCTGATACCAGCCGTCACAAGTCACTTTCAAGCCAGGTTCGAACGTGCTGTCACTTTCTACTCTTGCGTGGCTAACTCTGGTCGCCGCGTTGGTAGCACTTTGGTGGCAAAGTGATCGCATCAAATTGCACGCCTTACAACTAGTACAGCGACACTGTAAGCAGCTCAACCTCCAATTACTCGATCAAACGATGGTACTGCGTGGACTTTGGCCAAGCAGAAATCAGCAAGGAGAATTGAGACTGAGAAGACGCTATGAATTCGAGTTCACTTCCACCGGTCAGACACGGCATAAAGGCCTGCTTATCTTGATTGGAGACCTTGTGCAAAGCCTGGAGTTAGAGCCCCACCCCATGCCCGAAGACGAGTCCAATATCCACTAGAACGCTATTGGCCAGTGGGAATAGCGCGTAGAAGACGCGGGTAGAAATAAAGCAAAGCCAATGCCCGCGCTACTACATAGATAATCATCGCCCACCAAAGCCCGACGATTCCAAACTCACCTATCAACAACCACCAGGCCATCAAAAACGCAGCTAGCGAACTCATCGCCGCCTGCCGCATCTCTTTGGTGAATGAAACGCCGATAAAGATGCCATCCAATTGAAAGGCAACAAAAGACAACAGCACATAGAGCGCAGCCAACCATTGCAGCTCAATAGCAAGCATCTGTACTTCAGTGATATCTGTGAGCAATGCGATTAAAAAGTCACCAAAAAAGTAGATCGCCAAGGCCAAACTGGCTGCGGTCAAGAGTGCGAACTCGCTGGTTCTTCGCACTGCTTGTTCAAAACCAAACCGATCCCCCGCGCCCATGGCTTTACCGGCAAGTGATTCAACAACAAAAGCAAAGCCATCAAGAAAGAAGGCTGTAAAAGCAATAATCTGCAGCAAGATATGATTTGCGGCCAGCACTGAATTACCAAACCTGGCGCTCTGATCAGTAAAGAAAGCGAAGGAAAAAACCAGCAATAAAGTTCGTACCATGATGTTGAGGTTAGCGGACAGCATACCCAACATCGCCTTGCGATCAATAATCCTTCCCCATGGCCACAACTGATCATTGGCGCCGATATGATGACGCTGTTTCCGCACGACGAATGCCGATGCATACCACACCGTTACCCACTCTGCGATCACAGTACCTAAAGCAATTCCCTGGGCACCCATCCGAAAATAACCAGCAAACAGAATATCGAGACAAATGTTTAACCCATTGAGCAATAGCTGAATTCGGAGTAATGCCCTGCTTTCTCCCAAGCCGATGAGAAATCCCATCAATGCAAAACTCGCCAAAGTGGCCGGTGCACCCCAAATTCGAATGGAAAAATAATCTAGCGCGAGGGACTCCACATCGCTGCCGGCATTTAGCAATACGAAAGCCAGACGTTGGATAGGCCACTGCAGCAGAATCAAGCTAACGCCGAGTACCGCTGCCAACAACAAAGAGCGACCCAATACCGCGCGCACTCCTGCCTTATCCCCTGCCCCACTAGCCCTGGCGACAAAGCCGGTAGTTCCCATACGCAGGAATCCAAATCCCCAATAAACAAATGAAAAGATAAGAGCACCAAGGGCGATCGCTCCCAGGTCGGCAATACTGCCAAAATTGCCAATGACAGCAGTATCTACCAAACCTAGTAGCGGCACTGCCGCATTAGCCAGAATCAACGGCCAAGCCCTGCGACCAATTTCAGAGTAACTAATCACCCTACAATCCGTATTCTAGTAAGTACTTGATATGTAAAAATTTGGCCCCACTATAGACATATTGGCTGTAAGCACAAGTTGATGATCCAGTCTTTGAACAAAGCAGAGACACTAGTCAAAAATCACTAACTTATAGACCAAGCAATCCCCGAAGATTCAATTCTGTTTCCTGCTTGGGAGAACAAGAATGAGCGCAGCAACGCAGGAAGATCCTTCGGCGCCAGTCGCGCCAATGAGTAAGACGAATCTTGCTCTTAACTTGATGACTTCGCCCGCAGAAGCATTTGCTGAAATTGCCAGGCGACCTTCCAAACTTTTTCCACTCTTACTCATCGTTACCTGCAACGCGCTGGTCCTACTCTGGTATTTCAATGTCGTCGACTATAACTGGTACATTGATGATGTCTTATCTGGCAGTAGTCTGGATGAGACCGAGATGGAAGAAGCGCGGGAGGCCATGCAATCCATGTCCAGGACTACCATGATGAGTTTTGCGATGCTGGGCAGTGTTGTGGGAGTATCTGTGATCTTTCTGCTACAAGCCACGTACCTCAGCCTGATATCTGCGCTTCGTGGTGACGACTACAAATTCAGCCACTGGTTCTCACTTAGCTGCTGGGCCGGACTCCCGTTCCTTTTGTCCACTATCGGCATGGCCGTCACTATCATCCTGAGTCCGAACGGCCAGCTTAGCGTCTACGACTTAGACCCCCTGGCGCTGCGCAACCTTGGCATGTTATCGAACAACGACTCTATTCAATCATTATATAATTCCATTAGCCTATCCATGGTGTGGAGCGTTGTGCTGATATTGCTGGGGTACAGGCAATGGCTAGCTGCTGGCTGGCTGCGGTCCACAACCGTCGTGTTAGCGCCATATGTACTGATCATCGGTGTTTGGGCGTATTTTGCCTTCGCTTAATGGCAGAAATTACGCAATTTTCCTGAAATTGCTGTAACTGTAGCCGAGAAAATGCGTGATATTGGTAGAAAGGGAAATGGAGAGACCTCAGTGAATGCCAAAAAGCTTACGCTAGTGCTACTGATCGCAGGGACGGTAATCGCATTGCCCTTCATCAACCGAGCCTTCCTTGGCAGCAATGCCAAAGAGGTTGAAGTGGCTGCAGTTTCCCAGCGCATCATTAGTCCGTCCATCCTGGCGTCCGGTTTCCTCGCTCATGAAGAAGAAGTAATGCTCAGCTCTGAAGTCATTGGCAAAGTGGCTGAGCTGTTTGTAGAAGAAGGCGACTCCGTGACCAGCGGACAGCTGGTGCTCAGGGTAGATGACATCAACTTTCTCGCCGGACTAGAACAATCAGAAGCTGCGGTACGATTAAACACCATTGATATCGAGCGCCAGGAAGTTCGCATCGAAAATCTGGAAAGGCAGTTTGAGCGCAGTAACAGTTTGTATGATCAAGACCTCATTGGCGAAGAAGAATATGAGGCAATCCGTAATCAGTTAGATCTGGCCCGTATTGATCTTAAGTCATCGCGGGAACGGCTCGCACAAACCGAAGCCCAATTGGCCCAGGTAAATGATCAGTTAAGTAAGACTCAGATCATCTCCCCTATCGATGGCGTTATTACCAGTCTCGATATCAAGGTGGGGGAGACTGCTATCGCCAGCTCCACTAATATCCCTGGCTCCTCTTTAATGACCATTGCGAACCCAGCGAGCATCTATACCGAGGTGCTGGTGGATGAAGCGGATGTGGCGAACATCGAAGTTGGACAGCGAGCAGAAATCGTCGCGATCGCTTACCCAGATCAACCGATGCAAGGCGTGGTTCGCTTCATAGCTAACACAGCAAAAGTAGCCCCCGGCCGACAAGGACTAAGTTTCACGGTGAAGATCGATATAACTGATCCAGGAAATGTGGTGTTGCGTCCGGGCATGTCCTGCCGTGCCGAAATATTTACCAGACAGGACCAGCGGGTCGCAGCGGTGCCCATACAGGCTATTGTATTCGAAGAGGACCGAGCAGAACTTCGCAGCGAGCACTACATCTTTGTCAACGACGGCGGAGTAGCACGTAAAACCCAGGTGCAAGTGGGCCTGTCAGACGACGAATATCAGGAGCTGGTGAGCCAAATCGATGAGGATGTCGAGATCGTAGTAGGCCCCAACCAGGAGCTTCGCCATTTGCTGGATGGTGATCGACTCGATGTAACCCGCCTCGAGGAACTCTGAGGCCATAGGAAAAGCATATGGCTCTTATCGAGCTTGAAGACATCGCCAAGTACTACGAAATGGGTACCCAGGTGGTGAAAGCTCTGGATGGCATCAGCGCACAAGTCCAGGCCAACGAGTACCTGGCATTTATTGGCTCTTCCGGTTCCGGTAAGTCCACCATGTTAAATATCCTCGGCTGTCTGGATAAACCTACCTCCGGTCGGTATCTGCTGAATCAGAAAAATGTAGAGGGTCTGGACCAGAACGAACTCTCAGAAATTCGCAATCTGGAAATAGGTTTTATCTTCCAGAGTTTTAACCTGTTGCCTCGCGCCAATGCCCTGGGCAACGTGATGCAGCCTCTTATCTATCGCGGCCTCACCCTTAAACAACGAAGACAAAAAGCAGAAGAAGCCCTAAAGCGAGTCCGGCTCAGCGATCGCATGGATCACTTACCCAATCAACTATCGGGGGGCCAGCGACAGCGGGTTGCGATCGCGCGAGCACTGGTCACTGAACCTTCCATTCTGCTGGCCGACGAACCAACAGGAAACCTTGATTCGAAAACCTCCGTGGAGATCATGCAGCTATTCGATGAGTTACACCAGGAAGGTCATACATTGATTGTAGTCACCCATGAAGATGAAATAGCCGCCCACTGTGATCGCGTGATCGAAATGCGTGACGGCAAGATCGCCAGTGATGTAACACAGCAAGGAATCACCGCCTGATGTTGTTTGCGCTGTTTGAAAGTGCGCGCTCCGCGCTGGGCTCTATCTTTGCCCACGGATTGCGCAGCTTCCTTACTACTCTGGGAATCGTGATAGGCGTCGCCAGTGTGATTGCTGTTGTATCCGTTACTCAAGGTATGAGTGCCTTCATAGGGGATACCTTTTCATCGCTGGGCTCAAATAGCTTAACCATAGAATCTCATACGCCAACAGCGGACCGCATGAAGGGAATTCGCAAGCGATTGACTGCTTCCGATTTGGAACTGATTGAAAAACGTGGCGAAGGTATCGCTTCAATTACTCCTATTCTCTATGCCAATCGCACCTCACAGGTGAAATATGGTTCGCAGACTGCTTTCAGTCAGATCATGGGTACTACTTATGCTTTCCAGGATGTTGGCCAATACTACACAGCGGTTGGGCGTTTCCTGGCCCAGAGTGACAATCAGACACGGCGACGAATTGCCGTCATCGGCGATAAAACCCGGGAAAACCTCGACCTACCCGACAACCCAGTCAATGAATACATCGAGATCGGTGGCGAATGGTTCAAGGTAGTTGGACTACTTGAAACCAAGGGCGAAATCATGGGCTTTAATCAGGATGACCTGGTTCTAATTCCCTATGCCACCATGCAAAGCCTGCAAGGCAATCAAGCCCGAACTGATATCCAAATACAATTGAGCCTGACCGATGGTGTCGACGTTGAGGACGTGAGCCAGCAACTGACTGCGTTATTGCGCAACGCCCACGATCTAAGCGCCAGTGAAGACAATGATTTTGTCATTCAAACTTCTGAACAGCTAATGGAGACATTCGATGAGATCATTGGCATGGTTACTATTGTCATCGGCGGCATCGTTAGTATCTCGTTGTTGGTAGGCGGCATTGGCATCATGAACATCATGCTGGTATCGGTGACGGAACGCACCAGAGAGATTGGCATCTGCAAAGCTATAGGGGCTAAGCGCCATCATATCCTGATGCAGTTCCTGATCGAGGCGCTGTTGTTATCCTTGCTTGGAGGGCTGATTGGCTTGGGATTGGGATTCGGATTAGGCACTCTAATCGCCAGCAGCATCCCAGGCTTTCCTCCGGCAGCTATCCCCTGGTGGGCTATCGCCCTTGCTCTGGGCTTCTCTGGCTTTGTCGGCGTTCTGTTTGGCATCCTGCCGGCTGCCAAGGCAGCGAATCTGGATCCTATCGACGCCCTGAGATACGAATAGCGAGTGCTCAGGGAAGCAGGCACTCGCCTTCGCAAGTCTGGCTATCGAATCGGTTTTTTCAAAGTGAAAAACATCCCCACTTCACGTCGATACTTACGATAGGTATCTCCAAACTCTTCCACCAGGTTGCGCTCTTCAAACCATACGCCCACAAAGATGTAAGCTGTAAGTAAGATGGCCAGAACAAAGCGGGTCATTGTCATATCCGGAGTTGCCCAGAACACGATAAGCAGACCTGTCATGATGGGGTGGCGGCTAAAGCTGTACAGCCAGTTCTGTTTAAACTGCAATGGCGTATAGGGTTTGTTAGTGGCAAACAGCCATGCCTGACGCAAACCAAACAGGTCGAAATGATTGGTGAAGAAAGACGCCAGCAGCAGATAGGTAAAACCGAACACAGCAACTGCCTTCAGCGCCAGCGCCGCGTTGGCATTTTGCACATCCCAGACTTCACCCGGTAACGGTTGCCAGGCAACAATGATGGGTAACAGAAATATTCCAGAGACCAATACATAAGTGCTGCGTTCCAGATGGCCTGGAATTATCTGGGTCCAACGCGCCTTGAAAGTTGGTCGCGCCATCACACTGTGCTGTGCGCCGAAGGCAGCCACCAGCAATAAATTAACCGATAAACTCGCCAGCAAACCCCCATTTTCAAGCACCAGCAGAGAAACTGGCGCCACGCCAATCGACGCGAAGAAGAACCAGAACAGTGCGCCTGCTCCAATCGCGTAAGAAACGCCCGCATAGGTCAGTGAGAAAAAACGTGCCTGGAAATCTGCGTGTTGCTGCAGGTCGGTTAATTGACGATCCAAGACTTCTGTATTCATTGTACTCTCCATTTTTCTTATTAGACTGACTAGTCAGTCTAATTCTAATTATAAAAAAAGAGGATTACTCCTCTGTTTGCCCACTCGAACCAATCGCCACTGCGACGAACTACACGATCTTCTACTCTTTTTCCGCCAACAGCAGGGTCACGTAGTGCCGGAACTGCTGAATCCCTTTCTGCAAATACCCCTCATTGAAGTGGGATTTTGCGGTAATGATCGATCCTTCGATCACCGAGATAAAGTAAACCGCCAGGTCATTAGCGCTGACTTCGGTTACGTTCCTCGCCTGCAATGCTGGTTCAAACACCGCCTCGAACCCACGCTCGAACTTGTCAAAAAGCTCACCGATGCGCTTGATAACGCTCGGATAGCTCTCGGCCACTTCGATGGACACGCTACCCAACAAGCAGCCATGGGACCAGAGTTCTTCGCTCCTGTCCTCAACGAACTGAACAAAGGCCAGTGCTCGCTCGACTGGATCGGGCTCGGCCATGTAGCTACCGCCGGATATCGCCTTCCAGCCGCGACGCTCATAATCCTCCAATGCCGCAATCGCCAATTCCTCCTTGGATTTGAAGGAATGGTAGAAACTGCCTTTGGCCACACCGGCCCGATTGACGATGTCATCCACCGTGGTGGCACGGTACCCCCTGCCCGTCATTAACTCCTGAGCAGCCGCGATGACCTTGTCTCGTGCTGTTAGCTTCGTCATTGGCGGCGACTATAGACTGACTAGTCAGTCTAGTCAAACGGTTTACACAAAAAACTGTGATAGGGAGCAATTTTCTGGCTGTTTATTTTGGCTTAGAAACGCAAACGGCCACCTCAGGTGGCCGTTTGCGAAGCAAGGTAGTTGATTAGAGACTATTGGGCAGGAATCTTAATTCTCTACGCTCACAATATTGATATCGCTGTTGGTGGTTTCCAGATAGATACGGTCACCGCCACCGTTAATATCACCTCTGCCCAGAATATTACCATCATCGTCCTCCCTGATACTCAGCGGGAAATCGGTATAGATCCGATAGTCATCCCGTGCCCGACGGGTGACCTCCAGATTAGCAACAATAGTCGCGTTATGATTGCTGGGTATACGCAAGGTGATGTCGCCACCCGCTGTTTCCAGCTCGATACTGCCGTCACGACGACCTGAAACTGCAGACAGTTCCGCATCGATGCGCCCACCGGCGGTATCGGCCCTAATGGGCCCAACCGCTTCACGAATCGTGATACTCCCACCTGAGGTATCTGCATCGACCGGCCCGTTGCTGCCTTCAATCTCGATATTGCCGCCGGAAGTATCGGCCTCTACCCGCGTGTCACTGCCTGCCAGGTAAATATTACCGCCCGATGTGTCGGCGACGATAGGACCAACGGCCCAATCGGCGCGGATGGTGCCTCCCGAAGTATCCAGCTGTACGGAACCAGAGCCCTGACCGACCGTGATATTGCCACCAGAGGTATCAGCCTCCATGTCGCCACCAACATTGCCAATCTCGATACTGCCACCAGAGGTGTCGGCATAGACATCCTCAGAGACATTGCCGATTCGAATTCTGCCACCGGAAGTGTCGGCTTCGACGTTACCAATCACATTGCCGATGGTGATGTTGCCCCCAGAAGTGTCGGCACGAACATCGCCATCCACGTCGTCAATCTCGATAGTGCCACCAGAAGTATCCACATCGACGCGACCCACGGTGCGCCCCACTTCTATGCGGCCGCCACTGGTATCAGCAATGACATCACCAATAAGTGGCGCTACTACTATCGAACCCCCGCCAGTATCCAGATCTACATTGTAGGATTCTGGCACATCGACGTTGAACCGAATATTCGAACCTCTACCGAAGCCGAATATTCCCCGGCGCTCAGATTCAGCAAGCACCAAAACATCATTGCCGCTTTGCTCAATACTCACATCAAAATCATCTGCATTACGGATACGAGCCCGTACACGATTCTGATCCCAGGAGTTGACCTCAATAGGTCCCGCATCACTATTAATGGTAAGTGTGCCACCTGCCCCTACATCAAACTGCTCATCGTAATCGTCTGCAGTCGCAGCGGCTAGATGACTAGAGAAAACTAGTGTCAGCAACAGAATAAATGCTGGCGGTATTGTGGGCTTTACTAGTTTCATGGTCGTTACCTCAAATTTAACTTTACTGTTTTGACTTCCAGTTTTTTATTTTGGTTACAGAATCTGTTCACTCTCAGCCGGCTGCTCTAATGCTTCCAGGATCAATCTGGATTGCGTGCGGATATACTCGTTGCTATCTGCATCAACTTTCTCTCTAAGCACAGCCAGCGTCTCTTCATCACGATAGGCGCTTAGGGCATTGAATGCTTCGACCCGCACACCCTGGTTTACATCTTCCTGCAAGGCGTAGCGCAGCGCATCACGCACCCGGTCCTCATCAGCCAATGCAACCAGTGATTGTACTGCTTGATAACGGACACCAGGATTCTGATCATTGGTTAGTACGTAAATTAGCGCTTCATATACCTGATCGCCGCTTACCACAGGCTGTAATGCATTGATGGTGTCCAAACGTGATGCGCTATCAATATCGTTCTGCAATGCCACAGCCATAAGTTGATTGACACTACGGTCGGATACGTTCCCGGTTAAGCGGGTTTCCGATGCAAGCGAGAAGGAAAGGTCTATGTCTCCAGTCATAGCATCGTAGCTGTTTACCTTCATCTGATAGATTTCATAGTCATCTTCGTTGACTAGCGAAAGCGGAGATAAATCAGCGACTGCAACTGGAAGTGTTGCTGCAGGATCAGCCGACTGTGTACCTGGAGTAGCCACGAAGATGCCAAGCACAAAAGTCATCGCCATAGCCGCTCCCTGAAAAGCAACGGTCATTGGCTTTTCAGCGAGCTCCTGGGCCCACTTGCCAAGAGAGAAGCGAGGCCTCGCTTCCCGCTGCAAGTTTTGCCTGAGGAGCCATCGATTTCCTTGCACACGTTCTTCATCGATTAACGGCTGTGCGCCAATGGGGACAGATCTATTGAAGCTCTGTTCCGCCTCTAGCAATCGGCGCAATTCAGAATTGCTGGCCAGCTCATCTTCGAACGCTTGCCTGTCCTGTTCGTCTAAATCGCCATAGAGATACTGAATAACACGGAGCTCAAACTCTTCAGTATGATTTGACATTGTCATCTTCGTTACCTCAACATTTCCATGAACTGCCACTAGTGGTAGTCCACCAACTGTTCCTGCATTTTCTTTCGCGCTCTGAACAACATCACTTTGATTGAGTTGTCAGAACAACCCATTACTTCAGCAGCTTCTCGTAATTTGAATCCCTGCTGATGGCACAGAACGAAAGCGATACGCTCACTGTCTGTCAATTTCTTCAGCGCCTGGGCGATTTCACCACTTAGCTCTTCATCTAAAATGGATGATTCGGGATCATGGCTGTCCACATATTTTTCTTGCTGCTCATATTCAGCCTGAACCGCGGTCATCTTCTGCCAGGTGCGTTTCAATTTGCGTCGATTTGACAACGCGGTATTCACCACAATCTTGTGAAGCCAGGTGCTGAACTTACTCTCGAGTTTAAAGTTGGGTAGGGCTCTGTACGCCGCCAACATGGCATCCTGATAGATGTCGTTGGCATCATCGGGGGTATGGGCAAAACCGGCAGCCACAGCCAGCATTTGGCGTTCGAGTGTACGCACCAGACGTTCAAAGGCAGCGATATTGCCCGTCTGAGCTGACCGAACCAGTTCTTCTTCTGTTTCCCGTAACAAGGGAATTCCCCGACTTCTGTACCCACTAGACCCGTTAGTAATCACGAACGGCTTCTATTTACTCTATTAGAGTCCCACAGAGGGGAAAAGGTTAACAATTGGCAGGACGCAAGAAACGCGGGCCTCAAGTGAAGGGGCCCGCGATATATGAAGAGATATTTCTAATTATTTCAACAAATTAGCTCAGTTAGAATTAACTGACTCAGCGTCTGGCTGAATCTCAGTCGTGGTATCTGAACAGTCGCAGAGCTGGCGTTGGCCGCGGCGCGTCCGGTTCTCCCGACGCTGTTGTGCCTGTCGCATCTGGCGACGTTCCTGCAGAGCAGCCCGCTCGTCATCGCTGAGATTCGCTAGCCGCTCTTCTATGTCCTGACGCTGAGCCTGACGTTCTTCGCGCATCAATTGCCGCAACTCGGCAATTCGCTCTTGCCGCGCTGTGCGCTCCGAACCTTCTGCAACGGCATCAGAGTCCTGCGCCACTATGGTGGGTGATGCCAGCATGGCAGAAACCAGGAGCAGTCTGTTGATTGATCGTTGAAACATTGGCGGATCTCCTACTTTGTCCAACCCGGCAAGGGCGGACTATTCATGTTCGTATGTAGAAGAACGCGTTGACGCCGATCAGGTTTACACGACAACAGGACAAAGAAAGCAGTCTACTCTTCTGTCTCCTTGGCCGGCTTGTCTTTCCGGTAGCGGCCCGCTTGCACCAGACTCTCACGCAGAACGAACTCGATTTGCGCATTCATGCTGCGCAAATCATCGTTTGCCCATCGCTGCATCGCGGCGAGAATTTCTGGGTTAATCCTCAGTGGATAGGTTTTGCGTTTCATGGTGATACGCGAAGATTAGATCAAGTGTAGAGACTGCCTGTGTTTACTACCGGAGATGCAGCACTTTCACCACATAGCACTACCAGCAGATTACTCACCATAGCCGCTTTCCGCTCTTCATCCAGATCAACCACTTCTTTGGCAGACAGGGATTCGAGCGCTAACTCCACCATACCCACCGCGCCCTCAACGATCTTTTTACGAGCGGCGACAATTGCAGACGCCTGTTGTCTTTGCAACATGGCATTGGCAATTTCCGGCGCATAAGCCAGGTGGCTGATTCTGGCCTCAATAACTTCCACGCCAGCCTTGCTTAACCGGTTGTGAACTTCAGTTTTTAATAGCTCGGCAACCTCTTCTGGATTGCTGCGCAGACAGAAACCCTCGCCATCATCTTCATGGCTGTCATAGGGATGGGTAGTTGCAAGGTTTCGTAGTGCAGCTTCGCTCTGAATCTGCACATAGTTTTCGTAGTCGTCCACTTCAAATAAGGCTTCTGCCGTATCGACAACGCGCCATACGATCACCGCAGCGATATCAATGGGATTCCCGTTACTGTCATTAACCTTGAGCGTGCCCGACTCGAAGTTGCGCACACGCAGAGAAACTTTTCCCTTCATATAGAGTGGGTTTGCCCAACGCAGACCTTCAGTGCGCTCGCTACCCACATAGCGACCGAACAACTGCAGCACTCGCCCCTGGTTTGGCGCGACCATGAAGAAGCCGAACCAGCACACCAGTATCACTACACTGGCGATAATCAGAATTATCTTCATCAATGGAGGCAGGACAGCGATTCCCATGATGGCCATACAGCTCAGGATAAAGAGCAACACTATCGCCATATAGCCGTTGTAAGTCGCAGCTTGTTTTTCTTCAATCATCGAAATTCTCCTCTATCAACACCTTCCTTTGGGGATATCAGCACCCGGGGGAGATGAATTCCATGAACAGTACAAATTGATATCATATTGATATCACTAGGTCAATAAAAGGCACCCTCAAGCGCCTCTGACAGGCGCATAAAAAGAGCTTAAGATTCTGTTTTTATAGACTTTTTTCGTGCAAGTTGAATTCAATGAATCGAACGAAGCGACTGGATTGGGTTTTCAGCAGCACAGCTCGTCGAGCTTATGCGTAGTCCATCAAGTCTCTTAATGGGGGGCGATCGGATACTGCGACAGAGAACACCAGGCCAACTAGCCCCACCATAAGGCGGTGAACCAATCGCAGACATGGCTGTTGCCCCAGGATGCTGTTAAAGAGAATGGGACTCGGCGAGATAGCACTCACCTAGTCTGCCTGAGAGATGACTTAGCTGAAAAACTTGAGCAAGGTACGCTCGGTGATTATCGAAATCGGCGCATCTTTGCGCTTGAGCAGCAGCGCTTTTTCGATTTTTCTTCCGTGGCTGGTATACAACCAATTGCGACTGGCAAGTGTCCCGATTACCAGGTAATCCACATCTTTGTGAACATTGGGTGAAGTTTCGGCTCCTCGCAAGCGCAAATTGGTATCGACACTGTTGCGGTCTCCGCTAACAAACTCACCGGCCAGACAAAAACGAGAACCAGGAATCTTTATTTCCTCTACTATGTCTTCCCAAACTTCGGTCGACGCTTCGTACTTCACATCCTCTGGAGTCGCTTCAGTGCCAGTAATTTGTTGTACCGTAACCATCAGGTCCTGACGTTCTTCTTCGGTGATTATGCCGTCTTCCAGAATATTGTTAAGGCGATTTACTATGACACTCGCTGGCCATTTGTCGCGAATGGATTCGTTTCGATTCAACCAGGTAGACAGCGCATCGACTTCCTGATCGTTTAAGATGCCATCAGAGGCAACTCCGGTAAGAAATCCAATCAGCTCGTCGGCTCTACCCAGACCTTCGGCAGTTTCTTCCTCATTGGAAGCGACAATTTTCTCGATGCTACTCTGCATACCCGCTAGTTCTTCACTAGTGATTTGCCCGTCTTCGAGCACCTCACCTACTTGTATGAGAATAGACACAACATCTTCGTGGTCACGTAAGGCGGCCTGGGATTGCAACCAGGTATCAAGAAACAACAGCTCTTTTTCGTTAAGCCGCTGATCGGCCACGATGCCGGCTAAAATCCCCTGCAAGCCATACATCGCTTTCTCTTTCTGTCGGGAGAAACTAAAAGCCTGGGTCAGGGCTTGACTGTCAATATCCTTGGTGATTACCAATGCAGAAATTCCGCTTTTTTCGTGTTTCTGAAAGCCGTCAATCATAAAACTTTCGCGGCCTGCTGTCGAAAACTTCCCCGCCCTGCCAGGACCTGCTGCCGCTATTTTACAGAGCTGCAGGGCAACCACCTGATTCTTAGCCTTTCCAATCCCGAAATAGGCCGATAATGGGGTTCTGCGCGTTTTACTAGCCCAGTCAGTGAGTTAAAATTGCCCATTCGCAGGCACACCTCAGAGACCAAGGCAGGATTTTAATTGGAAAGCGAAGCACTCGACGATCGCTCCTTTATGAGCAAGCTTCTGGCAGGTGAATATGGCCTGGCCATCACTTACTGGGCACTTTACTTTATTGGAGCGGGACTCTTTTTCGTCTTCGGTAGCCGGGCAGTAGATAGCGGCGCCTGGGTCAGTTATCTCGCGATGGTTGGGGGAATACTGGTCTACACCTTTATCCTCATTATCGGCATTCGTGCCGCCTACCGCGGACCACAGTTGTGGAAAGTCATGTCACGTACCTCTTCGATTTTCATGATTATCAACATCCTGATTGGTATAAGTACACTTGGCTTTATTTACTGAACTCTTTGTTTAGCTGGTAACGGAACTCTTAACTGGACTGCCGCTGACTTCACACTCGTTCCTTGTTCTACTCTCATTAACATCAATAAAGGAAATTCTCGATTGAGTACTCTGCAAAAACAAAGTTATTCCCTGGTAGTCAAGAAATCCTGCCCAACTTGCGAGTTGATCCAACCAGTCATCAGCCAGCTTGCCGAATCTCTGGAACTGACTGTATATGTTCAGGACGATCCTGAATTCCCTAAGCCTGCCGCCAATCCTATCGATGACACAAGTCTCGAATTCTCATTCCACAACAAAATCGAGATCGTACCAACCCTGTTGCGCCATAGCGCCGCGAAAAATGAAGAACAACTAGAAGAGGAAAGAATAGTCGGTTGGGACAAAACACAATGGGAGGAGTTTACCGGCATTAAAGATCTGGGAGGGAAAATCAGCCCTTTCAAGCCCGGCTGCGGCTCCATGACCATGGACCCAGGCATGGAAGATGTGCTCGCGGCGCGCTTCGAGTCTCATAAACTACAAGCCAGACGAGTGGAACTCGCCGATTCAGAAGATGTAATGGAAGCTTGCTTTGAGCGAGGCTGGACCGATGGTTTGCCTGTGATACCGCCCACTGCAGTCAGGATAATGCAAATGCTCTCGGGTACCAACCGATCTGCCGATGAAGTGGTGGGTAATGTACCTCCAGACAACGTGCCCTGCTCCATCGAAAAAATCGCTATCAATGCCGTAATGGCTGGCTGCAAGCCAGAGTACTTCGCAACGGTCATTGCAGCGGTGGAAGCTGCCCTGCAAGACAAGTTCTGTATGCACGGTCTGCTTTGTACTACTTATTTTTCCTCACCGGTCATTATCGTCAACGGTCCGGTAAGCAGACATATCGGTATGAATTCAGGTATCAATGCCTTAGGGCAGGGAAATCGAGCCAATGCCACTATTGGACGCAGTTTACAGCTACTTGTTCGTAATGTGGGTGGCGGTAAACCTGGCGGTATCGACAGGGCCGCACTAGGCAATCCAGGCAAGTACACCTATTGTTTTGCTGAAGACGAAAGCGATACAGATTGGCCCACACTTGCCATGGACCGCGGTTTCGACAGGGATCAGTCAGTGGTGAATTTGTTTGCGGGTGAAGGCCTGCAACCAATCATGGATCAGCTGTCTCGCACGCCCGAATCACTGGCGAAAAGTATGGCTGCGAGCCTGCGTGCGGTGGCTCACGTCAAGCGCTTTGGCATGGCTGATGCGATCCTGGTAGTTTGCCCTGAACACCGACGCGTATTAAAAGAAGGAGGCTGGAGCAAAGAGACATTACGACAGGCGCTCTATGATGAGCTTATGACACCAGGCTCAGAATTGCTTTGCGGAGTGGATGGTATGGCAGAAGGTATGCCTGAAAAACTGAAGGATAAACTACTAAACAAGTTTAGAGACGATGGTTTGCATATCGTCACCACCGGAGGCACAGCAGGCATGTTTTCCGCTATTATCAGCGGCTGGGTCGCCTCGGGAGATAAAGGCAGTCAACTTGTCTCAAAACAGATTGGATGATTCAGGTCATCCATTATCCTAGCGAAACAACAGGATGGAGAACATTATGGGAAACGAAGTCTTGCTGGACCCCACCGCGGAGTTAAATCCGGTGGAGCGCCAGCTTCAACCGCGCCTCGGAAGTCTTGCTGGCGCAACGATAGGTCTACTGGACATATCGAAACCACGCGGTAAGGAATTTCTCGACGAAATCGAAAAGCAATTGGCTGAGCAAGGCGCAACAGTAAATCGTTACATGAAGCCTACATTTGCTCGCAAAGCACCGCGCGAGTTGAGCCAAAAAATCAGTGCTGAATGCGACGCTGTTATTGAAGGTTTAGCCGACTGAGGTTCATGTACCTCGTGCAGTTTGCATGACATCATGGACCTGGAAAGTCGTGGCATACCCTCGGGGTTTGTCGCATCGACTGAATTTATACAAGCAGCGGATGCCCAGGCACAATCCCTCGGCATCTCCCCTGCCAGTGTTTTTGTTCCGCATCCGATTCAGGACAGATCGGACGCAGAAATGACCGAACTAGCAAGCGAAGCCGTGGACGCTATTATTGCCATGGTTTTAGATAACCAGAATCAAGCGTAAGCCTGAATTCGATTAAGGAGTAAATGATGACTAGAGAAGCAGTAATCGTAGCTACTGCCCGCACACCAATTGGTAAAGCTTATCGCGGCGCCTTCAATGACACTGATGCACCCACAATGGGCGGACATGTCATTGCAGAAGCAGTACGACGCGCGGGATTGGAACCGGGTGAGGTGGACGATGTCATCATGGGTTGTGCCATGCAGCAAGGCACCTCTGGCTACAATATCGGACGCACAGCAGCGGTCGCCGCTGGTCTTCCTTCCAGTGTCTCTGGCATGAGCATGGATCGCCAGTGTGCATCAGGCATGATGGCAATATGCACTGCGGCGAAACAGGTAGTGGTAGACAACATGCCAATCGTTGTCGGCGGTGGACTTGAGTCAATCAGTCTGGTGCAAAACGAACATCGCAATGGTTTTCGCGCACAGTCTCCATTAGTCATCGAAAAATCAGAACATGCTTATATGTCCATGCTGGAAACGGCAGAAGTCGTAGCGAAGCGCTATAACATCAGCCGTGAGCGGCAAGATGAATACTCACTGCAAAGCCAACAACGCACAGCGGCAGCACAACAGGCTGGTGCATTCGACGATGAAATAGCACCCCTGGCATCTAAAATGGTTTTTGTGGACAAAGAAACCAAAGAAAAGAGCATCCATGATGTAACCCTGGATAAAGACGAAGGCAACCGGCCAACTACCACTTTAGAAGGACTGGCAGGATTGAAAACTGTATTCGAAGGCGGCGTGATTACAGCCGGTAATGCCAGCCAGTTATCTGATGGCGCCTCGGCCAGTGTGGTAATGGATAGCAAACTGGCGGAACAGAAAGGACTGGAGCCACTTGGTGCCTATCGCGGCATGGCTGCGGCTGGTGTTGAACCGGATGAGATGGGCATAGGCCCGGTTAAGGCTGTGCCCAAGTTATTGGAGCGCTTTAATCTCTCCATGGACGATATTGGTTTATGGGAGCTCAATGAAGCATTCGCAGTGCAGGTCATCTACTGTCGTGATGAACTAGGCATTCCCAATGAGTTGCTAAATGTTAATGGTGGCGCAATTTCCATTGGCCACCCTTACGGAATGAGCGGTGCCCGCATGGTGGGACATGCCCTGATCGAAGGCAAACGACGAGGTGCAAAATACGTGGTTTGCACTATGTGTGTTGGCGGCGGCATGGGTGCAGCCGGACTCTTCGAAGTGTTCTAGAGTTGCCACTCCATTGCTAGCGTAAAGCCTTGAAAATCCCCCACCGCCTCTACGTGATGGGGCATAGGCAAATAGTCTACGAAGGCACACCCCCTCCAGCCTCATAGCGTCACAGGACGTGAGAATCGAATGGCTGGAGGTTAGCCAGGCGCTTCTGATTCTCGATTGGTTTGCATTTTCAAGCTAAACAACTTTAGTTAGCTGTTTATCACTAACGGTCAGGTTGATGATGTTTTCGATAATCTGATGCCCTGCCTGCTTCTCCAAACTCATTATGGATTCCGGGTGAAACTGCACTGCCCGAATTGGCAAGGACTTATGTTCGACAGCCATGACTGCCCCATCGGATGTCCTCGCAGTCTCCATCAGAGAGTCAGGCAGCTTGCTAGCGACCAGAGAGTGATAGCGACCAACATCGAACTCAGAATACAGTTTGTCAAACATTGGCGTTTTATCGTGGCTTACCACCGATAACTTTCCATGCATGGGATATGGAAGCATGGCTAATTCACCACCAAAATATTCAACCAGGCCCTGCAGCCCGAGACAGACTCCAAAAATTGGCAGATCTTTTTTCACACACAGATCGATGGTGGCCTGCATATTGAAATGCTCTGGATTGCTTGGCCCAGGGGAAAGAACCACCAGATCAACACAGTGATTATCCAGATACTTTCTGGCCCGCTCTGGTCGCAGAGTAATCAGGTCGACTCCGTACTCTCTGAAATAGGCAGCCAGGTTATGAACGAAGGAGTCCTGGTGATCGACCATCAGTAGCTTCAAACCAACACCAATCTGTGGCCGCAGTGTCTGCAAGGGCTTTTCTTGGGTTACAGGCAGAGCTCCACGCACTGCATCAATAAGCGCCGATGCCTTGAGTTTTGTCTCCTCTTCTTCAGCCTGGGGATCAGAATCAATAAGCAACGTTGCTCCGGCACGAATCTCCGCAATTCCTTCCTTGATGCGCAAGGTACGAAGCGTCAGGCCTGTGTTCAGGTTACCATCGAATCCGATATGACCCATGGCCCCGCCATACCAGTGACGAGGTGACTTCTCGAATTCCTCGATGTACTGCATCGCAGCAAGCTTTGGTGCACCAGTGACGGTAACCGCCCAGGTGTGTGCCAGAAAACCATCCAGGGCATCAAACTGTTGTTTGAGGATTCCTTTGACATGATCGACGGTGTGAATCAGCCGGGAATACATTTCTATTTGTCGCCTGCCTACCACAGTGACTGAACCAGGCTCACACACTCTGGCTTTGTCGTTACGATCCACATCTGTGCACATGGAAAGCTCGGACTCGTCTTTTTCTGAATTCAGTAAGTGTCGAATCTGAGAGGCATCTGCAATAGCGTCATCACCGCGCTTTATGGTGCCCGAGATGGGACAGGTTTCTATCTGTCGGCCGTCAACCCGTACGAACATCTCTGGCGAAGCGGCAACCAGGTATTCGTTTTCACCAAGATTGATGAGCGCACCATAGGGCGCAGGATTACTTTGTTTGAGTCGCTTAAAGACGTCAGCCGGACTGTCCTTGCAAGGTTCATAGAAACACTGACCAGGAACTACTTCAAAAAGATCTCCCCGCCTGAAATAATCCAGAGCACGCTCTACCTGCGCAGCAAATTCGCCTTTCTGATGATCGCAGGATTCAGGTGCATGAATCGCAGGAGCATAAGCAACAGACTCTCCAGTACGCCTGAAACCACCAGTGGTTTCTGTGCGCTTGTCATTGTCCCAGGCACGACAGTTAAACTCATAACTAAAACACAGCGTTTGTTCTGCACGATGGTCGGCAACTGTTATCTGATCCGGCAGATACAGCACCAAATCGCGCTGCTTGCCATCACGCTGTTGATACCTGCTCACATTTTCAAACTGAAATGTAAGGTCGTAACCAAAGGCACCATAGAGACCCAGATAAGGGTCTTGTTTACTGGAGAAACATGCCACCAGCGCACGCAGTACGGAAAACACACTGGGACGCCTGCTGCGTTCCTCCTCTGCGGCAGCAAAGTCCTCACGGGAAACGACTGCAGTTACGGTGTCGGTGGTGTGACTTAGCTCAGTTATTGCCTGACAAGTTTGCAGAGCCCTGTAAATCTCAGGTAACAAAATTTTGCCGCGTTGGTTGAGAGCCTCAATACTAACCTGGGAATCTTTGGCAATCACAACCAGAGGTGGATTGATAAAGCCAATGTCCCAACGGGTGTAACGGCCTGGGTATTCGAAACTGGAAGCCAGGAGCACACCGCGATGGCTGTTCAAGGCTGTGGCCAATTCATCGATTGCTGTTCGGTAGTTTAAAGACAATACGCCACGACGGACCTGAATACCGCTGGCACATTCGTATTGGATCTGTGTTGGAACTTGCATGACCATTCCTCTATCCCTCGATCACCTCGATCGATCAGAGTTATGGCGAGCAATGAAAAAATGGGAGCAATAGACCGCCACAACCCTGGGCGGCCGAGATGAAAAGACTGGATTTAGTGACTTGTCATCTGGCAGCCCGAAGCGTCAAACCACCAGAAGTAGAATCGTGTTTTCATAGGGGCGCGATAATGAGGTAGCAATCATGGCATGTCAACCTCAGAATATTTCTCCTATGTTTCTCTATATAATTCAATATATTACGAAAATCATTCTGCTAACTGAAGCTATCCTGCCTGGTTTTTATCCTGATGATGCGCCGATTTTCGTCCCTCACCACCTCACCAATTGCGTAGTCTGGGCGCGCTGGCAGACCAAGACGGCGGGCAGCAAAGCTTGATAATCGCCGATCACCCGGTGAGAAGCGTTTCAGATAACCGGTGTAATCTCCGAGATAAAGCGGTTTTTTGAAGCGATTCACCAACCTGGTATCGCTATCCGAGAAATAGCGGTTGCTGGGGTAGGCATCACCATGAGTATGCCAAAGAGCAGATACCCGATCCCATTCGTCTCTCGCTATGCGCAGTGTAAAGCGATCTCGATGCCGGGCGGTGCGAGAAACTGAATACCCATAAAGGCCTCCTTCCCGGTAAATGGTCCCCATGTATTCCCGATCTTCAGCGATGGATACAGGATTGAAGTTGTTCATTGCAGCAACCACCGCTTCTCGCTCCGAAGCAAACAACTCTGAGGTCGCACAAGGAACGTTGGTCAAGGCGGTGGATGGGAAAGGTTTCAATATCAACAGCGAGCAGCACAGTAGAGCGATCTTTTTCATTACACACTCCAGATCATCCCAGATAGGCGAGACTTTGTTTTAGCAAAACTGAATAGCGGAGCCATTTCGCTTGCGTTATTTGTGAGGCAGTACCCTAAGCCCTGATCCGCTTCGAGTATAAGAAAGCTGTGTGCCGGACGCTGTGTCTTCAGGTCCAGAAATTGTCCAAACTGACGTTGTTTTTTGGCAACTAATCAGAGATAGTCAGGTTAAAGCAAAAAATAATAGGGCCCTGAGATGAGACTGCTAATCCTTCTACTGACCTCTTTCTGTCTAAGCCACGGCGCAACCGCACAACTGGCCACACCCAACCAGGCCGGCCTCACCTTTGGCCACGTGCACCTGAATGTACCCGATGTCGAAGAGCATGCCAGGCTCTGGACTGAATTCTTCGGTGGTGAACGACTCGCAATCGGCTCACTCACGGCCATTAAATTTCCCAACATGCTCCTTATTATGTATGACGAAGCGCCAACGATGGTATCTCGGCAAACTGTCATGGACCATTTTGGTTTCAAAGTGAGAAACATCCAGGCATTTCGCGAGAAATGGGAAGCTGCTGGATACACTTTAGAACCTGATTTTCGGGGCGCAGAAGGACAAACCAATGCTTATTTAACTTTTCCTGGCGGCACTTATGTGGAACTTCAGGAGGACCAGGGCCTGCATGAGGAGATGACTGGATACCACATTCATTATCGCACCGAAGGCCACGAGGAATTACTGAATTGGTACACCGAGTTATTTGGCATCGAGATTCGGGCTCGTGGCAGCATCGCGACTACTACCAATGTGCCAGGAATGAATCTCAGTTTTGGTGGGTCTAACACGCCTCGCGCGCCCACCCAGGGAGCTGCTATTGATCACGTGGGGTTCGAAATCAGTAATCTGGAAGCGTTTTGCCAGGAGCTTGAACGTCGCGGCATCGAATTCGATCAGCCCTACTCCCGTATCGATTCCATCGGACTGGCGAATGCCTTTCTCACCGACCCCAGTGGGGTTCGGGTTGAACTGACCGAAGGGCTAACCAAGCTTTACGAATAGTCGGTAGTCGAACCCCACTTCATTTTTTTAGAGACGACAACAGAGTGGATGCTAATTGCAACACATCCTGCAACGAGTCAGCTTTGTGTCGTCTGCCAATCTCCACACCAATCCAATAGCCCAGATAGGCAACGATTACCCATACCAGAATTGAGTCTGCAGGCCAGTAGCTAAACCACAGAAAGGCCGATAGCACATTGCCAAGCTGATTGATAAGAAATTCAATCAGGGTATCAATAAGCCCATTTGCAACGAGATCGCTCAATTGAGATAGATTGAAGAGAAACCCAATAAATTCCTGCACCTCAATCACAACCAGAGTCCACAGTCCGGCCAGCCCATAAAAGCCACTACCAAACCACATCCACTTGTCGTAGATCAGATTCTTTTCTTTGGATTTAATACTGGAAGATTTCTTGAGTTCTTTGACGCGGACGTTTATCGCCTGGTGGCCATCTTCCCTATTGAGCTCACCACGCTCAAACATCCAGGAAAACAAGAACCAGCTCAGCACTACCATAGGTAGGCCCAGCATGATGATGGCTTGCAGTAAGTCGAGTAGGTTTACAGGACCAATCAATAGCGGCTGACTTTAGCAGGGTTTTTATTTTTCATGACGCGCTTCCTGGGGCATCAGGGCGGCACGGATCGTCGAACCCCAAATTAGATTGCCCATATCGTTTAGATGGAGGTTGTCTTCGACAAAAATATCAGTCATCACATTGCCATTTGCCTGCAAGAATGGAGTAGCCACATCGACGTAGTATACGAGGGGATCTTGCTTGGCTATCTCGCTTAATCGAGCACTTACTCTCTGAGCCGCCGGCCAAACATCAACTCTGGAAACACTGGGTTTTACCGACAGAACGTAAACCCGCGTTTCGGGAAGCCGCTCATGTATCTTGGCAACGATTTCTTCAAATTGCCCTACTATAGTCTCTTCTGGAATTCCCCACGAGGTGTCGTTATCTCCCTCGTAGATCAAAATCGCTCGGGGTTTATACCTGAGTGCCACTCGATCAAGATGATACAGCACATCACCCATGACGCTGCCACCGAACCCTCTGGGAATAACAGTAAGCGGCGCCAGGGCAGCGGCGGCATCGTCATTCCAGCGAGCGATGCTGGAGCTGCCGGTCAAAACTATCGCGCCTTCCGGAGGCGGATGTAGTCGATCTTGTTCATCGAAAGCTTGCATCGCCTCTTCCCAGGCCTCCGGGTTGTTTCCCCGCTGTGCAGAAGCCGGCAACACAATAAGTAAACACAGCAGTGTGCTCAATGTAACTAACAGGTTCTTTGTGAATATCGTTGGCATGGCTGATCTCATTCTAGCTAAACCTCTGGAACAAAGTTTTTCGCCAGTCTAATCGATACGACCTCCGAATTCTAACCATTGGGCAAGCTCTGGCCCCAGTTCGCGTATGATCTCAGGTTTGCTTGTTGTGCCGTCCATCGTTGTTATTCTTATTTTCTGGTTGAGATATTTGATTTAGCGGGGGTCTAGCCTCACAAAATAACGTGGTGGAAATCCTGTAAGAATTCGAAATACGATGCCGGTAGGATTGTCCGCTTGCACGCGGTCATATTCCGGCCCCTCCACTATGACCGCAGTGTAGTCGGAGTCTACGTCATCACGCTCCATTCGCATGCTGGGGTTTTCCCGCAACCGCCGATACCAGGCGCGAGGCCAATGATTCACAGCCACATATAACTGCTCGTCGCTGGTCAATAAGGAGACTACCCGCCGATGGGCCGTACCATCACTATCGAAGGTGGTGATCACGACAGTGTTACCAGCTTCTGGTTGAAAATAACCCAGGCTGGATTCAAACAACACCACCAGCCCGACGTAAAAGATAGCTATGCCAATGACTATTTTGACTACTGTTTTACGTTGCATAGATCACCTGATGTCCTGTCCGATTAGTTAATGTCCACCGCATATTGTTTGAGTTTCTCTAAAGGCACAATCTCCAGGGCACGCTTGTGGGTGCGAGTTAAAAAAACTCTTGGCGCCAGATCATGCTCGAATGCTTCTAACCAACGCGATGCACACAAACACCAGGTATCACCGGGAGACAAGCCGGGAAATCCGTACTCCGGCACTGGCGTGCTGAGATCATTTCCCCTGAACCGTGAAAACTCCAGAAACTGTTGGGTAAGCTCGACGCAAACCGTGTGAGAGCCATAATCCTCATCGCTGGTATTGCAACAATTATCTCGAAAAAATCCTGTAACCGGATCACTACCACAAGGTTCCAATGGCTCATCAAACACATTTAGTGATTCGTCCACTTTCAACTCCAATTAAATTCAAATTGCAGGCACATCCAGATCAATCCACTTTTGCACGTCGGGTGGATCGTAGGCTTCACATTGATCCAACAATTTCACCGGATCTTCATTCAGAATTATCATTTCGCGATGCACCGGGCGAATAAATTTTTGTTCGACACAATGATCAAGGAATCCGATTAGCTGATCATAATACCCACTCACGTTAAGAACAGCACAGGGTTTCTGGTGAATCTTAAGCTGCGACCAGGTCAGAATTTCGAACAACTCTTCGATGGTACCTAGCCCCCCGGGCAACGCAATAAAGCCATCGGCAAGTTCAGCCATTTTCGCCTTTCTTTCATGCATGGAATCGACATGGATCATTTCCGTCAGCCCGTCATGGGGAACCTCAGTACGAAACAAATTGCGTGGTAACACGCCGGTGACTTCTCCGCCCGCAGCCATCACAGAGTCCGCTACCGTGCCCATGAGCCCAATGCTGGCGCCGCCGTAAATCAGTCGCAGCTTGCGCTTTGCCAGTTCGATTCCCAAAGCACGAGCTGCGGCAGCGAACTCGTCGGAAGCTCCGGAAGCTGAACCACAATAAACACATACTGACTTCAATGGGCTGATACCTCTAGCGCCGCAACAGCATGAACCAACGCCCGATGTTCAAAACGTTAGCGAGCGCTGCAGCGAAATAAGTGAGTGCGGCTGCCCGCAAGATACGCCGAATGGCCGGCAAGTTCTTATCTTCCACATACTCTCCTTCCATAAGTATGGGTAAGGCCTTGTTAAAACTTGCATCCCATTCTTCGGGCAAAATGATCAGGTAAGCAAAGGCACCGGCTATCTGCAGAAGCAGACTGGTTGCAATCACCATTCCCACCGCGAATGGTGAGCGCAAGACTAGACCGATTACCGGGAATGCCCACATGATGGCAATACCTGCCTGAGATAAAGCCTGAGCGGTAGGCAGGTACCTGCTACGTAGCTCAAATATTTTTTCCTTGCGATGAAACTGAATCGCATGACCCACTTCGTGAGCTGCTACCGCAACTGCGGTCAGCGATTTGCCAGCGAAGTTATTTGGGCCTAAACGAACAGTTTTGTCTCTGGGGTCGAAATGATCCCGGAACGCTTGGGTCTGTTCTACCTTGATGCCTTCAAGCTTGAATCTTTCGATGAGATGCTCAGCGAGTTCGCCTCCAGTTCCAGGTATCCCGGGCAGGTCCTGGCTATAAAACTGCATGACCCGTTTCACCCAAAACGAGGGCAGGACAATCGCCACTACTAACATCAAACCAAGAATAGCGAATAGCATATCGGTAGGACGCTAAAACAAGTCGGACTCTAGATCACGCGGCTGAATTTTGATTGGGCAGCGCGTCCGGATTTTACAGTATTCTCTCGTGCAGGTGCGCGCAACTCTTCTTCTCTGAACCACAAGTTGCAGGCCCACTTCTCGCCAGCCAATACGGGCATACCGCCATGCAGGGAATCGGGATGACGCGTTGTTGTACCTGCGCGGCAATTGTGAAACAGCACCATGCGGGATTTCTTGGCACGAACCTCCATGTCCAGCTCCGGAAAGCAAGTACCTCCCCCTTCGTCTGGATTGTTGAGATACAACAAACAGGTGACCATCCGCTGTCCACCCTTGGCCAGGCAACGCTTGCCACGCTCTGTGCCCGGATCCCAGGCATCGAAATGTGGCGCATATTGTTGATCCGTTTCGTAGTACACCACCTGCAGTGATTCTGCGTACTCCAGACCTATACCCACCACTTCGGCTATGCGCAAACAAAGATCCTCAATGACCTCATTGCTGGTATGGGGAATCCAACAATTGCTGCCACTTCGCCCTGCGCTCTCGACACCGGATTTATCAGCTGAAACCAGGGCCTGCCTTAACTTTGACTCGGCAAGAGTAAGGATCGCCTGAATCTCATCTTCGGAAAGAAAATCTTCGAATACACAAACGATTGGTTCATCATTTACCTGATTCCCGATCTCGTAAAATTTCCTGAGTTTGACCGTCATAAAGCTCTCCTCATGGCAGTCTACAGAAAAGCGCTCTAAGTCGCGATGGCTCTTACTTCTGGATAGCTATCAGAAACCAGAAAGTGTGGCGTAGCGATTCCGATGGAAATTAACATCCCCCAGGAATTGCTGTGCGACCCGTGCCCGCTTCAAATAGAAACCGATATCGAATTCATCGGTCATGCCAATACCGCCATGCATTTGCACTGCCTCATTGCTCACTAATTCAGCGGTTTCACAAAGCTTGGCCTTGGCCATGCTGGCCAGCCTGGCAATTTCCAGATCAGTTTTGTCTTGCTCGTCCAGAGCGGACAATGCAGCCCGTACTGCAGATCGGCAGAGTTCCAGCTCGCTATACATAATGGCAGCCCGGTGCTGCAATGCCTGGAACGAACCAATCAACACTCCAAACTGCTCACGTTGCTTCAGGTACTCAAGGGTGCGCTCAAAGGCTTCCAATGCACTCCCCAGCATTTCGGCAGCCAAACCTACACGGGCGATATCCAAAATCCTGTTCAAACTGGAATCAGTCACCTCTGCTGTACCGAGTTGAGAATCGGCGGAAACAATAACGTCATTCAGAGTCAGTTTTCCACAACTTCGACTATCCACCATTTTCGTCCGTGTTACCTCAACTCCTGTTTGCTTAGCATCAACTACAAAAACGCTTCGCCCGGCAAGGTCTCCTGTCTCGCCAGACGTACGCGCAACGACCAGGATTTTCTCAGCGACCGGGCTATCCAGGACGAATGTCTTACTGCCATTAAGAACAAAGTCATTCCCTTGTTTAACGGCGGTGGCGGCTATGTGAGAGGGTTTGTGAACGGGTAACTCATCGATGGCAAAGGCCAGAAGCAGCTCACCCGCTGCTATTTTCGGTAATAATTCGGCTTTCTGCGAATCGGTACCAAGTTTGTTAATGGCTGTGGCGCTCAACAACACGGTGGCGATGAGCGGCGAGCTGAGCAAAGTACGGCCAGTCTGTTCCAGCACAACGCCGAGCCCACTAAATCCAAAATCAAATCCCCCAAAAGACTCAGGTATGGTCATGCCGGTCCAACCCAGTTCGACTATCTGTTGCCAGATATCTTGATCAAAGCCTCGAGGGTTATCTTCATCCCGCAACCTGCGCAAAACAGCTATGGGAGCGTGTTGCTGGCAAAAATTCTTGGCCGAATCCTGCAACATCTGCTGGTCTTCATTAAGCACTAGTGGCATAGAATACTCCTGCTTTACTTACTCACTAGACTTAACATATCGGGCAAGCCCAATACGCGCTTGGCAACGATATTTAATTGCACTTCAGCAGTGCCACCCTCGATGGAGTTAGCCTTAGATCGCAACCACTCTCTCGCGATTTGCAGCTCATCATCAGAAAAACCATCGCCTTCCCAACCAAGACTTTGACTGCCTATCGCTTGTAATAATAGCTCATAGCGCCGTTTATTGAGTTCGCAACCGTAGTACTTGAGCATCGATGACGTCGCGTTGGGTCCCTGCGCCTGTTTGGATTCTTCGATGGAACGCTGTGAAGTGAACGCGAATGCTTCACTGTCTATTTTGAATTGCGCGATTTGATCCCGTAACACTGGATCGGAAATCTGTTCTTCATCCCCACGATAGTGCATCGCCGCTTTTTCCAATGAAGCTGTCGTCGAGGTAGTGCCACCCCGATCGCCCTGGCTGCCTGCTAAGCCAAAACCGGAAATCATCGTGCGTTCGTGCTGCAGTAAGCGCTTTGCGATAGTCCAACCGTCATTGAGCTGCCCGACCAGGTTGCTCGCAGGCACACGCACATCATCAAAAAAGGTTTCGCAGAACGGAGAAGATCCGCTAATCAATTGAATAGGCTTGGTACTGACACCTTCAGAAGCCATATCGAACAAGATAAAGCTGATGCCACTGTGTTTAGGGACTTCAAAATCAGTTCTTACCAGGCAGAAGATCCAATCGGCCTTGTCGGCATAGGAAGTCCAGACTTTGGAGCCATTAATGATGTAGTGATCACCTTCCAGCTCGGCCCTGGTTTTCAGGCTCGCCAGGTCCGATCCAGAACCAGGCTCTGAATATCCCTGACACCAACGAATCTCACCGCGCACGATCTTTGGAATATGCTCGGCTTTCTGCTCATGATTTCCGTATTGCAGCAGCACCGGGCCCAGCATGCTGATACCAAAACTGGTAAGCGCTGGTCGCGCATTAATTCGAGCTAGCTCCTGGCTGAGGATAATGGATTCGTCCTTGCTTAATCCCCCACCACCATATTCCTGCGGCCAGGTCGGACAGGTCCAACCCTTTTCTGCCATGCGCTCCAACCAGAGCTTGCTCTCCGGATTTTTAAACTCTGCATTGCAACCGCCCCAAACGATCTCATCCTGCACCATCGGGGTACGTATGGAGGGCGGACAGTTTTCTTCCAGCCAGCTGCGGGTACTTTCTCTAAAACTCTCTAATGCGGACACGCTGCTTTCCTTTTCTCTCACCAAGCTTTCATCCTATGAGAATACACAAGTTGTTCTCAAGACAGTGGTTTGTCAAAACAAGCTTAGCTGGCACTCCTTTGCTGATCCCATTGCGCGAAAGTTTTGCCTTCCTTTGCCAACTGTTCCAACAAGGGGGCGGGCTGCCAGTAGTCGGCACCATAACGATCTCGGAACTCGCAAATCGTGGCATAGACTTTGTCCAGACCTACCTGATCAGCGTAGTGCATTGGACCACCCTTCGCTGCCGGAAATGCGTAACCGTAGACATAGACAATATCGATATCACTGGGTCGTTGCGCGATTCCCTCTTCCAGAATCTTGGCAGCTTCATTGATTAAAGGGTAGAAACAACGAGCGAGGATCTCTTCGTTACTAATTTCTCTTTGCTCCACCTCAAGCTTGGCTGCTTCTTCCTTTATCATCGCTTCAACTTCAGGATCAGACATGCGTCGCCGGGTTTCTGGATCGTACTTATAGAAACCGGATCCGGTCTTCTGGCCAAACCGGCCCATCTCAACAAGCAATGTACCCATGCGGTACAACCTGGGATCATCTGGCAAGTCCGTGCGTGCCTGCCGGGCTTTGTAGCCTACGTCCAGACCGGCTAAATCTCCCATGGCCAATGGCCCCATAGCCATCCCGAATGCTTCCAGAGCAGAATCCACTTGTTCGGGTGTGCAACCATCAAGCAGCAACATCTGCGCCTCACGACCGTAACCACCCAGCATGCGATTGCCGATAAAGCCATAACAAACTCTGGACAGAGCACATACCTTACCGATTTTCTTACCTATCTTCATGGTAGTTGCCAGCACATCGTCGGCACTCTTTTCACCGCGTACAACTTCCAACAGTTTCATTACATTGGCGGGGCTAAAGAAATGCATTCCCACCACGTCTTCTGGCCTACCGGTCGCCTCTGCAAGTTTACGCTTGGTGTCCGATGAGAACAATTTATTTATGAG
>JANQJM010000022.1 GCA_028281635.1 Pseudomonadales bacterium | reverse complement strand
GATCACCGGCTCCGTACCTACCGGCTTCTCGGGAACACCACTACGGCAGATTGAGATGGTGCCGGTGGCAGCACCGGAACACCCACTCATTAAAGCTGGCGAGGTGTCCGATCTGGAACTCCGCAGACATCGCCAGGTTGTCGTGCGGGATACCGGGAGAAAGAGGGAACAGGATGTGGGATGGCTGGGCTCCCAGCAGCGCTGGACCGTCAGCCATTTTTCTTCCAGCATCAAGTTATTGAGGTCTGGCCTGGTCTTTGCCTTCATGCCCCGTAACTGGGTTCAGGAGAACCTGGACAGAGAAGAGCTGCGCCTGATCAATCTTGTCGAGGGGGCAAGCCGGTTTATTCAAACCTACCTGATCTACACCAAGGGCAGCGCTGCAGGACCAGCGAGCAAGGCCCTGGGGCAGCGTATCATTGCTGAACTGCGTGCTGAAACTACGGTTTAATCGAACTAAATTCCTCAGCAATACGGCGTTTTATTCGTTAAGCTTCTATTCAGACAGCCTCAGTAAGCTCATACTGGCGAGGGAGTGTTTGTAGGATTTCCTGGTAGTTTTAGGCAGGTGATGATTATGAAAAAGTTAGTACTCATTTTGTCATTAGGCTCGGCTCTTGTACTCAGTCAATCTGCCTTCGCAGACGGTCGCTATTTCAGCCGCGGCTTCCACGGCGGTTTTAACAACTGGGGCTACAATCACTCATTTCGATCCGGTTTTAATCGAGGCTTTCATCGCGCAGGATTTAACCGTCCATTTCATCGCGGTGATTTTTTCCGGCCCTATGGTTATCGCGGAAACGTGGTAAATATCAACTATGGAAATTTCGGTCCGGGCTGGGGCTACGGCTGGGGGCCATATCGTTATCGAAACTGGGGAGCCGGCGACATCGTTGGTGGCATTGTGTTGGGATCTTTGATCACCAATAGCCTCAACAACAGCTACCGGGACTATAGAGGCTATGATCGGGTGGAACGTGTGGTATACCGCTCACCATCAACCGTCTCAACCGGCCCACGCAAAGTGTACACTAGCGAACGTAGAGAACCACCGCCCACATCTGGCCGCAGACTGCTAAGAGACCTGGAAGGTCGTTGCTACGAGATTGCCCGTAACGATGCTGGTGATGAAGTGCGTACAGAACTCGATCCCACTGTATGTGACTACTAATATAATCAGCAAACTTAGTCTTACAAACTAGTTACGGCACTCAAGGATTTCAGTCTGCATGCTAGTGCGCTTGCCCAAGGAACCAGATCAACTGGAATCCGGTCTAAACAAAAATTGTAATTTAAAATCAACAAGCGCAATGTCTCGACACACTGTACTGCTATTGCTGGTTGCATTACTTGCAGCCTGTGCAACCTCGCCACTCAATCGCCGCCAGGTTGTCCTCTATTCCGAATCACAAATGGCGAGACAGGGTGAGCAGGCTTATCGCGAAATGCAGAGTGAACTGCCGGTTACTCCAAACACTAGCGAAATCACTTATGTGCAGTGCGTGGCCGACTATGTCATTGAAGCCCTGGATCCGAATCAACGCAGTGGGGTGAATTGGGAAGTGACGGTGTTCGATGATCCACAAGCCAATGCATTCGCGTTACCGGGCGGAAAAATCGGCGTTTATAACGGCTTACTTAATGTTGCGTTCAACCAACATCAACTGGCCGCAGTGATAGCCCATGAGGTTGGGCATGTTCTGGCCAGCCACTCCAATGAACGGGCGAGTCAGTCCACGTTACGCAATGTGGGCATCACCGCTGCAAGGGTGTTGGGTGCATCAGACACCGCCATCGAAGCGGTGGACTATGGTGCCAGACTTGGCTTGTTATTGCCGTTCAATCGCACCCAGGAAAGCGAAGCAGACTCTATCGGCATCATGCTCATGGCTGATGCCGGTTTCGATCCCGAACAGAGTATTGCTCTGTGGGAGAACATGTCGGCCGAGGGCGGGCCAAGACAGCCGGAGTTTCTCTCCACACATCCGTCTCCTGCTTCGCGAATAGCCGATCTAAGGGCACGCATGGATGCAGCCTTGGCGGCGCGGGCAAATGCGCAGGCTAAAGGCATGAATCCGGATTGTGTGCCAGGAATAATCAACTAGAAAAATCCGTCCCTCGTTTTTCGTTGTTGAATCTCATCGACACCAATGAGTTGAGTCTACTCTTTCTCGAACTTGGGCCATTCAATGTCGGCTTGCTCGATGTAGCCGTTCATGTCTTCCTTCCAACGGCGATTAATCCGGCGGCTATAGTTTAAATAGAGCTTCCCTTCGTGAATGGTCCACAGATCTGGCTCGGCGCTGGCAGTGTCGCCATTGGCCATAGCATAGGCGCAGTAACCTCCGTACTGTGGCGCATATTTTTCAGGATCGGCCAGAAACAAATCCAGATGTTGCTGCGAGCTGAACTTCCAGGTAGCACCCATGTACTCGGTCGTAAATGCGTCAGAGCCTTCAACTGGCATACCTTCCGTAAAATAGGCCACGGTGTCGTAGCCTCGCAAAGCTTCGTTACTGAACAGACCCGTATAAATCGCATCGATAGCCGCACTCGTATTCGCGGCTCCAAGCAGCGACACGACTGTGACAACAGAGAGTAAAAGTTTTTTCATGCTTTCTCTCCTTACACTGCCGCCGGGCTGGATTTACCCAGTACAGTGAGAATGTCGGAACGACGCAGATACATGATGGCCATAGAAAACAACCAAACTAAAACGGCCATGGCGAACAACTGTCCTCCATCTCGATCCCCAGCTTCATTGATAACGACACTGACTCCCAGCGGCGTGAACAGATGGAAGAAGATCGCTCCTGAAATTACCCCAAAAGCGAGCGCTGCCCCGAACGCCTGGGTCTTGCGAACCAGTAACAATAGCGAAGCGACTAACTCCACTGTGCCTACGGTGTAACCACCGTAGGCCGCAAAACCAGCGGCAGCGAATTCGAGAAACCCAATTCCAGACATCCATTCACCAATAGTGCCGAAGATATGCTGGGTTTCGAATGAGTTTGAGAATTTGAAAAACAGGGACTGCACAAAGACAACGGCAATGAATAGCGCCATGATCCAGGGCAGGTAGTGCATAAGTTTTGTTCGATCCATTTGTGGACTCCTAACAAGCTGTCTACGCGAACAAGACCAGTATCCACGAGGATTATTTCAGGACAAGGAAAATTGAAAATCCCGAGCCCGCAAAAACTTTCAAATAGTCATGAAATTTTCGTGGCTGGAGACGGGGTGAGATATCCTGCGCAAAAAAATGGGGCTGCCCTGAATCTTAGCGACAACCCCATCCCTGCTTGAGAAGCTTCTGTGCTCGACACCGGAGATTGTTTTGGTGCGACGAGCTAACTTGGGGTCTATGAAATCACGCCAACGGCGGCCGGTTTTTGACCTATGTCAACAGACTGGGAGGTCGCTGCAAGTATTCGGAAAACTGCGCCATGCGGGGCCTCTGACAATTAGTAAAGTATATACTTTACTAATTGTCATGCTATTTCTGTCTGATCTAACCCGAATCAGATTCCAGTTTTGTGTCACTGCTTGTTATTCACTATATATAGTGGTAATGTGGTTCCCGCAACACAGCATAGTGATCTAATGTCGTATTGCATCTGTCTGGGCGCCACCCCTCCACACCTCTTAATCAGCGCCCAGACCCTCCTTGAGATCCCCGCCCCTGCTTGGCTCGCGTGTCCGGGCAGTGGGTCGGGGCCCTCACTTACCAGCTACCCCTCCCCAAGTTAATGGCTTCATCTGTGGCGTCCGATAGGACTATCATCGACCCATTAGCCGACTAATCACCATGAGTGACGCCTCTTTACCAAGCGAACTGCCTGAGCATAGTGCCCAGCCTGCTGCCCAGCAGTCGCGCCGCTGTCTGAACTGCGGCCAGCCGCTGCAAGGCGAGTATTGCGGTGCCTGTGGACAGCAAGAAAAGGAAGTACGCCGCCCCGTGATTTACTTCCTGCAGGAGTTACTGCGGGTGGTGTTCGAACTCGATGGTCGGGCCTATAAGACGCTATTTACTCTACTGACCCGGCCAGGGTACCTCACCATGGAGTACTTTGCCGGTCGTCGCGTCAAATACACTCCCCCCTTGCGGCTGTTTTTGGTGGTAAGCATTGGATTCTTCCTGATTGTGTCGGTCGCAAATTCTTTGCAATCCATGCAATTGGCAGTGGAAGAGGCGGCCGCCGCAGGCCCCACTGCTGTAGAACCAGACGCTGAAACAGTCGTGGTCGATGCAGAACCGGAAATGACTGACGAGGAATTCGAAGACAACTTTGGCACCGCCATCGACTTCTTCGCCACCATCGAGCTGCCGTTTTTTTCCCCGGAAACCAACTCTGCCTTGCAGGTCGCTGTTTCATCTCAATTACGCAGTAACCTGCAGGAAGCTATCGCCGATCCCCAGGATTTTTTCTCAGGCTCGCTGGAATACATCACCTTTTTCATCCTGTTGATGATGCCAATCCTGGCCCTTATTCAGCAGGTTTTCTGGGTCCTGAGCCGACGTTACTTTGTGGAGCATCTGGTGCTCACGGTGCACAACCACACTTTCATTATCCTGATGATTTTCGTGGCAATGGTGCTGGGCCTGATCGATGGCCTTGAGGTGCCGGTGCTCAGCACGGTGGCTGACGTGATGGGGGTCATCGCAGTGCTGTGGATAATGATCTACCTGTTTCTCAGCCTAAAACGCTATTTTGAAGCCCACTGGTTTGTAACATTAGTATTGTTTTCCATGAGTTCTTTGGCCTATTTCGTCGTTCTCAGCATGGGCATAGTCGGTTTTCTATTGTTACTGGTGCTGTTTGCCTGAGCCGATACCTTGCAGAATTACTGGCACAAAAAAAGGAAGGCATTGCCTTCCTTTTTGGTCGTAACTTGCTGAGTAATTAGCTGCGGTTTTCCAGCTGTACAGCCCGCGCCAAGATGGAGTATTCCTTGATCTCGCTATGCAGCGCTAGAGTCGATTTTGAACCTGCATCCTGAGCATAGTGCTCCGCTTGTTCGCCGCTAAGAACATGCTCACTGAGCACGCCGTAGATAACGGATCGTTGCATACTGGTTTCGATGGGCACGAAAAACCCATAGTCTTCGAATGTCACTCTGGCATAAGTATCGCCATCCACCAGGATCATCCAGCAGCCCTTGGCCTGACAGACTTCCGTAACCTGTCCCTGAATCTTCACAAACTCTTCAGTGCCTGATTCCATATTGGCAATCGCTTGCTTCAACGAGAGTGGCGATCCCGCTTCGGGCATCGCCGCGCCAAAACTCTGATCCGCGGAAAAAGGTGCCTCTGCAAACACAGTGCTACAAAGCAAAACCAAGGCGGCAATTCCGCCAATAATGTTCTTCATTTAATACTCCTTACTGCGAAATCCTAAGAAACTGAGCACAGCGCACTGAAACTTAATCTACCACAATCCGACGCAATTGAGACCTCGCCCTTTCTAAACGACTCCGAGAACATCTCAGAGGACACCCATCTAATTCCAGAACAAAGGACACCCATCCGATTTTGAAGGATACCCGGACATGAAAATTGTCGACCCTGAGTGCAAATTGCCTTGTGACTCGATGGCGTCATATCATCGGCCACGTTCAAACCACCTGCCCTGACACCATTTGGTCAGGCCCATAATAATAAGGACCACCCCATGATTGTTTACGGTGTTGCCCTGCTCTCCGTTTGCCTCATTCTGGGCATGCTTATCGGTGAGACTCTCGGCGTCTTGCTCGGCGTCGACGCCAACGTTGGCGGCGTGGGTATCGCCATGCTGTTCCTGGTTTTTGCCAGCAATTCAGACATTTTCAAATCCCTCACCGAGGACGCTGCTGGCTCCGGCATCAAATTCTGGAGCGCGATGTATATACCCATCGTAGTTGCTATGGCAGCCAGGCAGAATGTTGCTGCCGCTGTGGATGGCGGCCTGCTGGCACTATTCGCCGGTGTGGCCGCAGTGGTTGTCAGTTTCGCCCTGGTTCCTGTGCTGAGTAAGCTGGGTAACCCTCCCGAGTCACTGGACAAAGAGGGGGCGAACTGATGGACATCATTGAAACAGTCTTCGTTCGTAACAATCTGATCGTCGCCTTTGCCGTAGTGGGTGTCACCATCTGGCTGTCCTACTTCCTGGCGGACCGGCTGACTCATGGTCGCATTCACGGCTCTGCCATTGCTATTGCGTTGGGGTTGCTGGCTGCTTACTTCGGCGGTGTCGCCACCGGCGGCAATACCGGAGTGGCCGATGTGGCGCTACTCGGAGGCATTGGTCTGATGGGTGGCGGCATGATGCGGGACTTCGCCATTGTGGCAACGGCTTTCGGTGTACATCTCAGTGAACTGAAGAAGGCTGGTATGGCTGGAGTCATCTCTATATTTGCCGGTGTCATCGTGTCTTTTGTTGTCGGCGCCGCCATCGCAGTGATGTTCGGATACACCGATGCAGCGGCTATCACTACCATTGGTGCGGGAGCGGTAACTTACATAGTTGGCCCGGTCACCGGTGAGGCAATCGGGGCCACTGATGCAGTAATTACTCTCAGCGTTGCGGCAGGCCTCGTGAAGTCTATCCTGGTGATGGTTGGTACTCCTCTGGTGGCTCGCTTCATCGGGCTCGATAACCCACAGTCTGCAATGGTGTTCGGCGGGCTCATGGGAACAACTTCCGGTGTGGCTGCAGGCTTGGCCGCCACGGATCCCAAGCTGGTACCTTACGGGGCAATGACGGCAACCTTTTATACCGGGGTTGGTTGCCTGCTTGGACCGTCTATTTTATTTTTCCTCGTTAGTGCAATGTTCTAGGCGCTACCTGACTCTCCCGACTTACTGGAAAAGAGCTTATTGGTTATGGCAGTTGAATCCTTCCCACACCTGAGAGATGACAATGACAAGATCGCTTTAGTCGAAGGCGAGCTGCGTTATAGCTACGGCGATGTCAATGCGCGAATCGATCGTTTCGCAACCGGCTTGCTGGCTGGAAGCAGCGACCTGCAAGAAGAGCGCATCGCCTTCTTTATTCCCGCTTCACTAGATTACGTGACAGTGATGCATGGTGTGTGGCGGGCAGGTGGCATTGCCGTACCACTCAACGTCGCTTCCGCCGTTTCTGAACTGGATCACTACCTCACCTGTGCCAGCGTGACCCGCATGATTGCCAATGGGGAGTACCAGGAATCGCTGCGTGATTTGTGCGCCTCTCTCAACATCGAACTGCTTTCAGTAGACGATGTATTGGCAGAGTCTGCGGGGGATCTGCCAATTATCGACGAATCGCGCAGAGCAATGATGTTGTTTACCAGCGGCACCACCAATAAACCCAAAGGGGTGGTTAGCACTCATAAAACCATCGTTGCCCAAATCACAACCTTAATCGACGCCTGGGAATGGACTGCAGACGATGTCATTCCATTGTTCCTGCCCTTGCACCATATTCACGGCATCATCAATATTCTTAGCTGCGGCCTGTGGGCGGGCGCTACCGTGCATTTGTTTGCAAAATTTGACATTCCGAAGATCACAAAAGAAGTGACAGCTGGCACCTATAATGTGTTCATGGCTGTACCAACTATTTACGTCAAGTTGATTCAGTACTTTGAATCGATTGACGCAGCCGAAGTTGCAAAGATTTGTGACGGCTTTAAAGACATGCGTCTGAATATTTCCGGCTCCGCTGCCTGTCCAGTCAAACTATTTAATCAGTGGCGGGAGCTTACCGGGCAGGTGCTTCTGGAACGCTATGGTATGACTGAAATCGGTATGGGGATTTCTAATCCCTATAACGGCGAACGTCGAGCGGGCTGCGTTGGACATCCGCTGCCAGGTGTGGAAGTACAGTTATTTGATGAGTATGACCAGGCCATCACAGAAGAAGCCATCCCCGGCGAAATTCGCATCAAGGGCGGCAATGTTTTCCTCGAGTACTGGGACAATCCCACAGCGACCGAAGAATTGTATAAAGACGGTTGGTTCTGTACCGGTGACGTGGCAGTGGTGGAAGATGGCTACTATCGAATCATGGGCCGCTCCTCGGTGGACATCATCAAATCAGGTGGCTACAAACTGTCCGCTCTGGAGATCGAAGGAGTGCTGCTCACCCATGAAGACATTGCAGAAGTGGCAGTGATTGGTGTGGAAGACGACACCTGGGGTGAAGCGGTCACGGCATTCATCGGTCTTAGGGACGGCGCAAGCATGGAGTACGAAGATCTCAAGAGCTGGTGCGACGGCAAAATGTCATCCTACAAGATTCCCAAGGCGATCAAGATTGTAGACGCACTGCCTCGCAATGCTATGGGTAAAGTCACCAAACCCGCCCTGCGCGAACTGGTTTAGCTACTCTGACTCTTGTTCAGTCTCTTTGCGCATCTGTAAATACTGCTCAAACGCACGACGCTGGGCACCCGTGTCGAACTCCGTAGCCGAGCGCTGTTCCTTTCCGCACCGGAAACCTGCCAGATAGGCGGCAGCATCCTGTTGTGGAGGATCCTCGGAATGATAGGCATCCCAGAAACCCCAGTTGAAAAGTGACTGTTCATCCATACTCAGGAATACCGTAAACTCTGACCCTCGGCTTGGGGTCGGTTAACTAATTAAGGATGCACTATGACAGCCAATAAATTCCTAAACAAATTTTCCCATTCAAAATTCACTTCCGCTGGA
>JANQJM010000020.1 GCA_028281635.1 Pseudomonadales bacterium | reverse complement strand
AGGGTATGTTTGATCAGTATGTACCACCGGCCCATATCGATTCCATGCTCGATAATCCGGATGAATATGGATTTGAAGGGGAAAGTAAGGAATTGACTGTACTGTTTTCTGATATCCGAAGCTTCACTACCATATCGGAAGCATTGAGCGCGACCCAGCTTAAGAAGCTTCTAAACGATTTTTTTACCCCGATAACCGGCATCATATTCGAACATAACGGCACCATAGATAAGTACGTGGGGGATATGGTGATGGCATTTTGGGGGGCGCCACTTGACGATGAAGAACATCGTCGCAATGCAGTTCTGGCTGCTCTGGAAATGCTTGAAAAAGTGGAAGAACTGAAGCCTGTTTTTAAGGAGCAGGGGTTTCCGGAAGTGAATGTTGGTGTGGGGATCAATACCGGATTGATGAATGTGGGTGACATGGGGTCAACCTATCGCCGCTCCTATACAGTACTTGGTGATGCGGTAAACCTGGGCTCCAGGCTGGAAGGGTTAACCAAATTCTACGGCATCAAGTTGCTGGTAGGGGAAGAAACGGTTAAAGGGCTCGACGGCATGCTGTTACGTCATATTGACCGGGTAAAAGTGAAAGGCAAGGACGAGGCGGTGGATTGCTTTGAGCCGATCTGTATGGAAAGCAGCGCAGGTGAACAGCTCAAAGCCAGGGTGGCCGACTACCATAAAGCGTTAGATCATTATTTTGCCAAGCAGTGGGATGAGGCTGAGACGATTCTGAAAAAACTCAATGAACTGGAACATCACGCATTGCTTTATGATGTCTACCTTGAACGCATTGAACACCTACGTGAAGTTCCGCCGCCTGCAGATTGGGATGGTTCTTTTACTCATACCAGCAAGTAAAATCGGCTCTGATGCCCACCAACTCTGGCTTTATTGACATGCAAAAGGAAGTCGGTAAAATGCGCTGTCTCCTTCAACGGGTGGTTAGCTCAGCTGGGAGAGCATCGCCCTTACAAGGCGAGGGTCGCAGGTTCGATCCCTGCACCACCCACCAAAAACGTCTTCGCAGCACAATGAGTGACAGTCATTGGGCAAGCAAAGACAACAGTCGCGGACCGGTAGTTCAGCTGGTTAGAATGCCGGCCTGTCACGCCGGAGGTCGCGGGTTCGAGTCCCGTCCGGTCCGCCATTATTCATGCACTCTCCAGACTATTTTGTCGCAAAATCACCTTCATTCTTTGCGACAGACTCAAACAATGACATATCGGTCTGCGCATACTCTTCGATGAACTCGCTGTAAATTCTTAGAAACATTTCAGTGCTATGGCCTAACTCTTTGGCTCAAGCGTTTTATCGCGAGAGATTTGAGGCGACCGAAGAAGACGGCACTTTGACCGCGCTGGGGCGTGAAAGCGATCTCCTTGCATGGTATATGGCTCATCCAGAAACAGAGACGGTCAAACAGAAGGTTCATCGAGAATCAGATAAGCAAGCCGCAATTCAGCATGCGCAGGCGGAAGCTGACGCCGCCGCCGCAGCATTGAGAGCATAGACACCAACGAGGGAATATGCCTTGCGCTAGCAATTGCGCTATGGAAAAATGAGATCAGATTTGCAGTTCGACCTACCCACTTTGGAGGTTTGGCCTTGGTTGATGAATATGTCGCGGTTTTACAACTCGATTCTGAAGAGACTGAGGCTTATTACCGGAAGTCGGTAGAGAAAACTGAACAGCAGAAATTTTTGGAACGATTGCTGTCCGGCTCTAGACGGGGATTCAGCAGCATTTGTGACGCTTGTTGTGGAGGCGGCACACTCACTCTGCATTTAAAAAATATCTACCCATCCGCAGATTTCACGCTGGTTGATTTAAACAACGATAGCCTTCAGGTAGCAAAGGAGCTGAATGGTCCTGATTGTCGATATTTGTGCGACGATATTTACAATCTTTCCATTGATAGCAATCAATTTGATTTGGTCTGTTGTTGGCAGTCTCTTTCGTGGCTACCCGAACCCCAAAAGGCCCTGAATGAACTAATCAGAATAACTGACCCTGGCGGCGTCATTTACCTTAGCTCATTGTTTAACTTAGATCACGATGTTGATATCTATGCCACATTGCACGACCATGCTAGGAAATCGTTTCCAATAGGGATTCGTTACAATACTCTCTCCAAAAAGACTATTACGAACTGGATAGGGGGCAAGGTATCTAACCTCAAATTTCATAAGTTTTCTCCATCTGTTGATCTTCATAACGAAAACAGGGGGTTGGGGACCTACACTAGGCTTGCCGACACCGAGAGGCTTCAAATATCAGCCGGTTATTTGATGAATTGGGCTGTCCTTGAAATAAATCTCTGACTCCTTTGCTTCAACAGTTCGCTTGACATCTCCCTTACAGTATGGAGCCTTTACATCTCAGAGACACCCGAATCGATGAAGATGGGAAATAGCCAGTTGTCGTCGTGTTGTTGCTCTGAAGCCTGAACATACGAAAGGAAGCGGGCTAGGCACTTGTTACGGCGAATATCAACACCTTAATCAACCCCCTTTAATCAACCCAGATGGCTCTAAACGCTATCTCCATTACTGTACCTACTGTGGTAATGGAAAGGAGTACAATAAGGGGCTTATTGATCTGGAGCGGGAGTATCCTTATTTAATGCCTCTTTAATCATGGCACACAATTCGGACGCCATTTGGCCCTTCCATGATGCTTTCAATGCATAAAATGCGATCAAAATCATGATTTCGGACTAACACTTCGCCAACTGATAGCTTGCTTCGGCCCAGCACATTAAGTTGAGTTTGCAAGTGACGCACTCTGCGCAGCAATTCATCCCGCTCCCAAACAACTCGCTTGTATTCTTCTAAGCTCGGTCTAGGATCGATAGTCTCTTCACAATCTTCAACTTCTTCATTCATTCTTCTATTATCCCCCATTCTACCAATCGCCTTATATAAAGAAGAAAGACCAAAACAGCTTTGCGGTATTTTTTGCGACAGATAGTGATTCATGATAGTTTGCCGTGAGACTTGAAGCTGAAAATGTCTATTTTACAACAACTTGTATTTATGGCGAGCCATGACAAACCATATCTGACAGGTTCGAGTCCCGTCCGGTCCGCCATTATTCCTCTCTGAATCGAACAGACCTTTGCCTATGTCGGGCAAACTTCCTATTAATATCTCTTCTCCGCGCTTACAGCGGATTCATCACGATTTGCTTGATGAGCACGGTGTGACCATTTCGGTATTACGCCTTGACCAGATTCACCCACTGATTAATGGCAATAAATGGTTCAAGTTGAAACGCAACCTTGAATTCATCCAACAGCAAGGTATTGAGACTGTATTAAGTTTTGGTGGTGCCTGGTCGAACCATTTGATGGCTCTAGCGGCAGCAGGGCGCTTACTGGATTTTCAGACGATTGGAATGGTGCGGGGTGAAATAGTTGAGCCCCTCAACCCCGTGCTGCGTTTTGTTCGGGCTCAGGGAATGGAGCTGCTGCCAGTTTCCCGTGAACAGTACCGTCAGAAACAATCTGCAAGTTTCATGCTGGAGCTGAAACAGCGCTTTGGTGATTTTTATTGTTTGCCTGAGGGTGGCAGCAATCGATTGGGGGTCGAAGGCTGTACTGAAATCGCTGAATACCTCAATTGGTCGGGTGAGGGTGGCAAGCAGTTGGTTGCGATGGCCTGCGGCACTGGTGCCAGTCTGGCTGGTCTGATTGCTGGTTTAAGTAGCTCTGGTCAGAAACAGGCACAAGTGCTGGGAATGTCGGTTCTGAAGGCACCGGGTTATCTTGCTAAGGAGGTAAATAACTGGCTGCTCCAATTAAATCTGCATCAGACTGCTAATTGGCAGGTCGTGGATGATTTTCATTGTGGCGGTTACGCCAAGGTCCCGCCGGAATTAGCTGAGTTTGTGGATTGCTTTCAAACGGAAATAGCGGTGCCAATCGAGCCGGTCTACACGGGGAAACTCGCCTTTGGATTATGGCGAATGCTGGTCGATAGGAGAATAGAGAGAGGCAGCGAAGTCATCGCCATCCACACTGGGGGAATCTCAGGGAAATTAGAATAAAATTTTAAATATCAGCGTGTTAGAGAGCCTAGCTGATCTCTTTTCGAGCGATGAAATTGGGGGGAAATGGTAAATACGTAGCTAAAACCCTAAAATTCCCGTGTTTTTTAACCGCCCAGGGAATCCGAGACGGTACCTACCCATCCGGGATTTAGACTCTGTCTTCCGAAGTAAAGTATGTACAGCCACCGGCTTAATCAATGCTGCTCACAATTTTGCCTTACAGAGGGTTTATTGCGCAGTTTAGCGATGATCCTACTGACAGCATGTTCAGCATTAGTTGCAGCACAGGACCTGCTTATTGAATTCTCTTCGAAGCAGAGCCCTCAGTTGCTGGCCCCGGCTCACGCTGATTCCAGTCAAGCCATTGCTCTGTATCCGGAAACATTAGCCTCACTGCGCAGCAGAGATCAATTTCTTGTGCAAATTGAACCGGATGAGGTGGTGGCGGCAGTCGTCAATGAAACCACAGTTTATGTCAATGGCGATGTTGGGCTCAGCGCCAGGGGCCTGGGACAACATCGTGATTTGAGTTTTACCCTTACCCTCGGTGCCAATAGCGTGTTTGGCTATATCAGCCAGGCCGGTGAATTATGGCAATTGATTGCGACAGAAACGGACGGTGAAACCCTGGGGTGGGTTTATCATCCACGTCCACTGTTGTCGGATAACAGCAATATTGCTAATGACTACTTTATTCCTGAACTGCCTCCGCCTGTTGGCCGAGCCGATACGTCGCATAGTGACTCTCCCTTACTGCCTTTCCAACTTGGTTCCAGTGATACTGGTTTTTCGGTCTCGGCAGCTTCGAATAGCGGCATTACCGCGGACAATTTTGAGATAAGCCAGTCCTTTAGTCCTGATCCAGCTGTGGTAGGTGACAGCATAGCTGCGACGATTTCTCTTACTAATACCAGTGGGGAGGGTCATACCGATCTCTCGCTGGACCTGTTCTTTCTACTGGAAGACAGCTCCCTTGTTTCTGCCGACAGCAATTGCGCCGAACAGTTAAGCGAATCGCTGCAACAAATTCTGCGCTGTGCCCTGGGAGACTTTCAGCCTGGGCAGCAGAAGCAACTCAATTTTTCTGTGCAAACAGTCAGCGATGGTCCGAATACGCTCACGAGTACTGTGCTGGTCGGACAGTTGCGCAGTGATGCCTTCATCAATGTTGTGGAGGACGTTCGCAGTGACAGTGATCAAGACGGTATTAGTGATTTTAACGAAGAGTTGGCGGGCACTGATCCACTGGACCCCAATTCGGCGGACTTTTCCACTTCAGTTATCGATGTTCTGGCGCTGTACACAGCGGGCGCCGAAGCTGCCTATCCAGGCGGAGTGCAAACCCGTATCAATCAGCTAATTTCAGTGGCGAATCAGATTTACCGCGATAGTGGTGTCGGCATTTCCTTGCGGCCAGTACATCACCAGTTAGTCAATTACAATGTCACTGACGATATGGACACCGCGTTGGATGCATTGATGAATCGGTCTCATCCCGCCTTCGCTGATGTCGAAACCTTGCGCGCAAACTATGGTGCCGACCTGGTCACATTGTTTCGCCCCCTGGAAGCCAGTGGCGATCGCTGTGGTCTGGCTCCGGTAGGCGGTTTTCGTACTAACGGGTTTTTCGACCCTGAGGTAGAAAAACAATTTGCCTATTCCACTATCGCTATCGATTGTCCAATCGACATCGTTGTGGCCCATGAGTTAGGCCACAACATGGGATTGACCCATTCACATGTCGAAGACGGTTACGGCGGCACATTTAACTTTTCCACCGGTTTTGGTGTTGACGGGGAATTTGTGACCGTGATGGCCCATCCGCGAGCCTTCGATGGTGCGATCCGGGTGCCTCAGTTTTCGAATCCCAATGCAGAGTGTCTTGGGCTGAGCTGCGGTACGGATGCTGATACAGAGTTTGGTGCCGATGCTGTGCAATCGCTAAACCTGGTGCGGCAGCAGATCGCCAACTATGAACCTTCGATTGTGCCGGATTTACCAAGTACCTCCGTTACTGCTTTGGGTGGCAACACCAACGCTGTGATCTCGATCGCGGCCAGCAACGATATGGGTTTCAGTTTCAGCAACCGTTTTACTCCTCAAGACCAGGTCGACATGTCTGTTGCGATTAAGGTGGACGATCGTCATATCGGCAGTGTCGGCAGTATTCATGTATTGGTTGGCGAAGAAGGTGGAGATGCGCTGTTCCAGTTGAACTCTGCTGGAGAGTTGGTTCGCTGGGATGGGGAAATAGAAACTTTAATCCCGCTGGGTGACGCGCGTGTATTAAACGGGGAAGAGCGCCTGTCACTGCTCAATGGCTTTCAGTTTGACGACGATTTGGTGGGTCTCGATTTAGTCGTCTATGTAGGATACTGGGTGCCGGAGTCCAATGATTTTGTGTATACGGATGCGCCACTGGAGTTAAGTATAGTCCGAGTGGACTGATGTCATCCCTGGGCTAGGCCTTGTAGAAATCCCGATACCAACTCACGAATCGCTTTACACCAACCTCGATCGGTGTTTCAGGTTTGTAGCCAACGTCTTCCACCAGGGCCTCTACATCGGCATAAGTGCTTGGTACATCCCCTGCTTGCATGGGCAGATAATTCTTGATTGCTTGCTTGCCAATACAGGCTTCCAGTATTTCGATGTAGCGATTCAACTCTACCGGATTGTTACTGCCTATATTGTAGAGTCGATAGGGTGCTTTGCTGGTTGCGGGGTCCGGTTGATTGCTGTCCCATTGAGGGTTTGGCTTGGCCACGTTATCGAGCACCCGCAGCACACCTTCCACAATGTCATCAATATAAGTGAAATCTCTGCTGTGATTGCCGTGATTGAAGACGTCGATAGGCTCATCATTGAGTATGGCTTTGGTAAACAGAAACAACGACATATCGGGACGCCCCCACGGGCCATACACGGTAAAGAACCTCAAGCCAGTGCTGGGGAGTGAAAACAAATGGCTATAGGTATGGGCCAGGAGTTCATTGGACTTTTTGCTTGCAGCATAAAGGCTGACCGGATGGTCAACGTTGTGATGCACAGAGAAGGGCATTTGCGTATTGGCGCCATAGACTGAACTACTGGACGCATATACCAGATGTTCAACTTGATTGTGTCGACAGGCTTCCAGAATATTCACAAAACCAACAAGATTAGCACTCACGTAGGCTTGTGGATTTTTGAGTGAGTAACGTACCCCCGCTTGCGCGGCCAGGTTAACGACCCGCTGTGGTTGCTGAGATTCAAATGCGCCTTTAATGGCGTCCGCATCTTCCAGATTACAGCGTATCTCGGTGAAACCCGGGTGTTCCAGGAGCCGGTTCAGTCGAGCTTGTTTGAGACTGACATCATAATAGTCATTGAGATTATCGATACCGACTACTTCGTCGCCTCTCTGTAAGAGGCGTTGGCTTAGAGCATGACCAATAAATCCGGCGCTACCTGTGACAAGTACTTTCATGACCCGGTGCTATCCTGACTAGAGGCTGCCATCCACAGAATCGCTGGGGAAGATGTGTTTTACATCAAACAGCACACAGTTCTTCTTTCCGTATTGTTGAATATGGTCGGCACCCATCTCAATGAAATCTTTGTGGGCAACGGCGACGATGATGGCATCGTAGCTGTTGCTGCTAAGTTCCTGCACCAGATGTGCGGAATCGGTCTGATCCACCCAGGGATCATAAATATCTACATGGGTATGATAAGAGTGCAGGGTACTAACGATATCGACTACACGGGTATTGCGGGTATCCGGACAGTTCTCTTTGAAGGCATAGCCCAGCACTAGGATCCTGGAATCTATGACGTGAATGCGTTTTGACAGCATGAGGCGAATAACCCGTTCAGCTACATAAGAACCCATCGAGTCGTTAATACGACGTCCGGCGAGAATAACGTCGGGATGATAGCCAACTTGTTGCGCCTTGTAGGTCAAATAGTAGGGATCAACGCCGATACAATGCCCACCAACCAGGCCGGGGTGAAATTTCAGGAAGTTCCACTTGCTACCAGCTGCTTCCAGCACTTGCTTGGTGTCTATTTCCAGGCGTTCAAACAGGATTGCCAGTTCATTGATCAGAGCGATGTTCAGATCGCGTTGAGTATTTTCAATTACTTTCGCCGCTTCAGCGACCTTGATGCTGGACGCATGATGAGTGCCTGCGGTAATGAAGCTTCGGTAAAATTCATCGATCAGCTTGCCGGCTTCAGGTGTAGAGCCAGATGTCACTTTTACGATGATGCACACTCACTGTGCAACATCGTAAAA
>JANQJM010000235.1 GCA_028281635.1 Pseudomonadales bacterium | reverse complement strand
CTGGCGACCCGGTGTGCGAGCGTTACTACCGAGTGCATCAGAACACGACGGAACAACTGATTGTGTTTTTACCGGCGATCGTCATTTATGGTTACTATGGAAATGCAATGATTGCTGCTGGAGTTGGGCTGGTGTTCCCGATTTCGCGCCTGATTTACTTGCAATCCTATGTGGCGGATCCGTCGAAAAGAGGCAGAGGGTTTGTTCCAGGATTCCTTGCTACCGCTTTTCTGCTAATTGCTGGCTTGTATTCCGCGGCACAAAACCTCCTCTAGTTATTTTCTAACCAATCCAGGAGTTACAACTTAGAGTAAATCCATGCCAGCATGGCGACGACTGCTAATTCTGAGTCACCGCTATGTCGGTATCGCTTTAAGCCTGCTTTAGTGTGCTACTTTGATCTTGTGAGCGGATCGCCAGTGGCACGCAACCAACGTTGGAGCCGCTTGGAACGCTGGTTATACAACGGTCTGCATAGCCTCGATTTCGGTTTCTGGTACCGTTCCCGCCCACTTTGGGATATCGCGTTCTTACGCTTTTAACCGGCGGACTGTTGCTGAGTGTGCCGGGTACAATCCTTGCCTGCCGTCGTCTGTTTCGTGCTCGGTAGAGCGCGATAAAGTCACGAATTCCAGAGTTTTTCTGCAGTCTGGTTCTCTTGTGGCACCCCGGGCCCTGGGGTATTCTCAGGTCGGGGAGGAAGAACCTATGTCTGATACGAGCTCCGTGGCCTTGGACACGGATCAGAGTTTTTCGCGCTCGGCTGGAAAACAGCTGCTAATCTATGCCGGCTACGGGTTTGTATTCATCGTAGCGCTTTTCTACTTTCTTTCCGTTGCAGCCACCCAGGTTGGTGGTGCTGCCGGTGGCGGGGCAATAAATTTCGAGGAGAACTCAATCACTATTGCCCTCAGACAAGAACCTCCTCAACTCGATCATACGCGCGCATCGGATGCGGTGAGCTTCACTGTCTTAACTCACACAATGGAAGGTTTGTTGGGTTATGACAACGACAATCAGCTAACACCCGGTGTCGCGGAACGCTGGGAGATTCGAGAAGATGGTGCAACGTTTTGGCTTCGCGATAACGCACTATGGAGTGACGGTCAACCGATTACGGCGCACGATTTTGTGTTTGGGTGGCGCAAAGTACTGGATCCAGCAACTGCATCCATCTACGCCTTCATTATGTATCCCATCGAGAATGCTGAAGCGATCAACTCTGGTGAACTTCCCCCGGAAACTTTAGGAGTTCGTGCCATCAGTGATTCAGTGCTGGAAGTGAGTTTTGAACAACCTACGCCTTACTTCGAGAAGCTGGTCGCTTTTCAAACGTTTTATCCCGTACGTCAGGACTTTTTCGAGTCCACCAATGGACGTTATGGCGCTGATGCTGATCAATTACTCTACAACGGGCCTTATGTCATTACAGAATGGGTACATAGTGCGTCGATGCGTTGGGAAAAGAATCCCAATTACTGGAATAAGAACAACGTCGGGTTAATAGATACCATCGAAGTTGCCTACATTACCGAAGATGTGAATGCGAAACTTAATCTGTTCAAAGATGGTCAGATACCCAATACACAACTCGTTGCATCCATGCTGGATAGTGCTATGGAACAACGCTGGAATATTGATCGATTCATGGAGGGGTCAATTTTCTGGGTGGTTAGCAATTTTCGCGAAGAACGCCTCACGAACAATTACAACCTGCGGCGTGCCCTGCAACTTTCAGTAGATCCAGTAGAGTTTGTCTACAAGGTGTTGAAAGAACCTGGCTATATGCCAGGTACGAGCATGTTCCCTTACTGGATAAAAGGAGCAGAAAATCTGTTCCGACAAGAGCACCCTCCAATTGAACACGTTCCCAATGAAGAACTTGCAAGACAACATCTGGAGATGGCTAAGCAGGAATTGCAACTAGATGAATTCCCGCCATTAGTTATGCTGGCGGACGATTCACCTGTAGGGAACATGACAACGGAATATCTTCAAGCTCAATTTTCAGAAAAGCTAGGATTGGAAATTCGAATCGACAAGCAAATCTTTAAACAAAGATTGCTGAAAGCTAACGCAGGAGACTTCGATATTCTAGTGAACGGCTGGTCTCCTGATTATGATGATATCCTCACATTTGGTGATTATTTCGCTTCATGGAACCTAAATAATCGTGGCCGATACAACAACTCAGAATTGGACAGAAATGTCCGCATCGGGCAGACATCGCTCGACCAAAACGAACGCATGGCAGCATTCGCAGAAGTCCAGCGTATAACCTATGAAGATGCCGTAGTTATTCCTCTCTATGAGAGAGGATGGTCGTTCGTGGTTGATCCGCGACTGAAGGGATTCAAACGGCGCGTGATCGGCCCTGAAGTGGACTATCGTTTCGCATACATAGACAGGAATGGCAGTTCTGCCGACTAGCGTTGATGTTTGAACTGGAGTCATCCACGTAGCATGTGGACTTATTCAATCAAGCGGGTAATTCAAGGCATTATTACCGTTTGGTTCATCGCAACAGCCACTTTTTTTGCCATGCACAGCGTGCCTGGTGATCCACTTCTCAATGATCGAGCCATGAGCCCCGAGATTCGCGCAAATCTGGAAGCGAAGTATGGCTTAGACCAACCATTACTCACCCAGTATGTCGTGTACATGACCAATCTGGTCCGGGGAGACCTTGGTATCTCATTTGTCCACGAGAACCAATCAGTCAACGACATCATCAGTGAGCGTTTTCCTGTGTCAGCGATTCTCGGCATTCTGGCGTTGTTTATCGCAGCCATTGGTGGCGTTATATGGGGTGCGTTAACAGCGCTATATCGGAATCAGTTACCAGATTACATCATTATGTTTCTGGTGATATTGGGCATAAGCGTACCCAGTTTCGTTGTAGCAGCCTTGTCCCAACTTTTCCTGGTAAACGTCAACGAGCTTGCGGGCCGCACATTACTGCCGGTCGCAGGTTGGGGCAGCGTATTGCATCTATTGGTTCCTGCATTGGTGCTTGGTTTGAGCACAATGGCTTACCTTACTCGCTTGATGCGTTCTTCTATGTTGGAGATAACTAACTCCGACTTTATACGCACTGCTAAGGCTAAGGGGTTACCACCAGCTCGGATTTTTACTCGCCATCAACTTCGTAATGCCATCCTTCCTGTAGTAACTGTTTTGGGCCCGCAGGTGGCGATCATTACAACCGGAGGTTTTGTTGTCGAAATTGTATTCGCTATTCCTGGTCTAGGGCGTTTCTTCGTAGAGGCAGTGCAACAACTCGACTACACGGTGATTATGGGTACTACCGTATTTTATGGTGCTTTTCTGGTAGTGATGGTGATCTTGGTCGATCTGATATACGGATACATAGACCCAAGGATCAAGCTGGAACAATGACCGACTACGCTGACCAAACTTCCAGCTTCAATGCCACCGACTTTGAGGCACTTGAACGCTCACAAGATGTAAACGTTATCTCACGACCGTCTTTGTCCTACTGGCAAGATGCCTGGATTCGTCTAAAAGCTAATAAGCGCGCCATAACTTCTTTATACATTATTGTCTTTCTCCTGCTATTTACAATTGTGGGCCCATGGGTCTGGCGAATTGATCCCGCCATTCAAGACTTAGACCAGATTAGCCAACCTCCAGGCACAGATCGCAGCGCACTTATCGTGGAAAGCTATGTTGCTTGGGACGGGGAAACTGATGTGGGTAATGGACTGCGCGTAATCGGCGATCCGAATTCACAAGCTGTCAGGCTCGCCTGGGATGCGTTGGAAAATGCCAATGGTCACAGGCTCTACCGTAATCGCTTTCCCGTTGGAGAAGAGATGGCCTTTGGTATTCCACTGGCCGAGTACTTCGACAATAACATCGTGACCCATGAAGATCGCCTGGATGTTAGGCCAGACACCTACTTCTATTCCGTAGTGGCCTTAGATGATCGCGGACAAGTCACTGACAATTTTCAAACGATAGAAGTTGAAGTAGAACGGGTTACCACCCTGGCTGAAGCACGAGAGCGAGGATTAGTTGACGAAGGCTCTCCATTGCAAGTGGGGGACAGTATCAATCTAGAAGCCCACCCTTTAGGGACGGATTATCTTGGCCGCGATATGCTCGCGCGCCTCATGGCAGGTGCCAGGGTTTCGTTGTTCATAGGAATCGGTGCTCCAACACTGTTTGTTTTGTTCGGTGTAGTGTTTGGAAGTGTCGCTGGATTTATGGGCGGTAGGGTAGATCAGTTCATGATGCGCTTCGCTGATTTCGTCGTGGCGCTGCCATTCTTGCTATTCATGATCCTGTTCAAAATTGCGTTCGGAATCGGGCCTGGAGAGAGTGGGGTGTTACCCATGCTCATCGCACTGGTTGTCCTGATGTGGCCAGCAACTGCCAGACTGGTGAGAGGTCAGATAATTCAAATCAGGGAACAGGGTTATATAGAAGCCTCCAAGCTACTGGGCGCCAGTACACCTTATTTGGTTCTTCGGCATATGTTGCCAAATACGATTGGCGTAGTACTTGTCACCCTGACTTTTGAGATTCCCAGGGTGATTTTTGTCGAAGCTTTCCTCTCATTTATCGGAATGGGTGTTGCTCCACCAACTCCGTCATGGGGCTCTATGTCGAATGAGGGGATTCGTACCATGCTGATAACTCCTCATGAACTGATTTTCCCGGCCCTCATAATCAGTATTACTGTGCTTGCTTTTAATCTGCTCGGCGATGGATTGCGAGATGCACTGGACGCGCGTATGAGGAATCAAGAATGAGTGCATCCAGCAAGCAACAGAAGTTACTTGAGGTCGAAAATCTTGCGGTGGAGTTCGATACCTATGGTGGTGTGGTAAAAGCTGTTAGAGGTGTAGATTTTACTGTAGACCAGGGTGAAACATTGGCGATTGTTGGTGAATCGGGCTGTGGTAAGTCCGTCACTGTGCAAAGCATCATGGGCCTTATCCCTATGCCCCCGGGTCGTATTACAGAAGGCTCTGCAAGACTACGCGGTCATGAAGTGCTGGGGCGAAATGCTATCGACGGAAAGGATATTCGAGGTTCCGAGATTGGCATGATCTTTCAGGATCCTATGACCTCATTGAACCCGACAATGACGATTGGTGATCAGATTGCTGAACCACTGCAGGTCCATCGCGGTTACAGCTACCAGGGCGCCTTTAAGGAGGCGGTCAACCTGCTTGAAATGAGTAAGATACCAGAAGCTGCAAAGCGAGCTAAACAGTATCCCTTTGAGTTTTCTGGTGGGATGTTACAGCGAGCCATGATTGCCATGGCGCTTTCCTGCAAGCCTTCGATCCTAATCGCAGATGAACCCACTACCGCGCTTGATGTGACGATTCAGGCGCAGATTCTGGATTTGATGCAAGACCTGCAAAAAGAAACTGGCATGGCCATTATACTCATTACACATGATCTTGGTGTTGTGGCGCGTATGGCCGATGAAGTCGCAGTGATGTATGCAGGAAAAGTTGTTGAGCACGGCACCGTAGACGATGTTTTCTATCGGCCTGCCCATCCTTATACCGTTGGCTTGAAAGATGCGATGCCCAATAATGATCGAGAGCTTCAACACGAGTTGAAGCCAATTGAAGGTAGTCCGCCAGATTTGTTCTCACCTCCAGTTGGCTGCGGCTATTGCCCGCGTTGTCCCCATGCCATGAACATCTGTGGGAATCGTCACCCGATCGACTATTTTTTAGGGGATCATCATTTTTCTCGTTGTTGGTTACATGCCGAACAGGTGACCGAAAAGCCTGAGTCTCTCTACGTTCGGGAGCATAACTAATGGGAGCTTTAGTAAGCGCAAACGCACTCACCCGATACTTCGATATCGGAAAGGACCAGCGAGTGCATGCGGTGGATGGCGTTTCTCTGTCTGTTGATGAAAAAGAAATCGTGGGCCTGGTCGGGGAGAGTGGATCTGGCAAATCCACATTTGGCAAAACACTTATTGGGCTTCATTCCAAAACTTCCGGCACAGTAACCTACAGAGGAGAACAACTACCTCAGAAGTATGCCCCGGCTGATTTTCAAAGACTCGCGGTCAATATGCAGATGATCTTTCAGGATCCGTACTCATCACTGAATCCACGGATGACGGTGGGAGAGATCATTGGCGAGGGCTTGAAATTACATATGGACCTCAGCGGTAAGGAGGTCAGGGATCGTGTCGCTGAGTGGCTGGAGCGAGTTGGTCTCAATGCCGATCATATGTCCCGCTACCCTCATGAGTTTTCCGGCGGTCAACGGCAACGCATCGGGATTGCGCGAGCGCTAATTCTGGAACCGGAGTTTGTGGTTTGCGACGAGCCAATCTCGGCATTGGATGTGTCTGTCCAAGCCCAGGTAATAAACTTACTTGGTGAGTTAAAAGAAAAGATGGGGTTAACCCTGTTGTTCATCGCACATGATCTTTCCATGGTGCGCTACGTCAGTGATCGCATGGCCGTTATGTATCTGGGCTCACTTGTGGAACTTGGTAAAGCTGATGAAGTGTATTTCGACCCCAAACACCCGTACACGGAAGTGTTGGTCGGATCCAACCCGGAGCCGGACCCAAATCTGGAACGTTCGCGTCCGTCGACGGCGATTCAGGGCGAGATCCCTTCGCCGGTCAATGTTCCAGCCGGTTGTCGCTTTGCCAATCGATGTCCACGAGTGATGGACGTTTGCCGCAATACGACCCCAGAATTGATTCCACTGAAAGATCTTGATCGAATGGTTGCTTGTCATCTTTATACCTGATCCTTAATTGAGATAGTTATCACTAAATCGGAATACCAGGAAATCTGTTGCCAGCAGGAATGCAACGAGAAGAAAACTCAGTAAGATTTCTAGTCCTAGATTTTCTACAAAAGCGATAGGGTAGAAATGCATGCCATCTTCGTTTCCAACTATCCCGAACCAAATACCGTAACGGATAGCGACACCCAGCATTGCCAACATAAAAAATATGTACAACCACTGGACATAGGCTGGACGCAAAGTTCCCAGGTCGATCCCAATAGCAATGATAATTGTGAATGTGATCATGCCACATGCAAACGTAGTGATTTGTCCGAGATGGGCGAGTGTGAATTCGGCACTATTAGTGATGCCATAAATTGCCCAGATCGCGACTTGTAAGCTCAGCCAGAATAGAATGAAGAACCAACCGGCACCGAAAACCTGACTCGGGATTACTGGAAGCTGCACCAGGAGGCGGACTCGCTTCTCATTGCCACTAATCGATACGGCGATTATCAAGAGCACCCAGTAACTCATCATCGTGGTGGCGATGAATATCGGAAGGTCAGTTCCGATAGTGGTCATGTAAACAAAGAAAACCAGATTCAATGCGAGCCAAATCAGCAGAATATTCTTGTTGGCTTCGAATTCGGTAAGTACCAGTTTCTTAAACATGGTTTAACTCCCGTGATGATGACTTGAGTATTTCAATTGCAATTTTTTCGATTGAGAGGCGGCTCGATTCGAGATTCTCTACATGGTGTTGCCTCAAGTACGATTCAGTTTCAATCCCGTCCTTCGAAATGATTTCGTGATAGGGGTAATCCCCTTTGCGTGAAACCACGTGAGGTATGTTTTCAGGTGCAGACTCAGCACGAAACGTGATTCTTTTCCAGGATTCCGCGAGATCTTCCTTTATGGCGTCTTTTACGACCAGGCCATTTGAGAGGAACACAAGTCTGTCCGCCAGGTTTTCAATCTCGCCTATGTGATGGGTCGCATAGAGCAGGGCACAATCACCTGATTCCAGATGTTCATGCAAAATTTCCATGAAGACATCACGGGCCACAGGATCGAGGCCGTTGCTCGGCTCATCGAGTACAAGGAGCTTAGCGTTATGACTCAGAGCGGCTACGATGGCGAGTTTGGTGCGATTGCCTGTAGAGTAATCTTTCGCTTTTTTTGACAAATCCAGATTTAAACGCACAGCCATCTGAATGGCTTTTTCCTGTGACCAACTGGAGTAGAACCTTCCAATCGTGGCCAGATTCTTGTAGCCAGACCAATTGTCAAAGAAGGGTGAGTAGTCTCCGACATAGCCAATTTTCTGTTTCCATTCTCCACTGGAGGCGCTGGCTTCTCTTTCATCGAGCGTGATAGTGCCAGCCTCTTTACGCACAGTGCCCATCAGGTTGCGAAAAAGCGTGGTCTTGCCGGCACCGTTGGCACCGACCAGACCCAAGGCGCAACCCGCTTCGACGGAAAGGTCGATTGGTCCCAGAGAAAAGTCTCCGTAGGTTTTTTGAAGTTGATTAATTTCCAGCATTGTCGTCTCCCGACTGCAGAGTCTCATTAAAGATCTGCTGAATCTCCCGATCAGAAAGCCCATCCCTGCGCGCATCATGCAGTGTTGTTGCCAGTTGTTCGGCAAATCGCTGCTGAGCCAGCGCCGATTTATCACTCTGTTGCAGGGTTGCAACGAAGAATCCTTTGCCGCGGCGAGCGTAGATAAGCTCCTCATTAAGCAATTGGTCATAGGCTCGCTGCACGGTGATCACGCTAACTCGCAGACTTTTCGCGAGGGCACGGATGGAAGGCAGGGCGAAGTCCGGTGCCAGTTCGCCGCTTAGAATGCGTGCCCGAACCTGGCCGATGATCTGCTCCTGCAGGGTTTCTGATGATTGTTCTGAAATATGAAGTAACATACTGTTATCTCTACTGTGTATATACAATATATACAGTAAATACAGTATGCAAGGGATTTTTTATCTTTTCTCTAAGATATTGAATTTAAAGTATTTAATTCAGGGGAAGGGTAGCCGCTAGTCTTGCGAACTGTCTTCTTGCTGGCGCACGATATTGGTCAAGGTGCGGAAATCCGTCTTGCCGCTCCCCATATAAGGGAACTCCTCAACCACGACGTACTTCTTGGGGAGCGCGAGATTTGGCAGTTCATTGGAGAGCTTTTTGACGACTTCCTGCTCATCGATTGCTTTATTGGTGACACCCACAATGCGAGAGCCTCGCTTTGCGTCGGGTAGTTCCACCGCGCAGCATTCAACGTCCTCTGGCGTTACCGAATCCAATGTTTCCTCTACATTGACCAGGGAAATCATTTCGCCGCCAATTTTTACGAAGCGTTTGAGTCTGCCTTTGTGCCACAGATAACCATCTTCATCGAGATAGCCGAGATCACCAGTGTCATACCACCCCGACTTCAGGCGCAGGTGAGATTCTTCAATGTCATTCAGATAACCTGACATCACGCCATCACCTTTCACCATTATCTTGCCGGTTTCGCCAGGGGCGCAGTCTTCGCCGTTATCAATGTTTTCGATTCGAATATCGGTACCGGGAATTGCAATACCTATACTGCCCGGACGATTGTCTTCACGGGGATTTACAGAAATCACTGGGGAGGTCTCGGTAGTTCCATAGCCTTCAAAAATCTCCAGGCTATGCTTCTCTCGATAGAGTTGTCTCAATGATTCAGGACACTTGTCAGCTCCAGAAACAGTCAGTTCCACGCTGGCAAAATCACCGGGTTGTGATTGACGTGCATAGCCTTCAAGAAACAATGGCGTACCCACCAAAAGCTGAGGTCTTTCTTCCTTTATTAGCTTTGCAATTATTTTGAAATCGAGCGGATTGGCATAGGCAATAGCAGTCATACCCAGGCATAGCGGTGTCCATAAATTTATCGTGAGGCCAAACACATGGAAATAGGGGAGCACCGCTAACAGATGATCCATTTCATAGATATCCATCATGTCTGAAAATGAATCGATGTTTGACAGAATATTACGTTGTGTAAGTTGCACAACTTTGGGTTCTTTCTCGCTGCCGCTGGTAAAAAGAATTACAGCCGGTTTATCTAAATCATGACTGCCGGCAAAGCGTTTCAATAAAGCAACTGGTAGCTTCGATTTAATAAAAGCAAGAATCTTCTCGAACCTACCCAGATTGGGCATGATGTCTTCCATAAACACCATGCCTGGTACTTCCTCGCAACCTACCCGCTCTAATAAGGCTTTGGCCGTGATGATAGTTCGGAAATCACACTGTGATTGCGCGTAGCGACAGTTTTTTGCAGCACCCGTGGAATAATTGATCATCACAGGTGTTAAACCACTAATCAGGGCGGCTACTACTGCCAGTGCTCCTCCAGAACCCGTGGGCAACATGATCCCGATGCGACCGCGCTCCATTTTCTTGAAGCGCCTGGCGAGGATTAGTGAGGCAATTAACGCTTGAGAAAACGATATATCACGACCCATCGCTTTGTCTTTTATCGCGATCTTTTTGGGGTGTTTCTTGGCTCTTTCGATGAATCGGTGTTGTAACATGGCCGCAGTGTATCTCAACTCCTCAGCTCTTGAACAGTTGCCTGGAACAGTAGAATATGAACTAACAGCACAGGCCAGGGGTTAATAATGAAATCACTGACTTTTCTCGTTTTCGCACTGAGTGTGTCCTTTTACTATACAGATATCGAAGCAACTAACGGGTTCCAATCTCTGTTCCTGCCCCTGGTCGATTTGGTATTACTGTGCGGTCTGGCACTTTGGGTGGCTGGAAAAACGGGGTGGAAAACCATCTCCCGGCATGATGGGGGTGGCTTTTTCGATTTTTTCGATGGCGGCGGAGGTGGCTGTGACTAAGAGTTCTAAAAAACAAGTAGCCAGCATTTGTTTGCTACTGGTCAGTTCCGTTTGTTTGCAGGTGTTAGCACAGGATTGGTCATTTAGCTCGTACCCGGTTCAGGGTAATGTCTACATGTTAGAGCCTGCAAACACCATGGGTAACGTTGGCGTATTCGTTGGTGATGATGGTGTATTGCTGGTAGACAGTCACTTCAGTTTTTCTGTGGCAGAACTGCTCGGAGAAATAAGAAAGATTTCTGATAAAGAGGTCAGGTTTCTGGTAAACACACATGTGCATCCAGACCACATTAGTGGAAATGGTGTATTAGCAGATTATGGAGTCACAGTAATTGCTCATGACGATGTTCGACTAAGAATGTTGTCTGAATTACGAATTCCGAGAAGAGGGGGAGTGTTCCGGCCGAAACCAGAAGCCAACGCGCTGCCTGTAATCACCTATTCAGATGCTCTTACATTTCATCTAAATGGTGAGGAAGTTAGAGTGTTTCATGCGCCACCGGCTCACACTGGCGGAGACAGCTTTGTCTATTTTGTCGGCTCTGATGTGTTGCACCTGGGTGATGTGTTTCGTACCCGACGTTATCCCATTATTGATCATTACAATGGCGGCAGCTTCCTGGGAATGATTGACGCCATGGAATTGGCGATTGACCTCGCTGGCCCAAATACAAAGGTGATCCCGGGTCATGGAACTGCATTTTCTGACCGCGAAGGGATGAAACAGTATCATCAACTACTCACTACCCTGAGAGACCGTGTACAAGGCTTTATTGATCAGGGTGGCAGTTTAGATGCAATGCTGGCGGAGCAACTGACCGGCGACCTTGATTCAGACTGGGGTGATGATCCAGGTTGGACTGCTACTGACTTACTGCCAATAATCTATCAAGAACTCTCTGAATGAAAACATATAGTGGAGGATGTCATTGCGGTGCTGTGCGCTTCGAAGTCATGGTGGAAGAACCTTTGGAACTGGAACGCTGCAACTGTTCGGTTTGTACGAAATCAGCGTATCTTCATCTCATAGTCCCCAGGTCCCAGTTCAAGCTAGTGTCTGGTGAAGATCAACTGAATACATACACGTTCAATACTGGCGTTGCCCAGCACTACTTTTGTCAAATTTGCGGTATCAAACCGTTCTATGTTCCCAGATCCAATCCCGATGGCGTGGATGTCAATGTCAATTGCCTGGATGAAGAACCGGTGGATGTAACTATTGTCGAGTTCGATGGTCTTAACTGGGAACAAAATGCGCACAAACTAGCGCACAAGACCGCTAACAGATAGCAGGCATTTCCAACAACCAATCTAACCGGATCCAGTCCGTGCGCACCTTTTTGCTCAAACACTTCAATACGATCTGGCTGATTCTGGTAATCATATGCGCCAGTTTACTTTTCATGTTTCCAGAGGCGATTAGCCGGGATTCCATTTCCGAGTTTCTTAATGGTTTGGGCACTCTGGCGCTAATTGTCTATATCCTGCTTTCATTAAGTCGGGCCCTGCTGATGATTCCCTGCACGCCATTTGTACTGGCTGGCGGCATAACTTTCCCTGAAATGCCCATTTTAGTGATGGCAATCTCATACGTCGGTATTGTGGCGGGAGCCTACCTGGTATACAGTTTCCCGTCCTTTGGGAGCTACGATGAGTATCTGGAGGGTAAATACCCGGATAAGGTCCAGGTTTTAAAGGAAAAACTCCATGGAACCTATGCTTTCTGGATCGTAGCAGGCTGGTCATTTTTCCCGCTCGTGCCCACAGATTTGATCTGTTATGTGGCGGGAATAGTGAAAATGCCCTTTAAGAAAATGGCAACCGCGGTTGTAGTAGGAGAAATACCACTGGTTACGCTGTACGTCCTTGTAGGTGCAGAAATCGGTGTATGGTTAAGGTCCTTCTGAGTACCAGAGGCCTGAGTGAATTTGAGAGAAGGATCTTTAGGGCATGACTGCCAGATTCCAGTTCGGCGACTCGCTGAAACTTATCAAAAACATCAAGACTACGGGAACGATTACACCAAGTTCCAAAGTGCTGATTAGGCATCTATTGCGACCGATCGATTTCGAAAAGGCGCGCTGTATTGTGGAACTCGGCCCAGGCAACGGATGCGTAACGCAATCGATCCTGGATCGTATGCACTCGGATTGTGAGTTGATCTGTCTTGAACTTGATGGCGAGTTTGCCAAACGATTGCAGTCGCTTAACGATTCCCGATTACATGTTTACAATGCCTGTGCTTCATCTATTCGGTCGATTCTCAATGATTTTAATATCTCAGAGGTTGATCATGTCGTATCCAGTTTGCCGCTGGCGCTGATCGACGATGAGATCGTGCAAGACATTCTCGCCAATGTTGGAAGTAATCTCAGAGACGGCGGTCGTTTTCTACAGTACCAATACAGCCTTGCGAATTACGGTGACGTTAAGCCGTTATTCAAAGATGTAAAACTGCATTTTACTTTGCGCAATATGCCACCCGCATTTGTCTATGAATGCGTAAAGTAAGCTAGAGAATCTAGCAAAAATTTTCTTAACTAATTTTCTACACTATTTTAGGAGGCAGCGATGTCGCTACGAATTAATGATGTAGCGCCTAACTTTACGGCGCAAACAACCCATGGAGAAATTGATTTCCATGAATGGCTGGGGGATCAATGGGGAGTGTTGTTTTCTCACCCTAAAGACTTTACTCCAGTATGTACGACTGAACTCGGTTATATGGCAGGATTGGAGGCTGAATTCGCCAAACGTAACTGCAAGATAATCGGACTCAGCGTAGATCCGGTAGATAGTCACAAGGAGTGGGAAAAGGATATCGAAGAAACACAGGGACATGCTGTGAACTATCCCATGATCGGCGATAGCGACCTGGCCGTAGCCAAGCTCTACAACATGTTGCCTGCTGACGAGCCCGGCAGTTCGGAAGGCCGCACAGCGATGAACAATGCCACCGTGCGTTCGGTATTCGTAGTTGCACCGGATAAAACAATCAAGTTGATGCTGACCTATCCAATGACTACAGGTCGTAACTTTGATGAAATTTTACGTGTACTGGACTCTATGCAACTTACTGCCAAGCACAAGGTAGCAACACCAGTAAACTGGAAACAGGGCGAGGACGTCATCATTGTTCCAGCAGTTTCAGATGAAGACGCCAAGGAGTTGTTTCCTGAGGGCTGGAATACGGTGAAGCCTTATTTGCGAACAGTTAAGCAACCAGGTTAACTTGCGCGAATCGACGAAAAAAGCCGGCATCATTGCCGGCTTTTTTATGTGGTCTCTGTGGCAAACCTTAGTTTTCGGGCAGGGTGAATGCCAGCAACTCTGGACTATGCTCCCTGTCCCCAATTGCTACCAATAGATACTGTTTGCCTTCATACATGTAACTAATGGGTGCATTCGTTGTGCCGGCTTCAAGCACGGTTTCCCAGATGACTTCGCCACTATTCTTGTCGTACGCGCGGAAGTGTGGGCCACCACTATTGGTGGCAATCTCCACCGGCATATTCGCAGGAATTCTGCCGCCAGGCCTCTGATTGGTCAGTCCTTCGCCAATAAAGAGTAAAGTGCTGGTGAGCAGCGGCGTGGGGCGACCCGGTACTCCCAGTTTATCCAGGTTAAGGTGTGCAATAGCCGGGTTGTCGATGGGTCCGTAACCATTAGGAACCATCCACACATGTTCACCGGTATTCATATCGATAGCAGTAATTCTGCCATATGGGGGCTTGAACAATGGCAAGCCTCGAGGACCAGCAATCCAGCGTCGCGATCCCTTGGTATAGGCCAGATTGGTGACTTCGGGATCACCCGGGAGCAGATCTGCAACAAATGGCGAAGTGATGGAAGGTATGTAGAGATAGCCAGTCTCAGGGTCAAAGGCAGCGCCCTGCACATCGGCGCCTCCCTGTGATCCTGGTAGCTGAATAGTGCCTTGTGTCCCATTTTCAGTGCGCACGGACGGCGGAGTAAACAAGGGGCCAGTCACATAGTTGTTGAAGATCTCCAGTGCTTCTGCGCGCAACTCAGGAGTGAAATCGATAAGGTTTTCTTCTACCGCACCCTGTAGATCGAAAGGCGCTGGCCGGGTTGGAAAGGGTTGAGTAGCTGCTGTGACTTCGCCAGGCACATCAGATTGAGGCACTGGCCGCTCTTCGATATCCCAGACTGGTTCGCCCGTGACCCGATCAAAAACGAAGACGAAGGCTTGCTTGGTAAGTTGAGCGACAGCTTTGATTTCCTGTCCTTCGACAGTAATATCCATGAGGATCGGGGCCGCAGGAGGATCGTAGTCCCACAATCCGTGATGCACAGTTTGAAAGTGCCAGACACGTTCACCGGTTTCTGCATCTACGGCAACGATACTTTGACTGAACAGGTTATCGCCAAGCCGGTGTCCACCGTACATGTCATTGGTGGAGGAAGAAATTGGCATATATACCATGCCCAATTCTTCGTCGGCACTGAACAATGCCCAAACCGGTGCATGACCAGTGTAAGACCAGGAGCGGTCTTGCCAGGTGTCGGTGCCAAACTGTCCTTCTTGCGGAATGGTATTGTAAGTCCAGCGCAGTTCGCCGGTGCGAGCATCGAATGCATGCACGTCTCCACGAAACGCCTCTTTGTTTGAAAAAGTGTCGGACATCGCCTGTCCAATTACTACTACATCGCGCACCACCATGGGGACACCACCCCATCGAAACCGTTCGAATTCCGCCGGAATGAGCTGCAGGCTCACCCGGCCGTTGTCTCCGAATTCTGTTACTGCTGCGCCAGTGTCGGCATCGAGTGCATACAAATAGGTACCACGCTGCACAAATACGCGTTCGTCAGCGCCATCACTCCAGAACGCAGCGCCACGAGTTGGGGCCCCTGGCAAGCCTTCAACGCCGTCTACAGGTTCCTGTACCCACAGAGTTTCACCGGTTCCTGGATTGAATGCTTCCACTAAACCAACGCCATTGGTTATGTAAGCAATACCATCGTGTACGATTGGCGCACCATTCCAGTTGGTGGAATAACGCTGGTTTGGATTGAGATCGACATAGTATTGGTCCAGAGCAGGCCGACGCCATGCGATTTCAAGTTGCCCGACATTGTCGGCATTGATTTGATCCAGGGCTGTGTACTTCGTGGCGCCAGTATCGGCTCCGTAAGCTTGCCATTCACCGTTTTGTGCGCCGAGACCAGGGCGCGACCAGGTTCTCCCAGTGGGCTCTGCAACTGTTTCGGTAGGAGTTGCATCCTGAGCAAGTGGCTGCGACGCTTCCTGGTTTGAATTGTCGCAACTGACAAGACCCAGGATGAGTAGGCCACAGGCCAGTTTTAACTGGCGGTGGGCTTGCCGGGATACTGATAAAGAGGATGGATTTTCCGCTTTAAGCATAGAAAGGTGCTCCATTCTTGTTTGGTCTCGATTCTACCCAAATTACCAGCCCTGGGTAAAAGCCATTCATCGCGTAGCAGGCAGGCTTAAGTTGAAACAATTGGGCTCAGAGCTTAGTCTGACCAAAACTGGTGAGTGCCAGCAACAGAACATTAAGGCCTAGGAAGAGGAGCAACTCGATCAATAAAAAGAGAGCCTGCAAGGCAGGGAAGAGTTACCAGGCAGGCTCCATGCGCAGTCTAATGCAGGGTTTTCTCCAGCAGTTAGGTGCTCCGAGGAAGATTGCCGGCCAGGTCCAGAAAGTGCAGGAGACTGTCATTTCCGCAACTCTGATGGGGATCTAGCCTGTTCTTTTCCGAGCTTCTAACGCGGGATTCAAGTTATAAAACAATGAAAATATTTACTATGCGTCCGTCATTCCATGGATATTCATCCAGTAGTATCGTGAAGTGGTATTACGAGCGTGCCTGGAACACGCTAAATGGGGCAAAACGTGCCATCGTCGCCAGGACTGTTGATCTCTATACGACGGAAATATCCGCCGAACACCGCACGATAAAATTCAATATTCCTGACAGTCCCGAGGATGGAGAGCAATTTCTTGACTGCAATAAGAAGAACATAAAGATCATCGACGACTTCTTTGCAGATAATTCTGTTCGCTCCAAACATTTCCGCGACAATCTGGAGATTTTCATTGCCAGAGCAATTGATGAGATTTTCGAAACAGAAATTTGTGAAGTGCTGAAACAAAAATTATTTCCTGACGACCTGGTGCCGCAGACTCAGGAGCAGTTGGATCAGTTATTAGTTGAAACGAACTCAAGCTATACCGAAGCAGTAAATGAGTGTGTGCGAATATTCCGCAATGGCCTCAGTGACGACAGTGAAGAAGAGTTGGAAATCCTGGAAAGTAAATTGCTTTCTGCTCGCGAGATGCTCGACAAGAATGTTGGCGCCATTGAACATGAACTCAGCCGCCGCAAGAAAGGCAAAGAATCTGTAGAAAACTAAAATCAGAACAGAGGACACGACGATGCCCATCAATATCAACTTATCCAGAAGACAAATGTTAGGGGCTATGGCAGGGGCTGCAATTGCGCCTTACAGCCAATTAGTGCTTGCACAAGATAATCCGATGCGAGGTGCGTTGATGATCCTAAGCACACCCTACACCACATCGGGTGAAGTCGACTATGAAGACCTCGCCAGAGAAGTAGCGTTTTGTGACCGCTGTGGCGTGCAAGGCCTGGTATGGCCGCAAAATTCCAGCGAGCAGCGTTACCTCAGCAAGGAAGAGCGAATCAAAGGGTTCGAGGTTTTAGCAGAAGCGAGAAAGGGGACTGACATGGTCCTGGTATTGGGGGTACAGGCAGAAGATACCGCTGGTATGCTGGAGTACGCTGCCATCGCTGAGGACCTGGCACCAGATGGCATGATTGCCATTCCCCCGACTACGGCCAACTCATTGCAGGACATTCGTGACTACTATGCAGCTTTGTGTGAAGTCACCAGTCGTCCAATCTTCGTTCAGACCAGTGGTGGGCCCGATATCGAGCTGACCATCGAGTTTCTGGTGGAACTTGCCAGAGAATTCCCCCAATGCGGCTATATAAAGGAAGAGTATGGGCGAGTACATGAACGTATGCTGGCCTTGCAAGCCTACCAGCCCGATCCTATCCGCAGCATATTCGGCGCTACTCTGGGTAGAGGCTGGTTATATGAGATGCGAATTGGAACCGATGGCGTGATGACAGGCGGGGCTATGTACGCCGACGTTTACGCCCGGATGTGGGAGCTATATGAATCGGGAGACGAAGAATCCTTGCGAGATTGCTACTCGCGATTGCTGCTTATTCAGAACCTGGACAATTTGATTCCTGGCGTGCGGCTCTATGTGATGAAAATGCGAGGAATCTTCAAGACCACCAAATCCCGTCGAGGTGAGTATTCTTTTAGCCCGCAACAAATCGCTGAGATTGAGTACCGGTATGAGGCCCTGAAACCCTATCTGAAGGCCTAAGTAAAAAGCGTCAATTTTATGGCGCTTTTTGAGATTGATTGTAAAAAAAAGTTCACGAATATTTAAATAAAGTGACACATAGCCCCATTAATCTGCTCAGATCGGTAACCACCTGGGAACTCGATGTGATCAGTGGGCTAATTAATCTCGACGTTAGCACCTATCTCTGGCTGAATAAGCTACAGCGCAACCACCCTCTCATAAAAGCAAACCGTCTTATTTCTCATAGTGGAGACGGTTATCTCTATGCAGTGATTGCGCTTCTGGTCTGTCTTGGGACACCTGTCGCTTATTTGGAATTCATTAAAGTGGGTTTGATGGCTTTTGTCATCGAACTTCCGTGCTTCATTTTGCTGAAGTCTCTTATCAAGCGAGACCGGCCTTTTGTGCAGCTGCAAAATTGCCAGTCTGCGATACAGCCCAGTGACAAATTCTCCATGCCATCTGGCCACACCGCGGCGGCCTTTCTGATGGCAAGTCTGATTGCCTATTTTTACGCCGAATTCGCTTCGATCGCCTACCTCTGGGCAGTTATGATAGGGACGTCACGAGTTGTGTTAGGCGTTCATTATCCAAGCGACATCCTGGCTGGCGCGCTACTTGGAAGCAGCTCGTTTCTTATCGCCTTGAATTTGATCTTGTAAATATGAAAGTACTCTATGGAATACAGGGCACCGGCAACGGTCACCTTGCTCGAGCGCGTGCGCTAGTACCTGCTTTGGATGCGGCGGGGATCGAAATGGATTTCGTCCTCACTGGTCGCGCCAGAGAAGACTACTTCAATATGGAGATGTTTGGTGACTACAGTTGTTACCGGGGTCTCTCGCTTATTGTTAATCGAGGCAAGCTTCAGCACTGGCAGACGGCGACCAGGAATAATGTTTTCGAGTTCATCCGCGATGTGCGTCAACTAAACACTCGAGAGTACGACCTGGTAATTTCTGATTTTGAACCACTAACAGCCTGGGCGGCAAAGTTGCAAGGTACGCGGTCGGTTGGCATCAGTCATCAACGAGCCTTCGACTATGCTGTGCCTAAGGTTCGCGGCTACCTTGGATCGCAACTAATCCTGAAGGGATTTGCTCCCACTGCCATCAACATGGGCTTGCACTGGTACCATTTCGATCAGCCTATCTTGCCACCATTGATCGAGCCCATGCAGGCTGGTGAAATGGTGGGCGACAAGATCCTTGTCTATATGGGCTTCGAGGAGATCGACGATATCGTTGAGTTTGTGAAGCCCTTCGATCAATTCAAGTTTCTGATCTACGCCAAAGTCCCGGAAGAACGACAATCGGGACACATTTTGGTTAAGCCGCTGTCTCACACTGAATTTCACAAAGACTTGCTTGACTGTTTTGGTGTCATCAGCAACGCTGGATTTGAACTCTCCAGCGAATGTCTCGCGCTCGGCAAGAAAATCCTCATCAAGCCACTCAGCGGTCAATACGAACAACTTTGTAATGCCTTGGCGTTACAGGCGCTGAATCGCGGCACAATTATTGAATCACTTGATCAGAAGATGCTGGAGAAGTGGTTACAACTACCCTGCCACGAGCCTATCTCTTATCCGGACGTGCCCGCGCAGATAGCCAATTGGGTCAAGGGAGATTGTCAGGAAAGTCTGGAAGACCTTGCCGTAGCAACCTGGGAATCTTGCGACTTTCCTTTCTCCTATGATTCCCGGTTTGGGAAATCTCTGCAGCTGGGTCTTCTTGCCTAGGCATCTATAGTGGTTGAGCAGAATTAGCCGCTCAGTCCCACTAGCTGGTTGCGCAGACGTGGGTAGCTGCTGTTTTCTGATAACCAGATTGCCAGAAAACTTTCCGTGAACCTGCTGTCCTCAATCGATCCAATCAATTCACCATTGAAGAAGAAGTTGCTGTTCAGGTCTTTATCGACCTGCAATATCAATTCATCGCCACGCTTTAAATTGGGCCACATGGCTTCCAGCGCACCGAGCCACTCTTCGCAGCCAGTCTGATAGAGATCGAGCTTTTGCCATTCGCCGCGAGTGCGGTCGATCAAATCCGAGCGCGATATGTTTCTGCGATAGTTAATCTGAAGCGCCAGGCCAGGCTCTACCCCGTCATAAATTCCGTTGGGCGTATACAGATAGCTATCGTAGATCGTCCAGAACAAAACCTTTAGAGTGGCGCTGCCGACAGGATTCAGGTTTTGCGTGGGACTGGCCGCAAGCGTTGTGGTAAATAACAAGGACAGCAAGAAAACATTAAGTCGTCGCATGTTGTCTCTCCAAAGAGCCTTCGGCTATGTAGTACAGTAGCGGCAGACACATAGCCCAAATCACACTAAGAGCGATGACCGCGGTGAGGTAACCCTCGGCAAAAGTTACCGCTCCTAAACGTTCGCCAACAGAATAATTCAGAGGGAAGGCAATAGCGCCCAGACCCGCAGCAATGAATTTGTTGCGACCGAATATCGCCAACGATTTTACCAGCGCTGTTGAAAAGGCAATCCATAGGATCATCAGCCACAGAGGAGCAATTAGTGACTCTTGCTCAAACTGAAACACACCCAGCAACGTGAGGGTACTGTCTATACAAATCCCAATGCCGATGGGTACCAGTATTTGAGAAGCTTTGATGTCCTTTTGCGAAAGCAATAAGGCCGCATAGGCGATTACAATTGGAGCAACTAAAGCAAACCACTGCTCTCTGCCGACGACACAGCCCAGCCACATCAGGTTAAAGGCGATGAGGTTGAATGGTTTTGATAAGATCCACTGCATTATCTTCGAGCCTGGCGATAAATTCTGTTAGTGGTGAGGAGCCTTGCTGGTTAGCAACTGCACAGCACTGATGCGTCGCTCACGGAAACCACCTTCGCAATAACCAAGGTAGTACATCCACAGGTTACAAAATTTGTCATCGTAACCCTGTTGCTTGAGTTGAGGCATGTTCTCGACGAAGCGCTCTCGCCAGTGCGCCAGGGTTTGGGCGTAGTCGAGTCCAATATCCAGGACATCGCGTACAACCATGTCGGTACGAGAAGCCAGGATGTCGTGCATGAGAGCAAGAGACGGTAGAAATCCTCCCGGGAAGACATGTTTCTGAATGAAGTCTTCGGTGCGGCTATATTCTTTGAACCGCTGATCGGCGATAGTAATCGCCTGTAACATGAGCAGGCCACCTGGCTTCAACAACGAGTTCAGTTTCTCAAAGAATCCAGGTAAGAATTTCCGGCCAACCGCCTCAATCATCTCGACAGAAACGATCTTGTCGTACTTCCCTTGCAATAAGCGATAGTCTTTGTCCAGTACTTCCACTTTGTCAGCTAGCCCAGCTTTTGCAACCTTCGCTTTGGCGAAGCTGAGTTGTTCATCAGAGATGGTGGTTGTGGTTACGCGACAACCAAAATGTTCAGCCGCGAATATTGCTAATCCGCCCCAACCCGTTCCCACTTCCAGTAAGTGATCGTCTTCGGTTAGCTGCAGTAATTCACAGAGTCGAGCAAGCTTGTTTGTTTGTGCATCAGCCAGGTTTTCCCGCGGGTTATTGTAAATAGCGGATGAATACTGCATGCGTTCATCGAGAAACGTTTCATAGAGGTCGTTGCCGAGATCATAGTGAGCCAGAATGTTCCGTTTCGCCTGATTTTTGGAATTTGTCCTACGCAGCAAACGCACAATGGAAAAAGGTTTGAGCATCCAACCAAAGCGGCTACCCCAGTAGTCCATCATGGCAAGGTTCCGGGCAAAGAAACGCGTCACGCTGGTGATGTCCGGAGTGGTCCACCATCCCTCAACAAAGGCTTCACCCGCAGCAGTATTGCCGCCAATCAAAGCCCGGGCATAAACCCGCGTGTCCAGTATGTTAACTTCAGCCTGCAACTCGTCTGTTTTGGAACCAACTTCAGCGATAATTCTGCCATTCTCTCTGAGAAGAAAGTGTCCTTCACTGGCGTGTGCCAAGACCTGAATCAATATTCGGCGTAAGAACTCAACAGATTTCGGAGTTGAGTCCACATACTCAGCTAGTTGTTCGCCACCTAAGCTTAGATCTTTTTGATTCATGCAGTGTTTTCTCCAGACTTCTCGACTATTTCCTTTTCCAACTTGCGCGGATGTTTGTAGAGCGGCGTGCCTTTGATGAAAAGCTTCAAGGCTTGCCAATAAATCCCGATGACAACGCTGAGGGTCTGTATCGGTGTTTTTAGCAATACGCTTCTTAATTGTGCTTGGTTTAACTCGGTGCGTTTGAGCTGCATAGTTGCATCAAAAACTTTCGGCTGATCCTGCTCTTTGAGGTCGTGACATTGGAGGTGAATCGAACAATTGCCATGGATTGCATCAGGGGGCAGTATCTTCCAGCGATACTTCTGACTCATCGGGTTGAAGGGAGAGACGTGAAATTGTTTGTCCTGTTCCGTGACATCCTGCAAATCTTGCAGATAGTAGTGACGTTCATTCCAGGGGGTATTGCTAACTTCTGCCAACATGTACTGGAATTCGCCGTTGCGGCGAAGGTAGTAGACGTTAAGCGGACTAAAATAGAACCCGAAGTAGCGAAGGTGAACCAGCATGAATACATCCCCTTCGACTTCTTGTTCAGGTTTTCCGCTCAATTTGGCAATTTTTTTGACGACACTGGTCTCCACTGACTCTGAATCATGGCCGATATAGTCGGACCGTCTGAAGCGAGCGAAGCTGGTTCTGGAGGTGCCGAGTTGCCAGAAGCGAGAGAGAACCGTTGAAACTTCGCTTGCCTTGAGCAGGAACATGAATAGGGGATACTTGAACTCATGTTGAGTCGGGCTGAATCGGCGATGCCTGACTTCGCCTGCATAAATAGCACTTTCCAGAATACGTGGAGTCTGTTTTGTCACTACAGCGCCTCCCCAAATCTTTCTGCCACATCCAATGCGCTGCGCACTCCATCTTCATGAAATCCGTTGTACCAATAGGCACCACAGAAATGCGTGCGATGCGCGCCACAAATCTCCTGTCTGCGCTGCTGTGCGGCGTTTGAAGCCAGGGAATAGATGGGATGAGAATAGTTGAACTCTTGCAGGATGCTGTCGGGGTTGATGCGATGGCGTGCATTTAAAGACACCAGTAGCGGAGTTTTTGTCTTTAGCCCTTGCAGTATGTTCATGCAATAGGTGACAAGAGGGGGCTCGTCGTTGGCGACGTCGCCGGCAATAAAATTCCAGCTAGCCCAGGCCAGGGGCCTTGATGGCATCAGCGAGCTATCGGTATGCAGAATGACATCGTTTGCCTGATAACCCAGGGCACTCAATATCTCAGATTCTTGTTCACTCGGGTCTTGCAGTAGCTGCAGTGCCTGATCACTATGGCAGGCAAACACGACCTGGTCATAGGTTTCAGTGCCACCATTTACCTGTATCTCGATTGCTTCATCGCTGCGACGCACAGCCGTGACTTCGCTTTGCAGTCGAATTTGCTCGGCGAAAGATTCTGTCATCGGTTTGATATAGGCATGGGAACCGCCTTGCAGCACATACCACTGTGGCCGGTTCTTGATATCCAGCAAACCGTGGTGCTGGAAAAAACGCAGAAAGAAAGCCAATGGAAACTGGCCAGCCTGGTCCAGAGAACAGGACCAGATAGCTGCCACCATGGGCAATAGGTAGTTATCTCTAAAATTCAGCCCGAAGCCATGGGACTCTATAAATTGCAGCAGAGTCTGCTGCCCACCGCTGTCTGACTCCAGGGCTGCCTTGCTTGCCTTGTTAAAACGCAGAATGTCAGAAACCAATCGGTAAAAGCCGGGCCGCAGAAAGTTTCTGCGCTGAGCGAACAAGGTGTTCAGATTGTGCCCATTGTATTCAAGATTCAGATCGTCATTGCGGACACTGAAACTCATTTCAGTTTTCTGCAACTTCACATCAAGTTGATCCATAAACTTGAGAAAGTTGGGGTAGTTACGGTTGTTGCATACGATAAAACCCGTGTCGATTTCCAAAGACTCGGTTTCCAGTTCTACCGGTACGGTATGGGTATGGCCACCAATGTAGTCATTAGCTTCGAAGACGGTCACCTGGTGCTGACGCGAAAGAAGATAAGCAGTAGTTAAACCCGATATGCCGCTACCAATGATGGCGATACGTTGTGCTGACATATTCTTCTTATCCGCGATTTGACCCGAGGCTTACAGTCTAGTTTGTTAGGGTTTTCGCCAACAATCGCTTCTGCAGTGCGAAGGGGAGGAGACTCAGTGCCTTGAGCAGGCCAGTGAACAGCTTGGGAAAATGAATTTCGGATTTGCCTTTTGCGATGCCCCGGCGAATGTGGTCAGAGGCATACTCGACACCTACGCGCATGGGCATGGGGAAGTCGTTGAGATCTGTGAGTGGCGTCTCCACAAATCCCGGTGCGATGTAACTCACTTTTATGGCTTGCTGCTTTAGAGAAATACTAAGGGTTTTGGCGAGATACTCTGTCGCCGCTTTGGAGGCGCCATAGGCTTCCGCACGCGGCAGGGGCACGTAACTGGAACTGCTTCCCATTAATGACAAGAACCCACCTTCGGTAATCTTTGGAATCAGAAACTCCAGGCAGTTCGCCATGCCAATCAGATTGATACGAACAACCCGTTCGAAACTTGCCGCATCGAATTGTCTGGCATCGATATATTCGCAAGTACCCGCATTGAGAATCACCAGGTCCAGTTCAGGTAGCTCGCTAAGAGCTCTGCGGCAGTCTTCCAAATCCTGGATGTCGAAATTGAGGTTCTTGGCCAGTGCGGGGAATCGATTGCTTAGATTCGTCAATGCGGCAAGATTGCGGCCGCAGCAATACACCGTGTGACCTTCACTGAGATAGTCGGTTGCGAGTTGTTGACCGATACCGGAGGTGGTACCAGTGATGAGAATCCTCATTGCCCCAAACGCTGTTTGAGCTTGAGGATGATTCGTCCTAATAACGGCAAGTGCTCGTAGAGCATCGCCCCCATGTCGAAGTAATCTCGATGGTAGTAAATCTTGCCATTGCGGGTTTTCAGATAGCTGGCTCCTTCAACCCGAACAGTATCGCCACCACGGAGCTTCGGGTGATTTAGAAACATCGTCCAGGTCAGACAGACATTGCTGCCATCGGTGATGGTAGAGTGGAACTTGAATGAGCAGCGTTCGATGTTTCTGAACATCTTGCCGAAATAGCCTATCAGTGCCACTTTCCCCTGGACTGCGTGGGAAGGATCCTCAAAATACACGTCGTTGGTGTAAAGAGACTCGACATCAGCCATCTTGTCGTTGGCTAAGGTCTGATAAGCCTCTTTCACACGCTGTGCCAGATATTCCGCACTGGTCAATTCTGGGGCTGTTTTGAGTTCGGGCGTCGGTGTCATGCTGTCAAAATTGGGCCTGGGGAGGTTTCCCAGAACTACGGCATCTGCTAGTGTTTGGATCACTTTCACAAAACTCGTGGCCTCAGTGATCCACCACTCTATAGCCTGCGTATTTGGCTGGTATGACCACTTTGGCTCCTACTATGGGCAGCTTTCAAATGGCGTCGGTCGCAAAGGACAACACCCCCGCACGGACTAGCAAGATGGCAGATGCGGCAAGTGCTGTAGATCAGGACAGCGACGAGTCATTATTGATTGCCGTAGGTAATCACCAGGACACAGCAGCCTTTAACCTGCTGTTTGGTCGTTTCGCGTCGAGAATCTACGCCATGGGCGTGAAGCTGACGCGCAACGAGCAATTAGCCAATGATCTGGTGCAGGAGGCGATGCTGACGGTGTGGCAGAAGGCGCCGCTCTATGATCTGGATCGAGGATCTGCTCAGAGCTGGATTTTCACGCTAACTCGAAACCGTTGTTTCGACATTCTGCGTAAGATGAAGCGTCAGCCCTCAACTGTGAGTGCAGATGATATCTGGCCTCCTGAAGGAGAACTGGATAGTCAGTTTGTGCATGAGGAGCAAGGCAGTCTCGAAGCTGAAGTGGAGAAGATCGAACGCTATTACGACCAGTTGCCCGCTGCGCAGCGAGCGGTGGTGGAACAAATTTATATTTATGACCGCACCCATGAAGAGGCGGCAGCGGCTCTCAATATCCCCCTGGGGACATTGAAATCCAGACTGCGCCTGGGAATGGGAAAGCTTAGACAACTACTCGGAACAGAAGAATGAACGCTGAAGTTAAATTTCATCCTGCTGAAGAGCTACTCATCGGATTTGCCAACGGAACATTGTCCGCTGGGATGAATGTCGTGATTTCTGCTCATATTGAGCAATGTGCCATCTGCCGTGAGAAGACCAGCAGACTGGAGGCGCAGGCTACAGTGGACTGGCTTAAGTCGACTGAATCCGTTGCCGCTGACAAAGATGATTCGCTGTCAGTCCCGAATTTCTCTCACATGGTGGCAGATATCACCAGTCAGCCCCAGCTGCGAGAGCAAGCACTGGAAGATGATTCGGTATCAGAAATCCATATGTTGGACCACAGTGTAAAATTACCGAAGGTGTTGGCGAAAGTTGCATCGAAGGGTCTGGTTTGGAAGAAACTGGCCGGTGGCATCAACCAGGCTTCCGTCACTCTTGATGATCAAACGCAATGTGAATTTCTATACATGAAGCCTGGCAGTCAGGTACCTGTGCACAAACATCAGGGCACGGAAGTGACGCTGGTACTGGATGGCAGTTTTTCCGATGAAATGGGCAAATACGAGAAATCAGATTTCGTCGTTCGTGATAAGAGCCATACTCACCAGCCGGTCAGCGAAGAAGGCTGTCTGTGCTTCGCAGTACTGGATAGTCCGCTAATGTTCACTAGTGGCTTGGCGCGTCTGCTGAATCCGTTCCTGCGCTACCGTTTCAATCGCGCAACCAGTATGGGCTAGCCCACGCCGTTCACGCTTTTCTTCTAGCATCTATATTCATGGCGATCGAGATTCGTTCTCGTTCGCCAGTGTAGACGCGAACGCCGTGCCGGAGCCAGGCTGGGAACACCACCAGACTCCCCCTTGTTAAGTTCATTTCTGTTTCGTACTGCTGTGGAGTCCCATTTACACCCATAAGTCGAAAGCTTGTATCTTTCATGGCGGACATCGGGAAGCGAGGGTCTTCCAGGTAGAACCTTCCACCAACAGAATCCAATGGGTGATCCGCATCGTCGCCCATGTCGAGATACAGCACCGCTGCCCAGAGATTTCCGGGATGAGTGTGGAGGTGATTCAGACCGCCGCTCGGTGTAACGTTGGCCCACATTCTCACCAGCCACTGGTAATTGTCTGGGCTGGCTTCTTTGAAGTGACTCAGACGCTTAGCAACGTTGACAGCAGTTTCGGCCAGGCGCTGAGCAGCATCTCCGGCCCAGTCGATCATTTCTGTATCTGAGTGCCATCCACCAATATTTGATCGCCTCAAGCCCTCGTCAGCAGCTTTCCGTTCCCGGATTTTCTGTTCCAACTCATTCATCAGCTCATCGCCTTCCTTTATCTGGCAATAAGCGATGGGGGTTTCGAAAAGTGAGATGGGAGATGCTTCGACCTTGATCTGATCAAAGCGGTGTTGATTGTTCTGTTGCGGCATAAAGGACTCCCGAAAGAGGACCTAGGCTAACGATGTCTAATGACTGTTCAATTACAATTCTGTGACGCTGCACTGAAAGTGAATCAACCATACCCCACATAATTCGGCACTTCTACTTTCCAATTGTCACATAACTGCAAACTTACCGTAGCAGAACTGAAATATGTCACTCCTATTATGGCACGACCTGTAGGTACAACTTTCTAGACCAAATTTAGATCCGAGGAGTCGACATGAGATTCGAAAAAACAAAACTCAGCGCACTAGCTACCGGCGTGGCTTTGGGCGTTGCTGCCATGAGCGCGCAGGCAGCTGACCAACCATCCATTGCATCTGCAAGCCCGTTGCCAAGTGTTTCTTTCACTGGTGGTGTTACGCTGAATAATGGCGCCAGCTACTCAGCCAGCGTTCCACCCACTGAGCCTTTTGATTTCGAAGCGACAATCAATCCCGCGGGATCTCATGTTGGACAATCTGCTTCTCTGTACGCGATCGCGTCAGCCGAAGGATTCGGCCAATTGAACCTGAATTCTCAGGGTCAGTGGGTAGCTTATGATGCTAACAATTTGCAGGCGTTTGATACCAAGACCCTGTCTGCCTCTGAAGCCATAACACTGGTTGATAATCTGGTTGCCAATGATGTGGGAGCCTCAGATGTCACTTTGGACATTACTGTTGGCTACTTTCTGGAGTCCGACCCGGCGACTCTGCATCAAACTGCGGCTCCAATCTCTGTCTATATTGGTGCAAATCCTTCAGGCTGCCCAGCAGGGACTACTGAAAACACTGCAACTTTCGACGATCTCCCCGTGTGTAACATTCCGGCAGATCGCGTCCTGACCGATATGCATCTGACGAATAACAATGTCTATTTTGCTAATGGCACAGTTTTCATCGGTTCCAACACGGTAAATACTCCGGATGCAGAGAAAGTCAGTCTGACAATCGATCCCGGTGTGAAAATTATCGCCGAAGGTGGTCAGACAGCAATCGTGATCGATCGTGGCGGTAAGATCTTTGCCAATGGCACAGCAGCGAAGCCCATCATTATGACTTCCAGTCAGGACGACGGTTCTCTCGACGTATTGAATGCGCGCGGGCTTTGGGGTGGACTGACAATAAATGGTTCGGCAACTCAGAATACTACCAGCGGGTTTGCCGAGGGCGAGGGTGCCACGGGTGAATACGGCGGTGGTACCAGCCCCAATGATGATGACAGCAGCGGTGCAGTGACTTATCTACAGATTCGTTATGCTGGATTCCCAATTACAGCCGATGACGAGCTGAATACGATTTCGCTTCAAGGTGTGGGTCGTGGCACTGTTCTCGACTACATCCACAGTCATAACGGTGCTGATGACGGCATCGAATTCTATGGTGGGACGGTAAATGCCAAACACATCCTGGTTACTGGCCAGGATGACGATGCCCTGGACTGGACTAATGGTTGGACTGGTGATCTGCAGCACGTCATCATTCAGCACACTACGTCCGGTGATAACTGCATTGAAGCGGATAACCTGGGTGCAAATCCTATTGCTACTCCTCGCTCCAACCCAACTATCTCCAACCTGACTTGTGTCACAAGCTTGACTCAGCGTAGCAACGGCCATGCCTTCGAGCTGAAGGCTGGTACTGGTATGCAGATGTATAACTCCGTGATAGGTGGTCAGTTAGAATCGACTGAGGGTTGTATCCGTATTGCTGGCGATGAAACATTCAACCAGTCAGGTTCGTCCGGTAACTTCAATGGCACGCTGAGAATGGAGAACAGTCTCATTACTGAGGAATGTGAAGCAGATTTAACCGGCGAAGGTACTTTTACCACCACCGAGTGGTTCGCCGCGCAGGCAAACTCTTTTGCCGGCACAGTCGACCTGGGTGGTGCCGAAGGCTGGACTAACGGTGCATCAGTGAACATCGTATTGCCTGAAAATCTGAGTCTTCAGAATTCATTCTTTGACTCTGTTGACTACATTGGTGCGGTCAAAGATGAAGCCTCTGATTGGACAGTGGGTTGGTCTTTCGACTTTGATTAATGACACATTAGTCCCGAATCAAGAAAGGGTGCATATGCACCCTTTTTTGTTTCAGGCTTTTTTCGATAATTCCCAAAAACACGAATTACATCAGTACCTTAAGGTCGGCGGCTTTTTTCATGTGTAATATTAATGTCACATAGGTGCAATATCCTATGCCGCCAATAAAGCACTCCAATAATAAGAATCCTCTTCCAATCTCTATGGAGCTAACGAGCTAATGAATCGACAGAAGCTGCTGGCAATCTGTATTGCCTCCGCTGTGAGTTCAATTGCGTCCGCGCAACAACCTCAAATCGAAGAAATTTCGGTCATTGGCCAGTTTGTGCCTGATGAAAAACGAGCTACTGATGCGATTTCCAATGTTGTTGATGGTGAGGAGTTTCAACGCACCGGCGATGCCAATATTGCCGAGAGTTTGAAGCGGGTTGCTGGCCTAAGTACTGTTGGGGGTAAGTTTGTCTATGTACGTGGCTTGGGTGAACGCTACTCAACCACCTTGTTGAATGGAGCAATTCTTCCCAGTCCTGAACCAATCAATCGGGTCGTACCGATGGATCTGTTCCCAACTGCGATTCTGGACAGCGTCTTAGTGCAGAAAACATACTCCGCACAGTTCCCCAGTGAATTCGGTGGTGGTGTGTTGCAGATGCGCACCAAAAAATCTACCGATGAATTTTTCTTCAATATCACTTCCTCGGTCGGCATGGTTCAGGATGTGGCTTTCAACGATGGCCTGCGCCTCGACGGTGGTGATACCGATTGGTTAGGTACCGATGATGGCTGGCGCGAGCAACCCCAGGCGTTGCAACAGGCAACAGCCAATGATCAGGAACTACGGGTATTCAGTCCTTTTTCCGGTGTTGGGATTCCAGTGGAACAATTGGAGGAAGTAGGGGAAAGCTTCCGCAATCAATACACGCCACAAGTAGAAGACGTGCCTGGTAACTTCAGTGCAACCATTTCAACTGGCAATTTCTTCGAGCTCAATGATGAAGGCATGAAGCTCAATTACCTGGCCGCAGTGAATTATTCCAATTCCTGGGATACCGACATTATCGAACGAAACAACTACGTCCCCAGCACTGAAGGTTTGTTTCAGAGGGAAGGCCTTACCTACACCGGTACGGAAAATAGCGTAGACATTAGCGGAATCTTCACTACCGGATTGGATTTCAATTTTAATCACAATATTCGCCTTACTTCGATACTCTTGCGTAAGACAGATAACCTGGTCGGTCGACAAGTTGGATTCATCGAAGAAGAGGAAGATATCGAGTTGGCTGAAGTGCGTTGGATTGAACGCGAACTTACTTCGCATCAACTGCAGGGCGACCACTACTTCCCGGAATTCAACGAATTCACCATTAATTGGCGTGCCAGTAAGATCGAGGCACAGCGTGATGCTCCTGATGAGCGAATTTACCGTCGTGATGCCGGAGAATTTTCATCCCGTGTAGATGGAAATTTGCGCAACTGGAGTGAACTCGATGACGCTGTAGATGATTTTGGTCTCGATCTGAGCATGACCTTCTACGGTGGTCCTCTCAATTCCACCGTGATCACTAAAGCAGGTTACCTGTATTCGGAAAAGGAAAGGGAATCAGAAATTCGGCGCTTTGGTTTCGCTTTCGCAGGTGCCCTCTCCAATGATCTCGAATTGTTGCAGCAACCGCTGGAACAAATACTAATTCCCGAGAACATTTCTGCTGATGGATTTCAGATTCGTGAGATCACGCGTCCGACAGATAACTACGAAGCAGCAAATGAGTTAGAAGCCTTCTATGGAGAGGTTGAGTTCAATTTCGATGATCGCTTCCGATTCACTCTGGGTGCGCGTCAGGAAGACTTCCTGCAGACTGTAGATACTTTCGATCTGTTCAGGCCCGGAATTGCCTCCAATGCTTTTCAGGACAGCAGTGAATTATTGCCTGCTGTCAGTATGACGTATATACAAGGTGACCATCAGTTTCGAATGGGTTACAGCGAGACAGTTTCCAGACCTGACTTCAGGGAACTGTCGCCGGCTGCTTTTACAAATCCGGTAACGGGTAGGGAAGTCATCGGAAATCCCGATCTGGAAATCACCGAACTGGTTAACTATGACCTGCGTTGGGAGTGGTACTTTGCTTACAGTGATTACATGTCACTGGGATTGTTCTACAAGGAATTTACCAATCCAATCGAAGCATCGATTACCGGTGCCAACACCCGCCAGGGAACCTATATCAACGCCCAAGGCGCAGAGAACTCGGGTATTGAATACGAGATTTACAAGCGGCTCGATTTTCTGGGTGATGATTTCTTCAATGGAATAGGCGAAGACTTCTACGTTCAGAGCAATGTTTCTTACATTGAATCCGAAGTCACAATCGCACCAGAAGATCGCGGCATTTTGACTTCAACTACACGGCCACTGCAGGGCCAGTCCGACTGGCTGTTCAACTTTCAGATGGGTTACGAACCAATTGAAGGAACAACCGCTACTCTCCTGTATCACTACTACGGTGAACGCATTGCTGAGGTCGGGATCGAGACAGCACCAGATTTGATTGAGCAGCCCTTTGGAGAGCTGAATTTCATCTTTATCAAGGATCTCACTGACAAGCTTTCCATGACAATGAAAGCCAGAAATATCATGGATGAGCGGAACGAGATCACCCAGGATGGGCGGCCAACAACTGCCTATAATCGCGGTCGTGAGTTCAGCTTCCAGCTGGACTACACATTCTGATAGCGATTTAGGCCGATTACGCTGAAAGGCCCGTTATCCGGGCCTTTCAGCGTCGTTCGTGTAATACAGTTGTAATATACTACTGCTTAAATATTGCGAGCTTGAATGCAGAGACTGCGACCTTGCTGAGCATACGATATGACTGAATCCACCATCTTAATCGTCGACGACGAAGCCGCAATTCGCGACATGGTCGGCATAACTTTAGACCTCGCCGGATTCAGCAGCATCACAGCTGCCAACGCCCATGATGCCCACGTCTCCATAATTGACAAGAAGCCCGATCTGGTTTTGCTGGACTGGATGCTGCCCGGTGGCAGTGGCATTGAGCTGGCTCGCCGTCTGCGTCGCGACGAAATTACAACAAACATTCCAATAATCATGCTCACTGCCAAGACCAGTGAGGACAACAAAGTCCAGGGTCTCAACGAGGGCGTGGATGATTACATCACCAAACCTTTTTCTCCCCGTGAACTTGTCGCTCGAATAAAAACTGTTCTGCGTCGAGTTAATGGCAAGCAAAAAGACAAAGTCCTGCAGGTGTTCGATCTGAAACTGGATCCAACCAGCCATCGCATTTCTATTGAAGACAAGCCGGTAGATATGGGGCCCACTGAATTTCGTCTGCTGAAATTTTTCCTGTTAAATCAGGAAAAAGTGTTTAGCCGCGATCACATTCAGGATTCTGTATGGGGTGGCAATGTGTATCTCGAAGAGCGCACGATCGATGTGCACATTCGTCGACTGCGCAAGGCCCTCTCTTCAATTGAAAATACCGCAATCGATTACGCCAAGTTAATTCAAACCGTTCGCGGTGCTGGTTATCGATTCTCTGTGCGCCCGCACTAAAACTTCCGTTTCCCCACTGCCGACGCCTAGCGTTGGGTTTCTTTGCTTAGCTCATTGCGTTCCCGCGTGTACTCTTCGAAAGAAGTCTGGAACTGTTCGCGACAACTGTCCTGTTGCGGGATAGGTATTTGTTCGCAGCGGCGCAATTGGTTCTGCTGAACATTCTCGTAGAGAGCTTGATTGCTGCAACTCATTGAGGCGGCTGCACACACCAGGGCAACTGCCGCCACCGACCCGACAACCGTTGATTCTTCATCTCATCGTCCCCCTAAACCCCGAATTCTGTGTTAGCTCAGCCCAGGTAGCGAGCCCTGAATAATCAGATAAATCACGTCCTATTTTTGCGCTAAATCCTGGTTACCTCTCGCCGCCATGATTATGGCAAAAATATGGCGTTCTGCATCGAATTTGCACTAATTTGTTACTTGACTAAATTAGTCAGGTAAAAGCGCTAAGTTCCCGAAATTTAGGGTATTTCCCACGTATCATTTGTTAGAGATCAACTTTTTCACAGAAAAAGGGCAATTATTACGGAAGTTTTTACAAATTGTTACAAATGTGACTATGTGTTTCCCCCCAACCCGTGTAGAATCCGCGCCCAAGTAACCCAGAAGTCGTGGGTTGCACAACCTAACCAAGAAAAGAAACGAGTGTGCTCGGGGATACCCTCGCGCGCTCAGTTTTAATCTAAGGGGGAACATTAAATGTTCAAACTCAACAAGAAAGCGTCTGCTTTGCCTATGGCTTTTGCTGCCATTGCTACTGCAGCCTCTCTCGGCACAGCCCCCGCTGTGTACGCGCAGGACACTGCGGTTGAAGAAGTGATCGTAACTGGTTCACGTATTCGCCGTCCTGGTCTGCAATCAGCCAGCCCCATCACCACAGTGGGTCTGGAAGAAATTGAATTTCAACAAGAAGTTGAAATCGAGAAAATCTTACGTGAACTACCAGCCACCATTCCTGGTGATGGTCAAAACGTAAACAACGGGACAGACGGTGTCGCAACCATCGACCTTCGAGGTCTTGGTCCAGAGCGTAACCTGATCCTGTTGAATGGTCGTCGTATTACACCTGCGAACTTCCGTGGTCGTGTTGATACTTCCACTATTCCAACTGCCTTGATCGAGCGCATCGATATCATCACTGGTGGTGCTTCTGCGGTATATGGTTCTGATGCAATCGCCGGTGCGGTTAACATCGTAACCAAACAGAACTTCCAGGGTTTCGATCTTCTCGTCAACAATACAACCACTGGTGACAACGACGGTGACACCGACAATATCTCCATGACTCTGGGTTCTGCCCTGGATGGTGGTCGCGGCAACGTGGCAATCAACCTGAGCTGGTCCGAGCGTGAGGCTGTACTGTTGGGTCAGCGTCCTCTGGGTAACCTCGGTATTCAATCCAGCAATGGTGCGAACTACGCAGAGTTCCTGGCAGGACAAGGTCCTTCACCTACTCCAATCGCAGGCTGTGATGGCCCCGACGCGGTAGCTGCAGGTGGTTCTACTACCTCTATGCCTACTCGTGCCAACATCGCTGGTGCTGGTAATGTCGGTCAGTTCCTGAACGACCGTACCTTGTACACTGGTGACGCTGGAACTGGCCTTGGCGCCCGTGGTGGTTGTAGTGTATTCAACTTCAATCCTTATAACTTCTATCGTACTCCTCAAGAGCGTTACAACGCGTTCTTCATGGGTAACTTCGAGTTCAATGAGAATCTCGAAATCTACTCAACTCTGGAGTACAGCAACATCACCGTTGAGCAGCAAGTAGCGCCTTCTGGTACTTTCGGTGCTCGCTTCGATGTGCCTTTGGCGAACCCTTTCTTCAGCGATCAGGCACTTGGAGAAATCCTGTCATTCGCTAATGAAGCGGTTGGACTTGGTAACCTGTCACCAGGTGGTCAGGGCACCAACTGGTATGACGTTAATGGTAACGGCATCGTTGACGAAGCTGACTATGTGAAGATGCAACTGCGTCGTCGTACTCTGGAGCTTGGTCCTCGTACCGAGCAGTACGATACAGAGCACTTCATGATGCTGGCTGGTGCTCGCGGCCAATTGATCGGTGACTGGAACTACGATGTTTCATTCCAGTATGGTGAATCAAACCGTACCACCGTTCGTGATGGTTACACTAACTTGACCAATATCCAGAATGCTCTGGATTCAGTTGACGGTGTTACCTGTGCCAATGGTGATTCGACTTGTGTGCCTATCGACCTGTTCGGTGGTTTCGGAACCATTACCCCAGCCATGGCTGGTTATGCACGCGCCATTGCACTGCAGCAGCAGAAGTATGATCAATCTGTTGGTCTGATCACTTTGGATGGTCCAGTAGATTTCGTACAGATTCCTTCCGCATCTACTCCTCTGGCACTGAGTGTCGGTTTTGAGACTCGTGACGAGTTTGGTTCTCTTGAGCCAGATGAGTGTCTCAAGCTCGCACCTGCATCCTGCCAAGGTGGTGCCGGTGGTAACTTGCTGCCAATCGCTGGTGGATATCGCGTTGATGAGTTCTTCATGGAAGGCTTACTACCTCTGGTAGATGGTGTAGATTTCGTAGAAGCACTTAACCTCGAGTTCGGTTATCGTGATTCTGACTACACCACAGTTGGCAATGTCGACACGTGGAAGGTCGGTCTGAACTGGACTGTAAACGATGCCTTGCTGGTACGCGTAATGCAGCAGGAAGCGACTCGCGCACCTAATGTTGCTGAGTTGTTCTCACCTGTAACTACCGCTCTGCGTAATGCGACTCTGGACCCATGTTCAGTTGCCAACGCTGGTAATATCACGCCTACTTTGCAGGCTCTTTGTGAGTCTACAGGTATGCTGCCAGGACAGGTTGGTGTGTTGCAGGATATCGTAGCCGGCCAGGTAAATACTCTGGAAGGTTCTGATCCTACCAATCCACCAAATGCGGAAACAGCCGATACCTTTACTGCTGGTTTCGTATGGACGCCTAACTTTAACAGCGACATCATCGAGAACTTCACTATCTCTCTCGACTACTACGACATTGACGTAGAAGACGTGATTGGTGAGTTCACTGCGCAGGAAATTATCGACCAGTGCTACGTATTGGGTGATCCCGCTTCTTGCGCCAACGTGGTTCGAGTGGACGGTGACCTCACTACACCAGCATCCGGTATTCGTCGCCTGACTACTAACCTGCTGTACGAGCGTTCAGAAGGTTATGAGCTTGGGTTCAACTTTGGTGTTGACCTGGGCGGGTATGGTGACCTGCAATTCTCCGGTAACGTCAACAGATACATCACTCAAGAGTCACTAAGCTCTGCGACTGTACCTGTTATCGATTGTAAAGGTTTCTTCGGAACCAGCTGTGACCCTGTCTCTGACACGCGTTGGGTTCAGCGCACCAACTGGAACTGGAATGACCTGACTGCATCTCTGCAGTGGAGACACATTGATTCAGTTGATGCTGAACCACCAGAAAGGGCTACATTGTTCCCAGCATTCCAGTCAATCGAATCTTACGATTACCTGGATCTGTATGTGGGTTACAACCTGTGGGATGACCGCATCCGTCTGAGCGTGGGTGTAGAAAACCTGACAGATCAGGATCCACCTGTAGTGGGTAACGAAGCGGGTGATACCTCTTCTAACTCTGGTAACACTTTCCCAAGTAACTATGATCCTCTGGGACGTGTTTACACTGCAGGTTTCCGTCTGACTTTCTAATTTAGAAGTTAGATAAGAAATCATAGAAACCCGGCTATCGAGAGGTAGCCGGGTTTTTTATTGGATGTCTTTAAGTCTGGTGATTGGAACCTTCCCTGGTGGAGTGTTCCAGCCAGCACATCCTTGTACTGGCGTTCAGCCCTATCAAAGCTTTCGCTTTGATTCGCTGTGCGACCGGGCTTCACCCATGTCCTTCTCGATTGAGTGATAATTCGTTGACGCGGGTCTATTAGCAGGTCTACTTTAAATGCAGACGGCGTGCTCTCTCAGCTTGAGGAAACTATTGCAATGAAGTCATCACTTGGTCATGTTCTTTTTGGTTTATCTGTCTTCGTATTCTCGGCAAGTCACCTGTGGGCGGCTGAAGAAGAATGGGAGCTTAAACGGGACCGTGACGATATTCAGGTATATACCCGCAGCGTCGAAGGATCGCCCTATGATGCGGTCAGGACTATCACGGTGGCTGATGATGTGCGTTTGTCTTCATTTGTAGCACTCATAGTGGATGCCGAAGCCTGCCCGGATTGGGCAGATCGCTGTGCCGAGTCCTATGTGATTGAGCAAGTATCGGCTACCGAAAACTATGTCTACACTCATAACGACCTGCCGTTTCCGGTGAAGGACAGGGATGTTGTGTCCCATGTCATTTGGACCCAGGAGCCCGATACGTTAATCGTGGAAATGAATAGCGAGGCCGTAGCTGGCAGGCATGAGGAGGTGAGAGGGCGCTTGCGACTGCAAATGGCAGAGGCGAGCTGGCGGTTTGAGCCGCTAGGAGGAGGGCAAATCAGGATAATCAGCGATGCCCATATCGACCCCGGCTCTGCACTGCCAGGCTGGGTGACCAATATGCTGCTAGTGGATACGCCATTCGAAACTATGAAATCGCTGGTGCAGGAAGTGCGTAATCCCAAGTACAGGGATGCACAGTTGGGCTTTATTCGAGACCAATAATTAGTTGCAAATAAGAATCATTCTCATTAATATAGACTCCATTCTGGACTTTGTTTTGAGGATGACCATGCCATCTCGGGTAAGTCTGCAAATAGATCCTTTGGTACTACAACGACTTTTGGAACGTAATGCGCTGTCAGTGAATGAATTCTCCTGTAGTGACAGTCGAGCCAAACAACAAGTCTTAAAAATTTTTGGTGAATTGACAGCGAACAAGATTCGTTCGATTCGCGAATAGCCTCGTTTGCAAATCCGGAACTACCCGGTCCGAGTCGCAGTCTTGTAACGTCGGGTGCACTGTGTCAGTCTAAAAATCCTAGCGGTTTTAGATTGCACCTCTATGTCTCACGATCATACTGATCCACCATCCGAGTTGACTCTCAAGGTCAAAGCATTGGAAAGCCTGCTGGTGGAGAAAGGGCTGGTTAATCCGGAAACTCTCGATACGATTATCGAGACTTATGAGAGTCAGGTTGGGCCGAGAAATGGTGCGCATGTGGTCGCAAAGGCCTGGGTGGACGATGACTTTAAGTCAGCACTCTTAGCCGATGCTACAGCCGCAGTAGCCTCGCTTGGTTACACTGGTCGCCAGGGAGAGCATCTCAAGGTCGTTGAAAACACGGCTGATACGCACAATCTTGTCGTTTGCACACTGTGCTCTTGTTATCCATGGACCGTACTGGGGTTGCCGCCAGTCTGGTATAAGTCCGCCCCGTATCGGGCACGTGCCGTGTCAGAGCCGCGTAAAGTGTTGGCGGAATTTGGTACAGTCTTGCCTGAAGAAACCAGAATAAAAGTTTGGGACTCCACGTCCGAGATGCGCTATCTGGTGCTGCCACTGCGGCCAGCAGGTACCGATGAACTATCGGAAGAACAGCTGCGCGATTTGGTTACTCGAAATTCGATGATTGGGGTTGAACAAGCTAAAACCGTTGCGAGCCGGGGCTGATTGACTGATGAAAGGGGCGCACGATTTAGGTGGACGCTACGGCCTTGGCGCAATCAATGCAGAACCCGAAGCTGAAGAACCAGTATTTCATGCGGAATGGGAACGCCGCGCATTTGCTCTAACTCTAGCCCTTGGCATGCTGGGTCGTTGGAACATCGATGAGGCCCGCTATGCCCGTGAGCGTCAACATCCTGTTTCCTATCTGGAGAATTCTTACTACGAAAACTGGCTTGCCGGCCTGGATAACTTGCTGACCGAAAAAGAGCTACTCGCCATTAGTTCAGACCTGTTGGATCGAATACCTGACGCGGAAGACGCGAAAAAAATATTGTTCAGCGGTGGGCCAACCCTAATGGACGATGTGGCTAGCCCCCGATTCGTTGCAGGGGATAAGGTGCGGGTAAAAAAGATTCAAACCTTGGGTCATACGCGGGCGCCGGGTTACGTGCAAGGCGTTATTGGCACTATTGCAGAACATTACGGCACCCATGTATTCCCCGATGCTAACGCCCAAGGTCAGCGCCGTGGCGAGCATCTCTATTCCGTGGCATTTTCGGGGTGCGAGTTGTGGGGAGAAGAGGCCGAAGCGAACGAGGTGCTTGTCGATCTGTGGGAACCCTATCTGGAAGACCTGACCCCTTGAATGAATTTCAACTACAGCCTCGAGATGAAAATGGTCCGGTGTTTAATGAGCCGTGGGAGGCGCAGGCTTTCGCCATCGTGCTGGCACTGCATAAGCAGGGTGTTTTTAGTTGGGATGAATGGGCAACAAGCCTGAGTAGACAGATAAGCGCGGCACAAGCAGCGGGAGACCCTGATCTGGGAGATACCTACTATCAGCATTGGCTAGCGGCCTTGGAGGTATTGATTTTGGAGAAGGAAGTTTCGGATTCCGGGGAAATTGTTTCGCGAATCGAAGCCTGGAGAGAAGCTTACCTGGCAACTCCTCACGGTCAGCCAGTAGAACTCAAGAAGTGACTCAGTTGATTAGGCAACCGTTGCTACAGCGAATTCTATGATTAAGGCGCCAATCCTCGTGAAGCTATTCGGAGCTTTATTTCGCAATTTTAATTCGAAACAGGAATCACCTTCCGATAATGCTTTCCTAAATGAGGGCGACAATGCTGTAAACTCTGCCAAGCTCAAAAAAGCCAGCAAATTGTGGGGTAAAGTAGCCAGGGCAACACAGAGCAAGACTCTGCCCAGTTCTTGGGCTGAGTGTCCCTATGTGCTTCAACACTATATCAACCCTCTTGTTTCGAAAGGGAATAACAGAGATTGGCTTTCAGCTATTGCACACGATTACTTCAAAGCCCCGGTTGATAAAGCACTTAGTCTGGGATGTGGCAGTGGTGGCCTGGAAAGACATGCATTGGACTTGGGAATCGCCAACTCGTTTGATGCTTTTGACGTCTCTTCAGAAGCAATTGATGTTGCAATTGAGGAAGCTAAACGTTTAGGGATGATTTCTAGGATTCGGTATGGAGTGGCTGATCTAAATAGATTGGAATTCAGGCCATCGGTTTACGAAGCTGCATTTGCGTCGCAATCGATTCATCACATTGAGGACCTCGAACACTACGTCTCTCAAGTGCATCAATCGCTGACTCCTCATGGCTTATTTGTGTTTAATGAGTACCTAGGTCCCAATCAATTCCAGTGGACTGAAAAACAGTTGCACTATGCTCAAAAGTTGCTTGATTCAATACCCATTTCTCACAGAAAGCTGATTCGACAAGAAGAAGGTTATAAGGAGAAGATAGCAAGGATGACGATTGATCAAATGAACGAGTACGACCCGACCGAAGCCATCCGATCGCGTGATATTGTCCCAGTTGTAATGGAAAAATTTGAACTAGTTGAGAAAAGGGATTTCGGAGGGACACTTTTACATCTCGTTCTGGACAATATTGCGGGAAACTTGAGTGAATCCAGCGAAGGCCAGGCTATATTGCAAGGTCTATTTCAAGAAGAAAGAAAATTAATCCAATCAGGAGAAATTGGCAGTGATTTCTCACTAATAGTTTCTCGAAAAGCAGTTTGAATTGAGATGAATCAGTTTGAGAAAATTCGCAAGCGCGCAGTAAAACGCAAAGGTGGTGAAGTCGCGCTGGAAAAACTACTCCCCAAAGTAGTCAGCAAGCGCAAACTGGCTGCCATCGGTGATGACCGATACCTGTCCATGATGACCCGTTGCATAAATCAGGCGGGATTCAGTTGGAAAGTGATTGAGAATAAATGGCCGGAGTTTGAAGAGGCCTTTTTTCAATTCGACCTCCACAAACTGAGCCTGCTGTCTCCTGAACAGTGGGAAGCCTATACCAGCGACAGGCGTGTGGTTCGCAACTGGCAGAAGATCAAGGCCCTGCAGGAAAACGTATTCTTCGTATCTGAGATCAGCCGAGAACATGGCTCCTTTGGAAAATTTATCGCCGAGTGGCCAGCGCAGGATCAAATTGGGCTACAGCTGTATTTGAAGAAACACGGTTCCAGACTTGGTGGGCAGAGTGCGTTGTGGTTTCTGCGTCGCATGGGCAAAGACTGTTTTGTACTATCCAAGGACGTGGTGACAGTCTTGAGAAGTATTGGTCTGGATATCGCGGAATCACCGAGTAGCCAGAGAGATCTGAAAAAAGTGCAGGCGCAATTCAATGCCTGGCACGAGGCGACTGGGTTGCCCTATAGCCATCTCAGTCGGATTGCCGCTTGCTCGGTGGGAGAGAACTACCTCTGAGTCAACGTTGTTCGGAACGAAATCCAGGAAGCTTCCACTCGCCCAAGATTCTAATATTAATTATGAATGCTCCTTGTTTCAGCCTGTTTCAAATCAACGTTGACTCGGGTAGGTAGACTCATTAGTCTGGACTCAGAATAATAATCGTCCAGTGTGCGCTGATGTGCACTGGTATTGGGAGAGACAGTATGCGTCTTCGCTCTGCAAAATGGCCTCTGGCAGGCTTCGCAATCTTGTTATCCGTTATTACCATCCCTTTGGCAGCACACCATGCCAGCGCACCGTTCTACGATCCGGAGAACCGGGTCTCGATCGAAGGCACCATCACCCGCTTCGTGTTTCGTAACCCTCATGCGTTTCTGTTTCTTGATGTGACAGAAGACAGCGGAGAGAACGTCGAATGGCAGGTGGAACTTGGCGCGCCTGTGAGTTTACGCAGAACCGGCTGGACTCCGGACACTCTGGAAGTAGGTATGACCGTAAAGGTGACTGGCAATCGATCCCGTGCCGAGGGTTCGCGAGGGTTGTGCTGTGTTCGTATGACTCGTGAAGACGGCAGCCCGGTACTGCGTGGTGGTCGCGTCCAGGAAGAAGATCAGAACTAGGCAATAGCAAGAGGAGAAGACCATGAGCAGACAACGACGGGTTTCCTTTCTTGCCGCTGGCCTGTTAGCAGCCAGCTTTACGATTCCCCAACTGAGTGCCCAGAATGATGATGACATTCCTGAATTGGAAGGTTTATGGGATGGCGGCTTCAGCGTGCGGCCGGTAAATGGTCCTGATGTTCCCTGGGGAGAGGAAAACTTTCCTAAACTCAATTCGCGAGCCCTGGCCTACCAGGAAGTGTGGGAAGAGATTATGGCGCCGAAGTACGATTGCCAACCCGCTTCCTCGCCCGCGATTCAATACGATCCTTATGCCATGCAGGTTACGCAGTGGCCGGATCGGGTCATGTTTCGTTATGAAAAAGATGATCAGCTGCGTACGGTGTGGCTAGATGGCAGAGAACCCAAAGCAACCGACTTTAGTATCCAGGGCTTTTCCACCGGTTACTACGAAGACGGATCCCTGTACGTAACAACAACTCACTTCGTGTTTGATGTGGCGGGTTTTGATGATTACAACGGCATTCCATCTTCGTCGCAGAAAATTGTAACCGAACGCTATTGGCGTGAAGGTGACGAGTTGAAGATGACGCTCACTGTGGAGGATCCGATGTTCTTGTTGGAACCCACTTCCTATACGACTCGTTGGTTGCCTTCAGCCCCTGGTTACAAACTGCAGCCTTATGATTGTGATCCCGAAGCATCCCGTGCATCGGTTCGATTCTACCCTTCCAAGTATGATTGAAAAAATCTGGCGTTGAATCACGAATGGCGACATTCGCCTTACAAAAAACCCTAGCCTGTTCCTACGTAGGGGATCAAGCGGCCGGCTAAAAGTACGCCGGCCCACATGGTCAGGGATGTGTAGGCAGTTGCCCGTGCCAGCATGGGCGTCTCATCGCCTTCTTTAAGCTTTTCCACAATGGGAAACACACGCCAGTGATAAATCAGCGCGTTGAGTCCCGCAATCAAGACCAACACCATCTTGATCTGAAAACCGATATTGATGGAATAGCGCCCTGGGTCACCATAAAAAAACAAAACACCGGTTACCAGGTTGAGAATAAACCCAACGATGACCAGTGGCAGCAACTGGTGAGTACTGTCACGGGTAATAGACTGGATATGACCAGCCATGCGTAGATCGACGATGATGAGCCCACCCAGCAACAGTGTTAAACCAATGAAATGGATGATCTCCAAAACAGGCCATAGCCAATAAGTGTCAGCAATCCACTGATTGAGTGCACTATCGGCTGCGAGATCGGCGAAGAAATTCCACATAGGTTTAGAAAATGTAAGCAATCAGGCGTCCGGCTATGATCGCTGCGCTCCAGCAGGCTAGCGACAGGCAAGCTAGAATACGGGTTCTGGCATAACCAGCAATCGCGATCTCTGACCCGGTTGCGGCTTCTCCAAGTCTGTGATTCAGAATAAACGCCAGTACCATGCCAGTGGTCACACACGCAATCTTGCTGAGAAAGGGAATGCTCGTGGCCAGGTAACTCGCTTGAGAACTAAAAAGGAGAAGGCCCGACACAAGGTTAATAGCGAATCCTGCATGGGCGAGTCGTTTGAGGTCGAGAAAGACTGCCAGATCGATGTCGCTGGCGAATCCTAGCAGGCGCAAGTCGCGCATGGCGAAGACACCTACCACAATCGCCAGCCCCACTATGTGACAAGCCAACAAGCCCGGGTAGGCGTAGAGTGATTCTCCCACCCAGATAGCGATGGCCGTTGTTTCCAGAGTAGTGAGCAAAGTGGCGCTTACCTATTATTTTTCTTGTTTGTTCTCGCCTGCAACATGAAGTCGCAACAAATTTCGAGTGGTCTGCTGTTTTAAGGCAGGCGGCAGTATTATGCTGTCCATAATCCGATAGGTAAACCATGCAGACTCGAAATGGGGGTAGCAATGCGAAGTGGTGGGTTAGATCGAGGAAGATTGATTTGCACGTTGGTGGTTGTGCTCGGTTTGGCACCGTATTCGTTGGTAATCGCAGCAGAGGCAGAAAGCTATGAAGCCTGTTTGCTTCGGGAAGTGAATCTGGCTTTGAATGGCAATCTAACCGTAACCGAGCTCAGGCAACTCTGTGAAGACGCCAGTATAGAATCCACAACAAGCAACGAATCTCAAGTGAGTGCGACTTCTTTTTCAGAGTCCACAATTGAGATGCCGGCAGGATTTAGAAATTTCTTCACTCCCTACAAAGAAAATTTCATTTTGTTCGGATCCATGGAGAATAGAGATGGTTCTGATCCCTTTAGCGGAAAGACTTTAGACATACGATTCGAATTTGGGATGAAGTTTCGCATGTTTCAAAATCAGGAAGATTTCGAAAGGCTCAGCCCATTGCATTTTGGCTATTCACAAAAATCCTGGTGGGACATAGCAGAGTCTTCCGCACCGTTTCGAGAACATAACTACAATCCAGAAATCTTTTGGGATTTTGAAGACAGTCGAGCTGACAAAGGATTGATTCCCTATGAGATAGGTGAGGTGGTGGACAGAATTGGATTCGAGCATCAATCGAATGGCTTGGCCGGGCTTGCTTCTCGCAGCTGGGACAGAATCTACGCGCAAAAGACATTTCACCTTCTAAACGATGACCTGTCAGTGCGCTTAAAGGCCTGGGACGTGGTCAATCTTGGAGTTGAAAACTTCGACATCACTGATTACCTGGGCAATGTAGAAGCCAGATTTACCTACTCCCCTAACGACTCCTGGGAACTGAGTGCTACGGCATTGAAAGGCCATGAGACGAGTAAGTTCAGTTATCGCCTGGATCTGATTACCAGCATGAGTTACTGGCTTAATTCCCGATTTATGTTGAGCTATTACGATGGTTTTGGTGAGGCACTGATCAGCTACAATCAAAAGACCAGGAGTCTGCAAGCGGGTATCTTTGTACCGATCGAATTCTGATTGATCCTGGGCCGAATTTTTCATGGTTTGAGAGTGCCTGAATGACGCTATAATGCCTCGATATTGAAAAATAGACCTCCTTGAAGACAAGGGGAAAATTACATGAAAATTGCCGTCAAGCTGCCATCGGGCGGTCAGCAACGCGTGATCTTTACACCTAAATAGAAGAGAAGAACAAAACATGGATTGCCCGAAATGTGATGGCGTGCTTGAATCCAGGAATGTTGCTGAAGGGGTCAATGTCGATCAATGCAACCGTTGTTACGGACTCTTCGTGCCGCCAGGCACTACTACTAAACTGCTAGCGGTCTGGGGTCCCGATACCAACGTTGATACGGGGTCAGAATCTCTCGGCAAGAAATATGACAGCATCGATGATATTGATTGCCCTAAATGCAAAGTCAAGATGGACAAGATCGAAGATCAGGCACAGCCACATATCTGGATTGAGAGTTGTCCTGTGTGTGGCTCCACGTTTTACGATGCAGGTGAGTTAACTGATCTGTCTCAGAAAACACTGTCTGATTTCTTTAAAAAGTTTTTGAAAGGCACAAGGACATAGACAAGCAGAGTTGTATAGGAGCTCCACATGATCAGATTACTATCACGACTATTAGTGGTAATCACTCTCGCAATTTCGGCACAGGTTTTTGCAGATGAGAACACTGTGTTGATGTTTGTTCGAGATGGCTCACGCAACCTCGAAGTGATGTTGGAAGAAGAAGTGCAGCTAATGAAAGAGATGCTGGAAGCCGAAGGATATACGGTGGAAATCGCTACCGTTGATGGTGAGGATTTACAGGCAGGATCAGTGTCGATTGCGGTGAATCATAGGATAGCCGATGTGGATATGGATGATTTCGGTGCGATTGCACTGCCTTGCATGGCGCCACCACCTGGTTCGCCATTTGAGCAGGAAGTTGTGGAGCTTGTAAAAATGGCCGCTGCAAGCGAGAAACCAATTGCCGCCTCAAGAGGTGCCGTAGGGTATCTGGCAGAAGCCGGAGTGCTAACAGGTAAACGCTATGCCTATGCGTCGCCCGTTAATGTTGAAGAGCGTCCAAGTTTTCGAGGAGGCACATTTATGGGTACGGGTACCGAAACGGATGGCTTGGTCACCACCAATGGAATATGCCCATTAGCTTCTCGATCAACAGGTTTGCCTGATGGCACTGGTGCTATGACTCGATCTTTCATCGAGACTCTAAATTCACGTAGCTAGAAAAACTCGCCGATTACAATGACACGAATTGCTGATCACTTTTCAAAGGAAGAGTTACAGCTTTACTGTGAGCGCAGCGATGTTTTGGCATGGTTCACAGTGTTGAGTCATTGGGTAATTATCGCGTTTGCCTTCGCTTTGGTGGCATGGCAACCGAATGTTCTCACTATAATTCTAGCCCTGGTAATCCTCGGCGGCAGGCAGCTTGGTTGCGGTGCCTTGATGCATGAGTGCGGGCACGGTTCACTATTTGCTACCAGAAAGCTCAATCGATTGGTTGGTGAATGGCTCGGTGCGGCGCCAGTGCTTTATCGGCTCGATGACTATATGACAAGTCATTTAAAACACCACCGCGAAATAGGCAACCAGGAAGATCCGGACCTGCATCGATACCAACGTTATCCTGTCAGTAAACATGCATTAAAGCGCAAGCTTTGGCGGGATATAAGCGGCCAGACGACCTGGAAGATCACCAAGGGTCAAATGTTTGCGAACGGCATACTTTATAGAGACGAAAACGGTAGACAGAGGTTCAGTTTCAAGAATCTCTTGGCAAGGTGGTATAGACCCGTATTCAGTAACTTGATCTTGTTTGCGGTGCTAGCGGCACTAGGCTACCCGTTGCTTTATTTGCTCTGGGTAACGGCCTATTTCAGTACCTACATGGTGTGTAGCCGTATCAGAAATCTGGCAGAGCACGCTGCTGTCCCGGACCTCACCAGCATGGATCCTCTTAAGAATACACGCACAACTATTCCCCGTTGGTGGGAACGATTCACTTTTGCACCGAACAGTGTCAATTATCACCTGGAGCATCATCTGGTTCCTGCCATCCCCAAATATCGGCTTGCTGACTTTCATCGGGCATTGAAGCAGAAGGGCCTGCTGGCTGAGGCTGACATCTGTCAGGGATACACAGCGGTGGTCAGGAAACTCGTTGCAACGTAATGCAATTAAATTCACGCCTCAATCGCTTCCTGATTCTCTCTCTTTGCCTGATATCTTTCAGTGTCGATGCACAAATCGATGAGCCGCAAGCCTATATCCTGGCAACCGGTCGCCGCCTTCCATATCTTTACTCAATCTCGTTGGATGCGGCACTTGACCCAACCAATAACGGCACGAGCAAGGCAATTATTGCCAGGAATAAAGTTGCCCTGGATCGTTTTGACGGGCAGTTAGTCGGTGATCCGGCCAACCTGATCCTCAGCGAAGACAGCACCGAGGTCTATGTCGTCAATCATCATGGCGCAATTGATAATGGAGAGTTTCTCCAGCATGGCGGGCGCGGACAGGTTGCAGTACTCGATGTGGCGGCAGCAATAGATCCGGGGAACGATAGAACAGCGAATGCGGTTTTACGTCATCTGGACTCTGGCGCCTTCGGGGCTGTTGGTGTTGCGTTGGTGCCGGAAACCTTGATTATCTCCAACGCAGAAAACAATCTGACTGAAGACGGCGGCAATCGCATTACCTTTGTTGATCGTCGTACTGGCAGCCTGCGTCATATAGTCGAGTTGGCATTGGGAACACCTGCATTCACCTGTGAAGACTATCCTGTACCTCATGTTGCTCCTTATGGACCACCGAGCGGGCTCGCTTTGCAATCCCGCGATCCCAGTTTCGGTTGTTTTCCTAATCCGAACGGATTGGCTATAGGAACAAGCAGCGAAGGGCGCTCTTATATTTTCACTGCCAACGGTGGAACCAATGATGTCAGCGTGGTCGATTTACAAGCTGCCCTGCAAGGAGATAAGCGAGCCGAAATCTTCAGAATTCCGACACAAATCGCGCCGTGGGGAATTTCGGCGACACCCGATGCTGCGCATATCATTGTTTCAAACGCGGGAAGTCAGCAACTCCCCCGTGCCGGAAACTCTTTGTCCATTCTTGATGTTGATCTGGCGAGTCGTCAGAGTGACGAGGCGGAGGTCGCCCGCGTCTTGGTGGGCTCTGATAATCAGCAAGATCAAACTCATCCCTTTATTACATCGGTCACTCCCGATGGGAAAGAGATTGTAGTACCTAACTATCGTGCGGACAGCGTTTCTATCGTCAATCTCGAGATGGCATTGGCCAACGATGCAGGAGCTGAAGTCGCAAGAATCCCACTGCAACGATCAGACGGTGGGCCAGCGCGACCGAAGGGCTCGGCGATTACCCGAGACGGACGCTACGCTGTGATCAGCGGTGGAGCAGGAAGTCAGCCCTATGCCAACGAAACAGGCTACATCTATATCGTTGATATTGGGAACCGGCGAGTAGTGAGCACTATAACCGGAGTAGGGAACGATCCTTACGGACTAACCATCGTCTACCGGTAAGGGTTTAAGAGTGGGCTATGGTGGTAGCTTGAAGGCAATCAGCTCACCGGAATAGCGTGTTCCGCTCACCGCCACGATAATGTACTGGGCCCCATCCAAAAGATATGTCATCGGTGAGCCGGTTTGTGGGGCCGGCAACCGGATCGCACCAACTTCGTTTCCGTTCAGCTTGTCATAGGCACGTAAATAGGCGCTCAAGGTGCCATCGTCATCGCTGGTGAGTTGGGGTTCCCCGGAGACCAGCAAAGTTTTTGTGACCAGACTCCCTACATGCCCATTTTGCCCCGTGCGTGGAATGTCGAGATTACTAAGCGCAGGATGATTCCTTATTCGATCAGGGGTTCTTCCGTGCGGTGTGCGCCAGAGGATCTCACCCTGATTCATATCGATAGCAACCAGGACATTGTAGGGTGGTTTCAGTAGCGGCAAACGATCGACCAACAGGCTGCGTGGTGGATTGCCCCGAGTGGATTGCGGTCGCACCCGATTAGCGACCGCGTCGCTCAGATCGATTGAGGATGAAGAACCGGCACCTGCTGAAACCCGCGGTCCACTGACGGCACTGCCTTGAATGTAGGCCATATCCGATTGGCCAGGGTACGGCTCAACCAACCCCATGCTGGCAACTGAACTGCTGGAATAGACAAACAGAATATTGTTTTCCGGGTCATAGGAACCGCCCGGCCAATTGGTACCACCGCCCTGTGCGGGTGCCATAAGAGTGCCAAGTGGCCCATTTATATCGCTAACTACCGGCGGCGTGAATATTGGGCCCATCTTATGCCAGCTTGCTATCTCCAGCGCCCGTGCTCTCAATTCCGGGGTATAGTCGATAAGATCATCTTCCGTCACACCCTGCCGATCATAAGCCGGTGGTTTCGTTGGAAAAGGTTGAGTTGCTGAATACCATTCACCGGGAACATCACCTTGCGGCACTGTTCTTTCCTCAATTGGCCACACAGGCTCACCAGTTTCCCGATCGAAGACGTAGAGAAAAGCCTGTTTAGTAGGTTGCGCCACCGCCTTGATGGGCCGGCCATCGACAACGATATCCAGAAGTATGGGGGCGCAGGGAATATCGTGATCCCAGATACCATGATGCACTAATTGATAGTGCCACTTGCGCTCACCGGTGTGGAGATCCACTGCCAGCAAGGAGTCGGCAAACAGATTATCGCCTGGCCGGTAAGCGCCATAGTAATCCCCGGTGGCTGCTTCGACCGGCAGATACACAGTGTTGAGTTCGGGATCAATGGAAATCTGTGCCCAGACACCGGTATTGCCGGTATAAGTTGCAGAGTCACCTTCCCAGGACTCGAATCCATATTCTCCTGGCAGCGGGATAGTGTGAAAGATCCACAGTCGCTCGCCGGTACGTACATCGAATCCCCGCACATAGCCTTTAACATTTTCACGACTTCTGGGATTGCCCCCTGTTCTGTGAGCAGCGCCAATAATAACCACGTCTTTGGCAATCACTGGAGCGGCGTGCAAACCAATCTCACCGGTGACCAAATCTATCTGTTGATCCAGGTTTTGTTTTAAATCGACTATGCCTTGATCACCAAAATCAGCAATACGTTGTCCGCTATTGGCATCAAGGGCAATCATTCGGTAGCCAGGTGTCACATAAATGATCCGCTTATCATCGCCGTCGCTCCAGTAGGACAGTCCACGACCCGATAACTGTCGCGGTGCTTCTGCAGCGCGCTGACCTTCTTCGAACCGGTGCACCCACAACAGCTCGCCAGTGGCGGCATCCAAAGCAACGACACTGCGCCTGGAGCCGGCGGTGCTATAGACAATGCCATCCACCATTAAGGGGGTAGATTGCAATCGGTATTCGGGGCGAGGACCCAGATTATCAGTCTTGAATCGCCAGGCGACTTCGAGCTCTGAAAAGTTTCCAGCGTTGATTTGATCGAGCGCGGAGTAGCGGGTGTTTCCCAAATCGCCACCGTAGGTTGGCCACTCACCATTAGGGGCACCGATTTGAGAAAGCGCTGCAAGTGGGGCTGCAAGAACTAGTATGCCGAGAAGCCAATGATTTCGTTTGCTCATTTGTTACTCCACGATGAAGCGTCCTTCAGTGCGAAAGTCAGGTTCCTGTATTCCCGCTGTTCCTCGTGGCAGTCCCTGCACCAACGGGTTTCTACCGATGGTGAATGGATAGGTGCCGGGGCGTATTGCGACAAAGCTCATCCAGATTTCACCGGGCTCATCGAATTCAATGGCGCGAAACGTCATCGACTGTAGATGAATCTCAATTCCGTCGACGTCAAGTACCCGAAGATGGGAATTCAGAAGTAACTCGTCCATCTCAATTCGCCAGTCAGTCCTGCCTGTGCTGCTGATGTGCAGCCGGTAGAGATCTCCGGTAGTAATTCTGAATTCATCCGCTGAGATATGGGGCCGGCCATCCTCATCCTGGGTGATCTCCAGGTAGAGTTCCTGGGGAGGGAATTCCATCAGACTGCCA
>JANQJM010000205.1 GCA_028281635.1 Pseudomonadales bacterium | reverse complement strand
GCATCGTGAATGGACCGGGTGAAGCCAAAGTGGCGGAAATCGGTCTGACCGGTGCCAGTCCCAACAATCTCACCATGGATGCCAATTCGTCCAGCAGGTCTTCGTTGCTGACCTTGTGGTGTGGCACACCTTCTACATAGGCGAGATTGTTGGGACTGGCACCGGTCAGACCGATTTCCGCCACTTTGGCTTCACCCGGTCCATTCACGATGCATCCAATGACCGCCACATCGATTGGAGTAGTGATGTCTTCCAGACGTGCTTCCAACTGATTGACCACACCGATAACATCGAAGTTCTGGCGAGAACAACTGGGGCAAGCCACAAGGTTTACACCCTTATGGCGCAGACCAAGGCTCTTTAGAATATCGAAACCAACTTTCACCTCTTCTACTGGATCTGCTGCCAGCGACACCCGAATCGTGTCACCAATACCTTCCATCAGCAACGCACCAAGCCCGATGGCTGACTTCACTGTACCTGATCGCAGCCCACCTGCCTCGGTGATACCGAGGTGGAAGGGATTGTCGATTTGTGTGGCCAAATTGCGATAAGCAGCGAGTGTCATAAACACTTCCGAAGCCTTCAAACTGATCTTGAAATCCTGAAAATCGAGTTTGTCGAGGATATCGATCTGGGTCAGTGCAGATTCCACCATGGCTTCCGCCGTAGGCTCTTTGTATTTTCTCAGCAAGGCTTTGCCCAGGGACCCCGCGTTTACGCCGATGCGAAGTGGAATACCTTTGTCTTTTGCACTATCAATAACCGCTCTGATGCGCTCTTCACTACCTATGTTACCGGGATTAATGCGCAGGCAATCCACGCCATACTCCAGAACCTGAAGGGCTATGCGATAGTCAAAATGGATATCCGCTACCAGCGGTATCTGAACTTGTTGTCTGATCTCTTTGAACGCTTCAGCCGCATCCATGGAGGGTACCGAAACGCGCACGATATCGACCCCGGCAGTCTGCATTCGGGCGATCTGCTCCAGGGTGGCTGGCACGTCGGTGGTTTCCGTATTGGTCATGGTTTGCACAGAAATCGGCGCGTCGCCGCCGACTGCAACATTGCCGACCATGATCTGACGGGTTTTTCTACGAGATATGTACTCGTTGGACTTCATACGAACTACAGACCAACTGTTAAACGGGCAGAATTATCAATACGAATACTATCAGAGACGTCTATTTCATCGCCATTCAGTGTGAGACGAGTCAATGGGGCATCGCCCAGCAAAATATTAAAAGGAGCACTATCCCTTATCTCTAGCACATCACCTGCACCCAGGGTGCCCCGGTAAATACGGTTGGCATCCTCATCGCTTACCTGAATGAAACTCTCATCGGTGAAACTCACTCGCAATACATCATTACCTTCATTGGTAATGGTGACGATTCGCGTATCTGCTGGCTCCGGCTCCGTGTTGATAGCACCCGTTGGTGCGTCTGCAACAGCATTAGTTGTCGCGAGTCCCGGACTCTCAGCGTCAGCTTCTAACTCAGACACTGTATTGATTTCCCGTACTGGAGGAGCCACTGAATCTTCGGTGATTATTGCAACTGCAGGTTCGGATACCGGGCTTGCAGGTGCCGCTAATGGCTGTTCCAGAGCACTGACTTGGTTTGCGGTATCAGCGCTCTCCAGCATAGACGTATTCCAGAACCACAGACCTGCAAAAATCCCGGCAAACAAGACTATGGATACCAGTGCCAGGTTGCGATTGCGCGCCTGGTGTTTCTTGCGGCTAATGCGCGTGACTTCTTTCTGGTGTTCCTGTTCAGCCTGTTGGAACTCATCGAAGCGATTAACTACCTCATCAGCATTCAGCTCAAGAATCTCGCCATAACGTTTCATATAGCCTTTGGCGAAAATGATACCGGGCAATTTTTCATAGGCATCATTTTCGATGGCATTAACATAATGGACAGTGATATGAAGTTTGTCAGCGACTTCTTTTTGCGAGTAGCACCTTAATTCACGCTGAGATCGCAAATACTGGCCAGGGGATTGCGTAGTTGATTCCTGACCTTGGGCAATCAAAGATTCAGAATTCGGTTCAGTTGACATCACTCAACCTTAGGTAAGCCTGATATTCAGGTGTTTCACGATAAAGTGTGGTAAGAATACGCGTGAAATCCCGAACAAGTTCGTGATTTTGGAACTCCCCTTCAATTCTGATTCCCGCCAACAGCGCTCTGGGAGTATGGGGCAAATTATAAAACTGAGCTGTGGTCAGATACTGCTGGAACACGCGTCGTGCTCCATTCCAGTCATTTCGATCAGCTCTCAACATGGACAGCTCGACGGCAGCTATGTACAAGTTTCCATTTAGTTGTAGCGCTCTTTGGAATGCGGTTTCAGCAACTTCGCTTCGACCTAGTGGCAGCGCACTTCGACCCATGTTTTCGAAAGCAATTGCACGGCCCTCATACATCGTGTCCTGGGTGACAATTTCAAATTGCTCTATGGCATCTTCGTATCGAGCCATACCATAGAGTAATGCGCCGTAGTTATTCCTGACTCGTGAGTTTGTTCTGTCATAGCGAATGGCACGTTGGAAGTTGTCCTCTGCAAGATCCAGATCGCCTTCGCGCTGAAAAATGAGAGCCAGCACGTTGTAAATATCTGCATTTCTGTCATCGATTTCCAGGGCATTATTGATATGCCGGCGCGCGCCTGCCATATCATCGGCTTCATAATAGGCCACGGCCAGTTGCACATAATCATCCAATGCCGCCTCTTCCGACGGCTCAACGGTAAAACCACCGGTGGTCGTTGTCACACAGGCACTCAGCATTCCTGCCAATAGCAAAGTGCCTATCTGACCAAGTGATCTATTAACGGACAATGTCTTTCCTCCAGAGTGCCCGGCTCCTGCAGCCGGTTTTCACTCTTAACTGTCGGCCGATACCGCTAAATTATCAGTATTATCAAAGACTTTTCCGGCTTTTTCATCTGCCTTTCGCAGGTGACGGCCACTGCGCTTGGTGCGATCCGCCACTGCACCCACCAGCTGCCCACAGGCAGCGCCAATATCATCAGCCCTGGTAGTGCGTACGGTGACTGTGAATCCGGCACTCTGGAGGATCTGACGGAAATTGCTCACAGAAGAATTGCTGGGGGTCTCGAAGTCGCTCAGTTCGAAGGGGTTGAAGGGGATCAGGTTGATCTTGCAGGGAAAGGACTTTAGCAACTCGGCCAGTTCTCGGGCATGCTGGCGGTGATCGTTCACTCCTTTGATTAAAGTGTACTCGATTACCGGAACCCTTCGATCCGGCAGGCTTTCCATATACCCTCGCACCGAAGTCAGCAGCTGCTGGATCGGATAGCGCCGATTGATAGGCATGATCTGGCTCCGCAATTCGTCATTCGGCGCGTGCAAGGAAACCGCTAGCGAGGCATCGGTATAATCTTTGAGCCGATCGATGGCAGGCACAACACCGGAAGTACTGATAGTGACTTTGCGCTTCGACAGTCCGTAGGCACAGTCATCCATCATGATACTGACCGCAGCCATCACATTGTCGAAATTCAACAGCGGCTCACCCATCCCCATCATGACAACGTTGCTGATAATTCGATTAGAGTCTGGCTGATAGGCACCTAGCCTTTCGTTAGCTAACCACAATTGTCCGACAATTTCTGCACTACTGAGATTGCTATCGAATCCTTGCTTACCGGTGGCGCAGAAGCTGCAATCCAGAGAACAGCCAGCTTGTGAAGAAATACAAAGCGTACCCCTGCCCGCTTCCGGGATAAACACCATCTCCACTTTAGAGCCTGACGCAACCCTGATGATCCATTTATGGCTGCCATCGCTGGAAGGGTAATCTTCGACGACCTCAGGTAAATCCAAATTGAAGGATTCCCCTAAAGTCTCGCGAAGCTTTTTACTGATATCAGTCATGACATCGAGATCGACAATGCCGCGCTGATGAATCCACTTCATTATTTGCTGGGCACGAAAAGGCTTCTCGCCCATCTCAGCAAAGTGATGGACGAGCTGTTCTCGGGTCAGCCCGAATAGATTGGGCTTGGAGTTAGCCGTCATGCTCAACCCACCTCAAAGGCGCGTCGGATTAGGAGCAGATTTCCTCTGCTTGAAAAAAATAGCCAACTTCACGTTCTGCTGAAGTTGGTGAATCAGAGCCATGCACTGCGTTGGCATCAATAGAGATGGCGTAGTCAGCACGGATTGTTCCCGGTGCTGCCTCAGCCGGATTGGTGGCCCCCATGAGTTCCCGATTGAGAGCCACTGCGTTTTCACCTTCCAACACCTGGACCATAACCGGCCCTGATGTCATAAATTCGATTAAGTCTGCGTAGAATCCTTTACCCTGGTGCTCTGCGTAGAAACCCCCGGCAGATTCGTCGTCCAACTGCAGCATCTTGGCTGCAACAATTTTCAAGCCGGCTTTTTCAAAGCGTGCGTAGATTTCACCAATCACATTCTTAGCGACTGCATCTGGTTTGATGATGGATAGTGTTCGTTCGATTGCCATCGTCACTCCCGTATTCTGGTTGTGCAAAAGAGCGCGCATTATACGTGGTAATGGCTGGCTTTTGTACGCTTTTTCTAGCCAAAAATACTCTGTTTTTCAAGCTTTTAGGCAATATCTGCTGCCCGCCAAGGGTAACCGGGTTTAGTCGGCAACTTCCTCGATCCAGGCCGCCTGGATAGCTTCCAGGATTTTTTCGCCACTGCGCTCCGGATCATCGTCGAACTCTTCAAGCTGACAGATCCAACTATGCAGGTCCACGAAATTCACATATTGAGGGTCGGTATCGGGGTAGCTGTCAGCCAGTGCCATAGCAATGTCATAAACGTCGGTCCACTTCATGTGCGATTCCCCACTAATGTTCTTCAGAAACCATATTGATAGTGTATTTTGGAATCTCAATTTGCAGATCTTCGTCCGCTACTTTGGCCTGGCAGCTCAAACGAGATTCCGGCTCCAATCCCCAGGCCTTATCCAGATAGTCTTCTTCATTATCGGAGGCGTCCTCAAGCGAATAGAAGCCCTCTCTTACGATGACATGACAGGTAGTGCAAGCGCATGACTTTTCACAGGCATGCTCAATGGAGATCTTGTTACGCAGTGCGGCATCGAGAATACTTTCCCCTGACTCTGCTTCTATTTCAGCGCCTTCCGGACAAATGACTTCATGAGGAAGAAAGGTAAGCTTAGGCATGATTTATTTACTTCAACTCCTATTACTTGCCGATCGGCTCAACAGAATCTATTGATTCGCCTTGCAGTGATCGTATGTGTAAGTCCATTCTGCGAGCGGCAAAATCGCCCGACAGTCGATTAAGCTCTTCGGACAATTCCTGAATTCTAATCGGCTTCGATTCCTGCATTGCGGTTTGCAGTTCTGCTATTGCCGCTTCGATTGTGGCTTTTTCTGACTCTTCGAGGAGTTCGCCATCAGCATCGATCGCCGCATAGATCGCATCGATAATTTGTTGCGCTTCGACCTGGGCTTCGCGCAGGGCGCGAATGTCCCGATCCTCGCTGGCATGCTCATGAGATGCCTGCAACATTTGCTCTATGGTACCCGCGTCCAGACCATAGCTTGGCTTGATCTGAATCTCAGACTTGCTACCGGTGCTTAACTCTTCGGCAATGACACTCAACAAACCGTCCGCATCCACCTGAAAGGTAACGCGAATCTTGGCGGCGCCAGCTACCATAGGAGGAATACCGCGCAAATCAAAACGAGCAAGGGAGCGACAATCGCTCACTAATTCTCTTTCGCCTTGCACCACATGCAGAGACATCGCTGTCTGGCCATCTTTGAATGTGGTGAATTCCTGTGCCTTGGCTACCGGGATCGTAGTGTTACGTGGAATTATTTTTTCCACGAGTTCACCCATGGTTTCTATGCCCAGTGAAAGCGGATTCACATCAAGCAACAGGAAGTCGTCGGAAGATTTATTGCCGATCAGAACATCTGCCTGAATTCCCGCCCCAACGGCTACTGCCTTGTCTGGATCGATATCCGTCAGAGGGGGCTTACCGAAATAGTCGGCGACCGCATCTCTGATAACTGGCATGCGGGTAGCACCGCCCACCAAAACGATATTGTCTATGTCTTCTATGGTTTTACCGGCGTCTCTCAGTACCCGTCGACAGGTATTAATTGTTCTTTTAACTAAGGGTTGGCAAATGTCGGCAAACTCCGCGCGACTGAGACTACCCTGGTAACCATGGAAGTCGATATCAACGCTGTCGTTTTCACCCAAGCCATGCTTAAGCTGATTAGCATACTGATGCAATGCAACAAGTTCGCTGGCTTCATCACTAGCCTGCTTGTCGATTCTTTCTCGTAAATAATCTGCCAGCAGTTGATCGAAGTCGTCACCACCAAGTGCCGTATCACCCCCTGTCGCCAGCACTTCGAACACTCCCTGGCGCAGACTAAGCAAAGACACATCGAAGGTACCACCACCGAGATCGAACACCACCACCGTCCCTTGTTCCTGGCTGTCTAGACCATAAGCAACTGCGGCCGCTGTTGGTTCGTTGAGAAGACGGAGGACTTTGACACCCGCAAGTTGTGCTGCGTCCTTGGTCTGTTGGCGCTGCGCATCGTTAAAGTAAGCCGGGACAGTGATCACTGCACCTTCCAACTTACCATTCAGGCACGCTTCGGCGCGGTCGACGAGACTTCTCAGAATGTCAGCCGATACCTGAATCGGATCTTTGCTACCTCCAGCAGTCACCAGTGCTGGTGCGTGTTGCTCGCGATCAGGATCGAATCGGTAACGAGCAGCATGATCGTTGGCAGCGATCTCAGCCTGACTCTTTCCAAGCCATCGCTTTACCGAGGCTATGGTATTGCCAGGGTCTTCGGTTGCCGATTGCTTGGCCTCGCTGCCGACAACGATCTCACCATCTGCCTTATAGCGAACCACGGAAGGAAGCAGATACGTGCCATCGTCGTCAGGCAAAATTTCTATCTTGCCTCCGCAGCTTGCAGAGACCAGCGAATTGGTAGTGCCGAGGTCTATGCCAACAGCCAAACGGTGGGCTGGCTTCGCTGGTTTTCCACCGGGTTCTGATATTTGCAAAAGCGCCATGGGTGATGCAGACCTCAGTAGCCCAGGCGATGCTCTTCGCCGTCTTCGATTTCAGACAGCAGCTTGTGTAAAAACTGCATCTCGTGAAAGATGCGCTTGGCCACATCGATCGTTCCTGCTGAGTAACCGGCGGCGAATTTTTCGCGCTGCTGCTGCAGTTTAGACAGCACATCTTTTTTCATTGTTTCGAGTTCGGGTAAGGCGGAGTCGTCGTCTGGTAACTCGGCAATTTTTTCTCGCAATTGCATTTGTTCCAGCAACAGGTCCATGCCAAGGTCTTGCTGGCTTACGGTATCAATCTCGACATCTTGCAATTTGAGAAGATAGCCGGCGCGTTGCAATGGGGATTTCAGAGTGGTGTAGGCTTCGTTGAGGTAGCTGTTTAGCTGCACCGCGCGCATTTTTTCCTGTTCTGTACCAGAACTGAAGCGATCCGGATGGGTTTCATTCTGTAGCTCGTGATAGCGTACGTCTAACGCATCCCCGTCGATCTCAAAATGCGCAGCAAGATCGAATAACTGGAAAAAATTCTGATCTGTTGAAATCACAACGGAGGGTATTCTGATTGCTTGAGCTGGAGGTGAAAATTGCTGATGGAGCAAGATTATACGCTAAAGCTCTCACCGCAGCCGCATTCACCTTTAGCGTTGGGGTTGGTGAATTCGAACCCTTCATTGACGCCTTGTTTTACAAAATCCATCTGCGTGCCATCGATATAGACCAGACTCTTCGGATCGACGATGATCTTCACGCCTTGTTCTTCAAAAACCTTGTCCCCGATATCCAGTTTGTCTACAAACTCCAGCACATAGGCCATCCCGGAGCAGCCAGTGGTTTTCACACCCACCCGGATGCCCAAACCATGCCCGCGATGAGCAAGTTGTTCAGCGACATGCCTGGCTGCTGTTTCTGTGATTGAGATGGCCATAATTCAATATGCTCTGAAGCAGATTCCTTACTCTTCGCCGCGCTTCTGTTTGATATCGGCAATAGCGGCTTTAATAGCGTCTTCTGCCAGAACTGAGCAATGAATCTTAACCGGAGGCAATCCCAGTTCATCGGCAATATCCGTGTTTTTAATCTCAGTCGCCTGATCCAGTGATCGACCTTTCACCCACTCCGTAAGCAATGAGCTGGACGCTATGGCAGAGCCACAGCCGTAGGTCTTGAATTTCGCATCTTCGATCACACCTTCGTCATCGACTTTGATTTGCAGACGCATAACGTCTCCACAGGCTGGCGCACCAACCATGCCAGTACCTACATTCACATCCTCGTCATCGAGTTTGCCAACATTTCTTGGGTTTTCGTAATGATCTATAACCTTGTCTGAGTACGCCATGTTTTCCTCTCTATAGGCCGGTTATGTCGGTAAAAATTAATGTGCTGCCCACTGGACCTGATCCAGATCCACGCCATCTTTGTACATATCCCAAAGTGGAGATAGCTCGCGCAACTTGGCAACTGCCTCGCGAATCTTGCCAATGGCATAGTCGATTTCTTCTTCAGTAGTAAAACGACCCACTGAAATCCGCAATGAGCTATGAGCTAATTCATCATTGAGCCCTATCGCTCTCAGCACATAGGAAGGCTCAAGACTTGCGGAAGTACAGGCGGAACCAGAAGAAACTGCCAGATCTCTCAGCGCCATCATCAGGGACTCACCTTCAACAAAGTTGAAGCTAATGTTCAGATTGCCTGCCACGCGGTGATCGATATCGCCATTCACATAGACTTCTTCCATGTCCTTGAGCCCTTCGAGCAGACGATTTCTAAGGGCAAGAATGCGCGCGCTCTCAGTGTGCATTTCTTCCTTTGCGATACGAAAAGCTTCGCCCATGCCTACTATTTGATGGGTTGCCAGGGTGCCAGAGCGCATACCACGCTCATGACCGCCTCCGTGGATCTGTGGTTCAATTCGAACTCTGGGCTTGCGTCTCACGTACAAGGCTCCGATCCCTTTCGGACCATAAATCTTGTGCGAGGTCATCGACATGAGATCAACCTGCATGGTTTCCAGGTCGATGTCGATTTTGCCGGTGCTTTGCGCAGCATCGACGTGGAAAATCACACCTTTCTCCCGAGTGACTTTGCCTATCGCTTCGATATCGTTGATCACACCAATCTCATTGTTTACATGCATCAACGAAACCAGCGTCGTATCGGGCCGTATCGCGGCAGCGACGACTTCGGGTGAGATTAAGCCTTTGTCATCAGGCTCAAGATAAGTGACCTCGTAACCTTCCCGTTCCAGCTGACGGCAGCTATCCAAGACCGCTTTGTGCTCAATCTTGGAAGTGATGATGTGCTTGCCTTTTTTGCTGTAGAAATGGGCTGCACCTTTGATCGCAAGGTTATCGGATTCAGTCGCGCCCGATGTCCAGACGATTTCACGGGGATCACAGTTCACCAGGTCGGCAACATGCCGACGAGCGGTTTCAACCGCTTCCTCAGCTTTCCATCCCAGCATATGAGATCGAGAAGCGGGATTACCGTAATTCCCTTCCAGGGTTAGACACTCCATCATCTTCTCAGCCACTCGAGGATCGACGGGCGAGGTGGATGAATAATCGAGATAAATTGGAACTTGCATACTACTTAAGGCCTCCTTTTCTGGCCTGCTTCAATCTCACATGCCAGTGGCAGTAATTTGAAGATCATTCACTTCTTTAAGTTCGATACTGTCGTTCAATAACATTTGTTTGCGGTCCTGATGTTCCGCAATACGTTTAACTTCGCTCTTGGCCACCAGATCGGCGAGGCTTATGCCCTCAAGAAAGCTGTGTATCTGTTCGCTCAGGTCTTCCCACAGATAGTGGGTTAAGCAGGTTTCGCCGTCCTGACAATCGCCAGCACCCTGACATTTAGTTGTATCTACGGATTCGTTGACGGCATCGATTATCTGGGCGATATAAATAGCATCGGAACTGCGCTCCAGTTCGTAGCCGCCGCCGGGTCCACGCACGCTGCTCACCAAAGAGCTGCGACGCAATTTGGCAAATAATTGTTCCAAATAAGATAGGGAAATGGCTTGACGCTGGGAGATGTCTGCCAGGCTTATTGGGCCTCTGTCTTTATGCAGAGCCAAATCGAGCATGGCAGTTACTGCATATCGGCCTTTAGTAGTTAAGCGCATCTGATAACTCGCTACAGTGAATCTGGTAGACGGATTATCAAATACCTAAGTAATTTAGTCAAGTATTAGCCGCATTAAACCTGCCTTCTAAATGTCAGGAAAGATGCGGTGTTCAGGAGCGCTCGAAGACGATAGTGGATGGCGCCTTGCCGAAATCATCGTTCAGTGAATAACCAAGATCTCTCGCAATCATGCCAATAATGGCCAGATGATGGGTTGTGTGTGTTATCAGACTCATCAATTCGCGGGCCACCGTGCTGGTGATGATCACTTTCGGGCTCAGATGATGTACGGTTTCGGTCACTGTAACTTCTGTGCTCCCACTGGAGCTAAGGTCCTTTAACCGCCGAGAAATTGACGTCACAGCGAAGCGTGCCACTTCCAGATTGGCTTCTATAGACTTGTCTCGCTTACGGGCATCATAGTCGATAGTGCCTGCTGGCAAGCCGTGAAAGAAACACTGAAAGCGGTCCAGGACATGCCGCATATGGGCCCCAATGGAGGACACTCCCTCCCGAGACTCGCAATAAGATGCCTCAGAGAGTTGCTGTAACAATTGCTCACATTGATTGATGCAATGCATACAACCGCTGCTTAGTTTTTCTAGCTGGGCGGAGTCTGATTCAGTCGGGTTGACTGCAGAAGGATTATTCATGAACTGAGCACTACCGTGTATCGGCACAACCGACCCATTAATGATCAGTTCCACCAGAAAAATTACTATAGCATATCGCTAAAAGGCCTACTATTTGGGCCTATTCGCTCTGGGGCTATCCCCCTCCCCAAAAGACCTCCCCTAGCCAGGGTTTCTTACAGATGATTTCAGGACAGGAACATAGCTGTTATTGTAGTCGGCTCCGCGCAACGGAAACTGAACGCGAACATTGAATGAAACCCGACCTACATTGTCATAGTCACTTCTCAGACGGAAAACACAGCCCCGCTTTCCTTATAGCAAGAGCCATCGCCAATGGTATCAGCCATTTAGCCATCACCGATCATGATTGCATCACCTGGGACACCGACGCTGATTGGACCACGCAAGGCCTGGAGTTGATTCCAGGTGTAGAAGTCTCTGCACAATGGCAGGAGAAAGAAGTGCATATCGTTGGACTGTGTATCGATCCGGCAGACACGGCGCTCAACCGCATGCTGGACGATCAGCGATTAGCGCGCAGAAAGCGCATAGCTGCCATGGACCTATGCCTACAGAAAATTGGTATTGAAGGACTAATCGCGTATCTCGAGCAGCTACCGTGCATGGCCTGGACTCGCAGCCATGCCGCGGAATTCTTAATCGAGAGAGGTCACTGCAAAAACTGGGACCAGGCTTTCAAACGATTTTTATCGCGCAGGGGCAAGGCTTATGTTCCGATTCAGTGGACTGCACTGGAACAAGTCGTAAGTCTAATCAAAGCGGCGGGTGGTATTGCCGTACTTGCCCACCCTGGTCGCTATGGATTGAGCAAGACGAAAATGAGTGAGTTAGTGAGTGAGTTTGGTGACGCTGGCGGTGACGCATTAGAAGGGTCCTATGGAAACATCGATCCTAAAACTAAAAAACTCATTGCCGAAACAGCCGACGCAGAAAATTTTTATGTATCGATCGGATCCGATTTTCATGATGTTGAAAGACACTGGACCGATCTAGGCAAGGCGCCTTCCTTGGATAGAACATCAACAAAAAATGCCATCTGGAATCACCCAAGATGGCATTCTTTTTTCCACGTCCAGCACAATGTGCTGACGGTCAGGAATTAGCGACGTTTCAGGGACGATACGACATCTCTGAAAATGTCGAGCAGAGTTTCATGCTTATAGTCAGTGAATTCTCCTGCATCCATAAACATGCCGTGCTCTTCACAAACTTCATACTCGAGATGCTTCTGCTTGGGATCATTTATTTTTTTCATGGGCTTGCCACAGCGAGGGCATTGGATATCGCGCACGGTATTGTAGGTCTTGCCAACTTCGGGGTCGCCGCTGTCGGCGAACTCCGCCATCCAGTCGTCCTTGAGTTGCTCTGCCTCACCTTTATCGAACCAAAGACCGTTGCAGCTATTGCACTTATCAATAACTACCGCCCCGTGTAAGGTCTCGATTTTCAGTTCTTGCATCTCAGAATTGCACTTGGGGCAGTCCATCTCTATCTCCTTAGCTGCATCTCACTGCTTTGTTCTTGTGTAGGGAAACTGCCTGGCAGCGCAGGTGCATCAACTCCCCCGTAACGCGGCATTCTAAAGGATAACCCAGCGCAAGACCAAGCCCGATTTCGGCAATGTAACCATTCCACACACATCCTGCATGGGCCTGGATTACTCAGCGGAAACCAGGCCAAATAGCTGATGTTTAAGGTATGGTGGAGACAGAAAGGAATCCAGCAGAACCGTTGCTGATTCAGCTCAAAAAGTGTAAGCCAGAGAGCGCTCGCGTAGAATCGTAGCGCCAATCACTTGATTCCCACATTCGCGAATATCCGTATTGTTCATGACATGCACTTCGTCCGTGCGTCGATTATCCCCCTGATCTTCTCCCAATCCTTTCAACACGACTGAAAGATTTTCATCATCGGGAATCGAACGCAGAGTCGAGCCGTACTCACATACAGATTCGTACAACTGCAGGCGAAAATTCTCAAGGTCTCGCTGCCAAGCCAATGCGTAATCTTGTTCAGCTTGTTCTGAACGTTCGCGTAACTCAGCCGCCTTCGCCAATGCCATATCCTTTACCGGCTCAAATGCCTGGACGAGATTATCCAACTGCGCTCTGAAGTCCGAATCGGAATCGTTGGTTGCGGAGTCGGTGGCACGGGAAGTTCGAATATCCTGCTCCAGACTTCTTAACGCTTGAACATTCTCATTTACCCGGTCACGCAGAGTCGCCAGTTCTTGTTCAAGCGCCGCGTAGGAAGAATCATCAACATCTCCCAGTGCTCTCAAGGCGCGAGCTGACTGAGCCGCCTGTTGCATGGCAGACTGCGCAACCAGTGAATAATCGATATTAGCGATACGATCCAATAGCTGCCGGTAACCAGTCGCCATTGAATCTTCAGCCGCAGCCAGGCTGGCGACTTGTGGGCTCGTGGTCGCCGTGTCACGCCGTATAGCTTCGAAAGGATTCTGCCGAATTTGCAAAGCCTGCATGGCAGAACTCAGTGATGCCAAACCCATGCGATTGCGACGGTTAGCCAGAGCTGAGCGCACTTCAAGCACTGCCCCCTGACCATATAGATAAGTTGCCTCGACTCCACCCAGGCTCATACCAAACAACCCAGTCGAATCATTCAAGCGCATAGAATCTTCGAGAATGCCACCGAATATCGCCAACTCTCTCTGCACTGCCTGGATATCCGTTTCTTGCGCTGACACTGTGCTACTAGCCGACCACAGACAAAGAACCAGCATCAAACTCTTGCGTATGTGCATTTGCCTCCGCCTGAACATCCGAATCTTAGATTGCACTTCAATAGACAGTTTCACTACACATCACTCTTGATCTACTGCACATTGGATTGAAAGCTGACAAATTGAGCCAGGTCTTGCAGTGACTGGATGGTTGCATAGTCACTGTCCACTAACTGTTGGTAACTGACACGCATGGTTTCCATGTCCTGCTGTCTTTGCTCTTCGAAGTAGGTATAAATCCGATCGAGATTGTCCGCCGTTGCCTGCTGCGTCTGAGCCACCACTGCCTGCAGCAATTGAATATTGTTATTGTCTTGTCGTTCTTCGAAACGCGCGATTATAGATTGCAACTCTTGCTGTTGTTGCTGTTGAAAGTCCGCCAGGTTTGCACTGATATCTGCATTGTCACTGTCACCAAACTCAATAGACACACTTGAGCCGCTTACGGTGACTGATGTATTGAGCAGCAATACGCAAAGCATAGCGAGCGAAGCACCTGTTGGCAGCCATTGCCAGGAAGAGAACCAGGAATTTTCTGTCCTGGGTGCCTGGTGTTCCCGACGAAAGAGTTCCATACCTCGATCCCAATGCGGCACCTGAGAATCTTGCCAGCCAGCGAGCGCATCTCGAGTTTGCAGCAATGCGTTTAACTCTGCACTGCAAATTGGGCATTGAGCGAGATGACGTTCAATTTCCTCACTGGCCAAAGGTGCCAGGTCATCCGCAAAATATTCTTGCAGGATATGTTCAGTTTTAGGGCAGGACATGAGTTTCCTCCGATACAGTCTTCAGCTTTCTTAACGCAGTATAAAAGCGCGTCTTGGCTGTATTGACCGAGATGTCTTGCATCTCGGCGATCTCTTCAAATGTTTGTGATTGATATATCTTTAACTCCACGATCAACCTCTGATCGAATGGAAGTTGTGTAAGCATGGACAGGATCTGACCATTTTGTTGTTGTTCCTGCATCCGGGACTCTGGTTCATCTCCATGCTCATCAGGATACCTGTCTAAATCCGGACCCTCGTCATCGGAACTGCCGCCAGTGGCAAGAATTCGTTTTCGCCGATTCAAATCTACCGCTTTGTTGTGAGCAATTCTGAAAATCCAACTACTGAATTTGGCATCGCCACGAAATCGATGCAGGTTTCTGTAAACCCCCAGGAAAACTTCCTGCATCAGGTCCATTGCATCAGAACTGTTCCCCATCAGGCGCAGGCCGTGATTGTAAATCTTGGACTCATAGCGCTTGACCAGTTTTTCCCAGGCAAAGGCAGAGCCGTTTAACGCCGCAGCTATCAGTGCTTCGTCTTCGTCGATAAAACTCATGCCTAACCAGTCCTTCGTAATGTCTGCGAGCCCAGCCTACTGGAGTCAAGCCCTATACAGGGGTTATCGGCCGTCCAACAGATGACTGTCTGGCAGGATACTGGTTTTACAGAATAGGTCGCAAGGAAGCGGGAAATAGTTTGCTGATTTTGCAGGGATTTCTGAATTCAGGGCTGGTAGGCGTGAAGCTCTTTGCTCACCAGGCGACCCCATATTCGATTAAATGGGTGCACTTTGCTGGTTTCAGTCTGACCGTTGGTGAGGGCCAGACCACGCTCTGCCCAGTCGAAGATGGAGTGGCGCAGGTTGCGCACATTACCGTAGCCCAATTCCGCTAGCTGTTCTGCTACGGCAGCGGAGCGATAGCCGACAGAACAATACACAACAATTGCAGCAGTCTTGTCCGGAAACTGTTCTGCAATAGCAACACCGCTTTCGAGATGCACTGCATCTCGCAGATGGGAAACAGCATATTCTTCAGCTTCCCGCACGTCGACAACAATAGGTTGTTGGCCTGTTCTGTATAAGGAATCCAATTCCGTGTTTTCTATAAATTGCACTTGAGGGAATTCCCGGTCTATTTTTGCGTCCACTTTTTCCCAACTAACACCGAACAGTCCAAAGAAGAAGGAAGACATAGAAACGAGAAACAGAGATTTAGACATGATCGTATTTGCAAGGAGGCATTCTGCAGCTTAATTAGACAATGTGACAGTCCAGAGCAAAAAACTCTTTCACTACTCGCTCACTATTCACTTTGTCTGGCTAGCAGGCAGCTTCCGAACCGATCAGCCAATCCCCATTGGCAGACTCTTTGTGGGAGCCTTCTCTGAATCAGCTCGGTAGTGCCTGAATCGTGTGTATCGCTTAAGCAGCGACTTGTTGTTCGCTGAGTAGCTGACTGGCAGCACCCATAAAGGCATTTAATGAAGAAGCAATAATGTCCTTGCTAATAGCAACACCGGTATAGCGTTGACCATTAAACTTCAACTGGATGTAAGTCACAGCTTCCGCGTCAGCGCCCTGCCCCAGGGCGTGCTCACCGTATTCCATAATTTCGAAATCAATATTGATAGCCTGTTTGATCGCTTCCACGAATGCATCCAACACACCATCTCCTTCACCATTAATTTCCAGCTCTTTGCCAAAGTAGTCGAGCTTTGCTGCGAAAGTTTCCCTGCCTGCGGCTTTTTCGATGGAAAAATTTTCGAGACTGAGCAGCTTCTTGTTGTTCAGATAGTGCTGATTAAAAAGATCCCAAATCTGATCCGGATGAATTTCCTGCCCCGTATCCTCGGTGACTTTCTGCACCACCTGACTGAATTCGATCTGTAGCCAGCGTGGTAACTGGAATCCGAACTTATTGGCCAGCACGTAGGCGACTCCACCTTTGCCGGACTGACTGTTGACCCGGATGACATCCTGATAGGTACGTCCTATGTCGCGGGGATCAATTGGCAAATAGGCAATTTCCCAGGGGGCACCTTCCTCATAAACATCCAGGCACTTCTTGATTGCATCCTGGTGAGAGCCAGAGAAGGCTGTGAACACCAGATCACCTGAATAAGCTTGTCTGGGATGTACATCGATTTGAGTACATTCCCGGACCACGGACACGATCTTGTCCATATCATGGAAATCCAACTCAGGATCGATGCCCTGGCTGTAGAGATTCATCGCCATGATAACGATGTCCATGTTTCCGGTACGCTCACCATTGCCTAATAGCGTTCCCTCTACTCGCTGCGCTCCAGCCATCACTGCGAGTTCGGCGGCGGCAACAGCACAGGCGCGATCGTTATGCGTATGTAAACTGACGATTACGGAATCCCGATTCTTGATATTACGGCAAAACCATTCAATCTGGTCGGCATACACATTCGGTGTTGCCATTTCGACAGTTGCCGGGAGATTAATTATGGAGGGATTGTCAGGTGTAGGCTGCCAGACGCTAGTCACGGCATCGCATACCTCTACTGCAAAATCCACTTCAGTACCGGTAAAACTCTCAGGAGAATATTGAAACACCCACTCGGTCTCTGGTGCCAGATCGGCGCAGCGCTTTACTTCCGTGGCACCAGCAACGGCGATATCGACAATGCCCGCCTTGTCCGTTTTAAACACTTTTTCGCGCTGGACTACAGAGGTTGAGTTATAGACGTGTAGAATTGCTCGGCGAGCCCCCTTCAATGATTCAAAAGTCCGCTGAATGAGTTCAGGACGAGCCTGGGTAAGCACCTGGATTGTCACATCATCAGGCACCCTATTTTCTTCAATGAGACAACGCACAAAATCAAAATCAGGTTGTGAAGCTGCGGGAAAGCCGACTTCGATTTCCTTAAAACCTACTTCCACCAGCAGCGAGAACAATTTCTTCTTCTGCTCAACTGACATAGGCTCGATCAGAGCCTGATTGCCATCCCGCAGGTCGACGCTACACCAGGTCGGCGCCTGATCGATAAGCCGATCCGGCCAGGTCCTGTCTTTTATAGCTATGGGTTGAAATGGCTTATATTTAGTGTGATCGAATCGATTCTTGCTCACGGCTCAGCTCCACTTTGCCTGATTCCTACTCGCTTCCCTCAGCTTACTCGCCTGCCTTGTGGGCCTGCAACAGGACCTGAATCTTGTGAACCCAGGCCCCATCGAGAGAGTGAGTAGGATAGTGAAAGCGACACAGCATTTCTACACATAAATGCTACTAATATGCCTTCGTTATGGTTTTTATGTCTATTTTTTAACTAGATATGAGTGATTATCACCAATTATCTTGATAAACTCAGTTTCTGTACGAAACAAGAGGCCAGTACCATGCATTTAGACAAGCTGGACAAGCGCATCCTGCACGAACTGCAGCGGGATGGCGCCATTACCAATCTGGAGCTGGCAGAACGCATCGGGCTGTCGCCCTCGCCCTGCGCAAGGCGAGTAAAACAACTGGCAGATGCGGGAATTATTCAGGGTCGGGTGACGGTGCTGGATCCATTAAAACTGGATCTGAAACTTACTGCTTTGATCCAAATCTCCATGGATCGGCACACGCCTGACCGTTTCGAAGCCTTCGATAAAATTGTCAGTAGCTATCCTGAAGTGATCGAGTGCCTGCTCATAACTGGACAGTCCGCTGACTATCAATTGAAAGTAGTGGTGCCCGATATGGAATCCTATCAGGAATTTCTACTGAACAAGATCACGCGCATCGATGGAGTCAGCGATGTGCAATCCAGCTTTATGTTGCGCCAGGTGGTAAATACTACCGCGCTGCCACTGACCCACATCAAGAGCTGAGAAGCAGGGTCTAAAAGAAATGTTTTACCTTGTCCTTATAGGAGCGACTCATCTTCAGTGAAGAACCACAGCTTAAGGTCAGGTGGAATTCGCCATTAATATGGGAAGAGACTTTCTCAACCCGTTCCAGATTAACAATAGTCGAGCGATGCACGCGCTGGAAAATACCCGGATCGAGTCGAGTCTCCAGATCTTTCATGGTGGTGCGCATGATGTGGGTCTCTCCACCAGCATGCACACACATATAATCACCCGCAGCATCAATCCAATCGATTTCTCGTACTGGCACGAAGGTAATCGACGATCCATCTTTTATCGCCAGGCGATCCACATGCTCTACCAGTTCTTCGCCGCTTTGCAGGATTTCACCTATAGCAGCCTCTGACTTACCAGAGAGCGCCACCACCATCTCCAGCAGGCGCTGCTTCTCCTCCCCCGCCGTACGTTCTGCTTTCCGCTGTAAGCACAAGCTGACCGCTTCTTGCAGCCGCTCAACTTCCACTGGCTTGAGCAAATAGTCCACGGCGTGCACATTGAACGCATCCACTGCGAAGGCGTCGTAGGCGGTGACAAAAATGATCATAGGCAGGACATCGCCCTGAATCTCACTGATCATTTCGAATCCGGTCATACCCGGCATTTGAATATCAAGGAATACGATATCCGGTTCATGCTCGAGAACGGCTGCTATTGCTTCCTTGCCGTTACTGCATTCAGCCACTACCGATACACTATCGATATCTTTGAGCCGTAAACTGAGACCTTGCCTTGCCAACTCTTCATCGTCGACGACGATAGCGGTCAGTGCTGCTTTATTTTCTGTCATAGGGAATTACTACCTTAACAGTGAACCCTTTGGGAATCGCATTCTCGAACTCGAGTTTGTGGCGCTCACCGTAAATCTCATTGAGCCGATTTCTGATATTACTCACGCCAACGCCATTAGAGAAGGCCAAGGCATCATTCTTCAGATCATCTTTACTCAGCCCGGGGCCATCGTCCGTTATCTCAATCACCAACTCATCGTTCACTCGTTTCGCGCTTATTGCAATGCTTCCTCCGGTTTCAGATTTAGATATGCCATGTTTGATTGAGTTCTCGATTATTGGTTGTAGCAGCATGGTTGGAACCAGAGCCGATTCAATTTCCGGATCAACTTCAATAGAGAGTTGCAAACGATCCGCAAATCTTACTTTCTCAATATCGAGATAAAGCTGTGAAGTTTCTAATTCATGAGCCAGACTGACCCGGTCCAGCGGTGAATGGTCGAGTGAGTAGCGTAAAAACTTACTTAGCTTGGTAAGCATCTCATTAGCTTGTTCAGTGGCCTTAGATAATACCAATGTAGAAATCGCATTCAGGGTATTAAACAAAAAATGAGGATTCAGTTGATAGCGCAACATCAGAAGTTGCGCTTCATGAGCTAATGCTTCTGAGCGCAAACTTTTCTCTTTTTCCGCCTGAAACAGTTGGTAGTACTTGATGATGAAATACAAGCCACTCCATAACAATAACGTTGGGAATGCAGAGGAAAACAGTCCATCGAAAAAATCCTCGGCACTGGTAGGGTTGAAGTCGAAAAACTCGCCATAGGGTAGTAAGGCAATCGCATTGCGAAAGGGTTGCCACAGCATGGCGGCGAAGATCGAACCAAACCAGGTCACCAGGAATCGAACAACAATTCCCTGTTCCCACACCAGGCGATACAGATAGCGCAGTCCGGTTGTGAGCACGATCCCCAGTGCTGCGCTGAGGCCGGCCACCAGAGCACGAGGGAAAATATATTCAGGAGGGACGAAAATGAGGTCGCGTAACACCAACATCAGCACCCAGATCCCCCAGCCCACAAGCTGAAAGATCCAGAACTGACTTTGTTGAATGATGCGGAAAGAATCGCTACTCATACACTAGGTTTGAAGGAGGGCCAATTCCGCGTCTCAGGGCCCTCACTAAACTCAAGGAAGCAGATCTGCGACGGCGTCTCTTTCTTCTTGTAACTCTTGCTCAGTTTTGTTCATGAGATCCTGGCTGAACTCATTAATCTCCAGGCCCTGAACGATTTCATAGTTGCCACCCTGACAGACTACCGGATAAGAGTAAATAAGGCCCTCTTCAACTCCATAGCTGCCATCACTGAGAATTCCCATACTTACCACCGCACCGTCTGTGCCCAGCGCCCAATCACGCATGTGTTCAATTGCGGCATTAGCCGCGGAGGCCGCACTGGAAGCGCCACGGGCCTTGATGATGGCGGCGCCTCGTTGCTGTACGGTCGGAATAAAATCATCCACAGTCCAAGCCTGGTCGACCAATTCCATGGCAGCCGAGCCATCGACTTCACAGTGATGGATGTCCGGATACTGTGTCGCAGAGTGATTGCCCCAGATAATCATGCCTTTCACATCAGTGCTGTGCTTACCAGTCTTGGCTGCCAACTGGGAAATCGCACGATTGTGATCCAATCGAGTCATAGCGGTGAATTGGCCCGGGTTGAGATCAGGCGCATTTTTATAGGCGATTAATGCGTTGGTGTTAGCGGGATTGCCAACGACGAGCACTTTAACATCACGACTTGCATGGGAATTCAATGCCGCACCCTGAACTGAAAAAATCTCAGCATTGGCTTGCAACAGGTCCTTACGCTCCATTCCAGGGCCACGGGGTCTGGCTCCAACCAACAGCACATAGTCAGCGTCTTTGAATGCCACGTTGGGATCATCGGTTTGTACGATGTCAGCAACCAGCGGGAATGCACAGTCTTCGATTTCCATAACTGTTCCCTGCAATGCTTCCAGAGCAGGTGTTATCTCGAGCAATTGTAAGATCACCGGTTGGTCCGGGCCTAACATTTCGCCCGCTGCGATCCTGAATAGCAACGAATAGCTAATCTGACCTGCAGCTCCAGTTACAGCGACACGCACGGGTGTTGTCATTTCGTTTGGTTCCTTTCCTAGGTTTAAGGTTGATACATGATTGGGGGCGCGGATTATAGCAGATTCACTCAGAGTTGAGACCGCGGAAAAACTGATTGTCTGCTGTGTGCACAGCTCAGAAATATAGTTTCTGATCGCCAGTAGTATCTAAACCGCCTCAGTGGGTTCGATACAAAAACATGGCGTCACCGTAACTGAAAAACCGATACTTCTCCTGAACTGCCTCAGCATAAGCGTCAAGTAGCATCTTTTTATTTGCGAAAGCGCTTACCAACATTAATAAGGTGGATTCGGGTAAGTGGAAGTTCGTGATCATGGCGTCTACCACTTGAAAGTCGAAACCAGGATAGATAAAAATGTCAGTCTCACCGCTGAAAGGCTGTAACTCGAATTCATCACTGCTGCTTCGCAATGCAGCCGCCTCGAGGCTTCTTACTGATGTTGTTCCTACTGCCACTACACGACCGCCCTGCGCTTTACAGCGATTGATCGCAGCGCAGACTTTGGCTGACACTTCGATGCGCTCTTCATGCATCTTGTGATGTTGAATATTTTCTACCCGGACTGGCTGAAAGGTGCCGGCGCCCACATGCAGGGTCAGAAATGCAAAACCGACACCCCTGGATTCAAGTTTGGCAAGCAGCGGGTCATCGAAATGCAGGCCAGCGGTGGGCGCCGCCACTGCCCCTGGGTTGCGCGAATAGACGGTCTGATAGCGGGACTGGTCTTCTTCATCGTCGGCACGCTTGATGTATGGCGGCAGTGGCATATGTCCATAACGCTCAACAAGTTCAGCGAACGATTTTTTGGCAACCGTTTCCACAACAAAAAAGTCTCCCTCGCGTTCACCTACTTCCAACACAGGTTCAGAAGCTTCCTTGCTGTTTTCGTGCCTTATTAAACGTAACAGGTTCCCCGGTTTCGGAGTTTTGCTGGCACGCATTTGCACCAGTGCGGATGTATCAGATCGTAATCGTTCTATGAGGATCTCTACCTTGCCGCCGGTAGTCTTCTGAGCAAACAGTCGCGCGGGAATGACCCGTGTATCGTTGAATACCAGCAGATCCTTTGCACTGAGCTGATCGACAATATCGGCAAACCGCCCATGACTGATTGCACCGGTATCACAGTCCAAACTGAGTAAGCGGCTAGCCGATCGCGTGGCCGCCGGTTTTTCGGCGATCAACTGGTCTGGCAAATCGTAGGAGAAATCACTCAGTTTCATGATGCAGGCATATCCTGTCAGGGAAAGTCTCAGTTTTTCTCAGGGAAAGTCTGAGTTTTTCCGGGTAGCGGAAATAGCGAGTGCGAATTTTGCGTTGATTGCGCCCCTATTGGCAATTGGTATAATGCTCCGCGCAGTAAAATCAGTGGCTTATAGCAGTTTCGTTAAAATCTGCGGAGCCAGGGAAGGGTTTTACGAGCACCTGGGCCAGCGTGGTGAAATTGGTAGACACGATGGATTCAAAATCCATTGCCTTCACGGGCGTGGCGGTTCGAGTCCGCCCGCTGGTACCACTACTTTCAGAGTGTTTTAAAGTAGAAGAGCAGTAAAAAAGAATACAAACTATGCGCTACTGGATT
>JANQJM010000148.1 GCA_028281635.1 Pseudomonadales bacterium | reverse complement strand
CTGAGGTCGAGGTCAGTGTCGTAATCCGTGCCCTGTAAGGCGGCGACCTGATACTCCGTTGCTGGATGGGAAGTGCCGCCGGCAAAAGATGAGATTGCTGTGTCGATTCGATCAGCGCCCGCTTCGATGGCTTTCAGTTGGCACAGCGGTGCCAGGCCGGAAGTGGCGTGGCTGTGTATGGCCAAAGGCAGGTCAACAGCTCCTTTTATTGCCTGTACCAATTCGAAAGTCGCATAGGGAGTTAGCAGACCCGCCATATCCTTTATGGCGATGGAGTCGGCGCCCATGTCGCGCAGTTGTTCCGCTTGTTTTACAAACAGCTCTGCCGTGTGAACGGGACTGGTGGTATAGCAGATAGTGCCTTGCGCGTGTTTGCCGGTTGCTTTGACCGCTGTCATGGCGGTTTCAATATTACGCAGATCATTCAGCGCATCGAATACGCGGAATACATCGATGCCGTTATCCGCAGACTTTTGCACAAACGCTTCAACGACGTCATCGGCATAGTGACGATAGCCGAGTAAATTCTGACCGCGCAAGAGCATTTGCAGACGCGTGTTTGGAAGCGCCTTTCTGAGTTGTTGCAATCTGACCCAGGGATCTTCCTTGAGAAATCGAATACAGGCGTCAAAGGTAGCACCGCCCCAAACTTCTAAAGACCAGAATCCAATCGCGTCCAGTTGCTCGCATATAGGCAGCATGTCCTCGGTACGCATGCGGGTCGCGATTAACGATTGATGAGCATCACGTAAAATGACTTCGGTTACTTGTATAGTTTTCTTACTGCTCATTCTTCGGTCCTTGTGACAGTCCTTTTGACGTTCGCGCTAACTACAATCCCGCGTAGGCAGCGATTGCCGCCGATAGCGCCAGGGCGACATCGCTTGGGTGTTTCTTGTCGGAGTATTTTGAGAGTTCGGGGTGCTTGGTAACAAAGCTGGTATCGAATTCTTTATTCTGAAACTCTTCGTGCTGCAATATCTGCTGATAGTAATGGGCAGTTGTGCGAATGCCGTGCAGGCGCATATCGTCGATCGCCCTTTGCGCTCTGGCAACGGTTTCTTCCCAGGTTAATGACCACACCACAAGTTTCAGACACATCGAATCGAAATAGGGAGGAATTTCATAGCCTGTGTAGATGGCGGTGTCTACCCGAACACCTGGTCCACCTGGCGCATAATAATGAGTGATGCGGCCAAAGCTGGGCAAGAAGTCATTCTTCGGGTCTTCGGCATTGATGCGTAATTGCATGGCATAGCCCCGATAGCTGATGTCTTGTTGTTGGTAGCTAAGCGGTTTTCCTTCAGCGATTCGTAATTGCTCGCGGACAATATCCACGCCCGTGATCTGTTCCGTAATGGTATGTTCAACCTGAATGCGGGTATTCATTTCCATGAAGTACACATCTTCACCGGATAACAGAAATTCTACGGTGCCAGCACTTACATAACCTACTGCCTCTGCTGCGGTTACCGCGAGCTGGCCTAACTTGTCACGCAGTTCATTATCAATCTGTGGGCTTGGCGCGATTTCGATGAGCTTCTGATTGCGCCGCTGAATCGAACAGTCGCGTTCATAAAGATGAATGACATTGCCTAGTGAATCCGCCAATACCTGTACCTCAATGTGCTTGGGATTGACGATGCACTTCTCCATGAATACTTCAGCCGAGCCAAAGGCTTTGGTAGCTTCCGATATGACGCGGGGGAACTGCTTGCGTAATTCCGGTTCGTCATCGCAGCGGCGAATACCGCGGCCGCCACCACCCGATGTGGCTTTCACCATCACCGGATAACCGATGCGCTTGGCCTCGGTAACTGCTTCTTCTATATCTGCAAGATTTCCTTCAGAACCAGGAGTGACTGGCACGCCCGCCTGCATCATGGCAAGCCGGGCCTGGGTTTTGTCTCCCATGCGCTGAATAACTTCAGCACTGGGTCCAATGAATAGGATGTTCTTTTCTTCGCAGAGACGAGCCAGTTCAGGATTTTCAGAAAGAAATCCGTAACCCGGGTGAATCGCATCACAGCCAGTTTCAACCGCCAGGTTAACGATGCGCAACGGATCCAGATAGCCAGCGAGTGGGTCACTGCCCAGGGAATAGGCTTCACTCGCGCGCTTTACAAACAGACCGTAGCGATCCGGCTCCGTATACACCGCCACAGAGCGAATGTTTTGTTCCGCGCAGGCGCGCACCAGGCGCAGAGCAATTTCTCCACGATTGGCAATGAGTACTTTCTTGATACTGGCTGTCGACATGGGGGTGTAATTAAACACAATTTCGGAGAGCTGAGGCAAACGCTTGTTTGTATTAAATTTTTTCAGAGCTCCGATGCTTGCTTTATGACAAAACTGTGGACTGATTGGCTGACAAAAACTATTCTTGAGCGAATAATAGAATCACGATCTCCAGGGAATAAAAATAATGAAAATCCGCCTCCAGGCATGGGTTAACCGCACGTGCTACTACTATCTATTCCTCTGTCTTGCATTCTATTCTCCAGGCTCACTTGCTCAAGAGGAGGAAGTCGCTGGCCGCGTGGTTTCTACAAGGGGTCAGGTGACAGCTCAAGACGCCACGGGAAGTTCCCGTCAACTTAGTCGTCGTTCCGAAGTGAGAGTCGGGGACACCATCATTACCCAGGCAGATTCCTTTGCCCAGATTCGTATGTCCGATTCGGCGATTATTGCGTTAAAGGAATCAACTCAGTTTCAAATTGTGGCTTACAGCTACGAACAAGACCCTGCCAATGATATCTCGACAATGAACCTTATCGAAGGCGGCTTTCGAACCATAACAGGTGCCATTGGGGAAAATAATATCGATGCATACTCGGTTGCTACTGAATTCTCGATAATCGGAATCAGAGGAACTGATCACGAAGCGGTGATAACCGACGGTCTGTATACCGGGGTCTATGATGGTGGCACCCTGATGACCAACAACGGCGGCACGCTTGAGTTGGGAATAGGCGCCGATTATGACTTCGGTTATGCCAATGATCCGAATCTGCCACCGGTAGGTCTGGTGCTACAACCGGATGTGCTCGGCGATATTACAGTTCTCACTATTCCCGATCTCGATGAAGACGATGATCAGCAGGAGGAGGATGGAGCTGGCGATGACGGTGCGGGCGCGGATGATGCGGCAGATGACGCCGATGCAACCGACGATGCAGACACGGCAGATGACGCAGATGATGACGCGGCTGCTGCAGGTCTGGCCGGCGATAGTGAAGAGGACAGTGATGCCGAGGCAACGCTAACTGGGCCAGTTGCCACTCCGGATGAAACTCAACAGGCCACCGGCCTCGCTCTGAGCGGCGACAGTAGTGTCGATGAGACAGTCGATGTCGATGTAAACCCAAATGAGTTACAAGGTGATGGCAGTATTGCCTGCACACTGAATTCCAATGCAGCGGCTTGTCGCCCCGTTACCGATTCTGGTGTCGATGATGAACCGGAACCGGAACCTGAACCAGAGCCGGAACCCGAACCCGAACCCGAACCGGAACCTGAGCCAGAACCGGAACCCGAACCTGAGCCAGAACCCGAACCGGAACCAGAGCCGGAACCCGAACCGGAACCTGAGCCAGAACCTGAGCCAGAACCCGAACCTGAGCCGGAACCCGAGCCAGAACCCCAACCGGTTCTCACCGAGGCGGAAATTGAGACACTGACAAACGGCGCATTCGTTGCCATTTCTTCAGATTCCCCAGAGGGAGGCTTCTTTGCCGGTGTTAGCAACGCTATTGATGATCCAGAGAATGGAATTGCTGCCAAAGGCAATGGGTTTGGTCAGTTCGATAGTAGTCAGACTTCTGTTTTGAGGCGGGGTAGTGCGCCCGTGGCAGATTTTGCAGCCGCAGTGGCAGGTTTCAGTCTGAGTTGGGGTGTGTGGGAAGCATCTGAAGACGCGCCGGCGCAATTGTTTTCCGACATTAATGACCCAGACAATAGTGAAGACATAACCACCCCTATCGTATTGGTGAACGCGACTCCCACAGCTATCGCTGATTTAACTGGTCAGAAACAATTCACCAGCGTACTGAATCATTTATTGCGCGCACGGGGATTCATTGACAATAGTATCGGTGCAGTGACCGGTGGCTTCGTTATCGATTTCGCAACAGCTACATTTACCGAAGGCGTATTGGATATTTGTATTGGTGCCACAAGCTGCGATTCCACGAGCCTTGGCGTCAACTTTTGGCCGATTCGATTCGAAGGTAATCTGCTTCAAGACGGCACCATTGGCAGCGTGAACATCGACCCGGAATTGGTGGCAAGTGCAGAGATAGTGACCCAAGGTGCTGGCGTATTCGTAGGAGAAAACGCCGAAGGGTTCGTGCTGTCATTCACATCTACTGGCACCGCGGCTGATACTTCGGGCAAAGCGGTGAACGGTGCTGTGTTGTTCGGTGATCCAGTCGACATTGCCTCTGCATTTATTCTGAGCTCGGCTGAACTGTCCACCCTGAATCAATTAGCATTCGCGACTTTCGTACCCGCTGCTTCAGGATCCATTCCAGCCAGTGGTTCTGATGGTTTTTACTTTGGCGGCGCAGCAGATCCAGCAGGCGATAAGCCAATTTTTACTAACTCGCCAGATACCCTGGTCGGATCGACCTTGCCTGCCACCTTCGAATTCCTGCTCCAGGGCGACGCCACGGTTGCCGTTCTTGAAGAGAATGTTGGTGACTTCGATCTTTCCTGGGGACTCTGGGAAACTGGCAGTGCAGCCGGTGCTACGCGATTTCTGGATGCTACAGACGACACCCAAACGGAAACAGTGTTTGGCGAGCTGTTATTTGCTGCGGGTACACCGGTTGATGTGAATACGACTTCTGTTTCTGGTCGGCTTGCAGTTTCCCACTTCCTGCTGGGAGGCCAAGCAGCCGATTCCGAAAACGTAGCCACCGGTTCCTTCTTGCTAGATGTTGGCAATGCTGTGCTGAATGATTTCAGGGTGCAGATTTGCCTGGGGGCAACTAGCTGTTCTGATGCGTCCCGAGTCTGGCGTAGCGACCTGATTTCCAGTATTCCAATCAGTACCTCAGGCGATCAAATTGCCGGCACAGCCATTGGTGGCGACATTATAGCGCCAGCGCTCAACCTCAGCACTTTCTTTAACGGATTCTTCCAGGGTATGTTCGTAAGTAATTCTGCGAATGAGCTTGGGTTTGCCGCAGGATTTCGTTGGCTGGAAGTGGGTAATCGACTCTCCGAAAACCAGGAAGTGGTGGACGCTGCGCTGCTGTTTGAGCTTTCTACTGATCCCGTATCTGGACTGCAGGATTCAGAACTCAGCCAAGTTACCCGTACCGGTGTCGTCCTGGGTGGTGACTTGAATCTGGAAGTTGGACAGGCCAACGATTTTTCTGAAAGTACCGATCTGTTCGTGCAATCAATTGGTGCGGCCAGCATTCCTCTCTCGGAGACCGATGACTTCCTTTATCTGCAACTAAGTGATGTCGGTGTTGACAATCTGGATACCAGCGTCGATAGCTTCGATCTGCAGTGGGGAATCTGGCAGGGCTCGGCTAATGAACAACTGCAGATTAGAGAATCATACTACGGTGTGGGTGAGCTGGCAGTTGAACCAATCACGGGTGAAGTGATCGCTGTCTCGCTTGTGGAAACACCATTCGGGGCCTTTACAGGTCAGAAACAGTTTACCGATATCGAAGACAGTCTGATTGTGACGGATGGATTCGATGACAGTGGCATCGAATCCATAACAGGATCACTGACGGTAGATCTGGCCTCCGGCAATGTCTCCGATGGACGCATTGATATCTGTATTGGTTCTGGAACCTGCGATGCCTCTACCTATGGTGAAACGTTCTGGCCGGTATTCTTCAGTGGTGCCTTCCTCGGAACCGGTTTTAAAGGATCTAGTTTTTCCACGGGAGACTTTGGTAGCGACAGGGCGGTTGTGCGGGCAGAGTCAGTTGGTTTCATCATTGGTGAAGAAGCGGAAGGTTTCGTGCTCAGTTTCACCTCGACTCGCGGTGTGGGTCAGGATGACGACGAAGCACTCAATAATGCTATTGGTAATCCCGATAGATTCGTCAACGGAGCCGTGCTCTTCTCAGGTCCGCCGGGATCAGTTTCTACTATTACTGCACCAGAGCCAGCTATCGAGGCTTACAACGTAGACTGGGGAGCCTGGGATAATCCTGTGGACCAGAACTGGGTTGTGGTAGACCAGCAAAACACAGATCTTACTACCCTCAGTACCGCAGACTATTTAGCCACGGTGAACCCAACACCTGTGGCTAATATGCAAGGTACTGCCAGTTACGCCAGCGGAGCTGCTTCTTCTTATATTGGTAGCGGCAGCGCAGGCGCGGTAACCGATTTGGCTGCGGCTATGGATGTGGACTTCAATAGTGGCTTGATAAGCAATGGGCAACTGCAAGTAGAAGTAGCAGGTAGCGAAATCTGGTCGGTGGGATTCGAAGGCTCAGTTGCTCACGGCAATGTCCACATGGAATCGATTTCTGGGGCGCTCAGCCAATACGGAATTACCATTAGTGATTCAATCAGCGCCGATCTGGGTGGAGTTTTTACTGGTCCGCAGGCAGAAGCTTTTGTTGGTGCTTTCGATCTACTGGATCAGGTAAATGGCCTCAATCAGGTAAACGGGCTTTACACTGTCGAACGCTAAAATAGCATTTCAGCAACAACTCAAAACTCAATCTATAAGCAGCGACTCAGGAATTCAGAATGGAATTTGATACCGCCGAATTAACTTCACTGGCGATAACCTACGGCTTGCAACTGGCATCAGCGATTGCGACGCTGATCATTGGGTTGTGGATCGTTCGTATCGTAATCGGTGTAGTTGGCAAAGTGATGGAGAAGAGCAATACCGATCCTTCTCTCACTGGCTTCATACGCAGTCTGGTTTCAATACTTTTGAAGATCATGGTCTACATCACTGCCATTGGCATGTTGGGCGTGGAGATGACTTCCTTTATTGCGATTCTCGGTGCTGCAGGCCTGGCAGTGGGCATGGCTCTGTCAGGCACACTGCAAAACTTTGCAGGCGGCGTGATGATCTTGTTGTTCAAGCCCTACAAAGTAGGGGACTTCATTGAAGCTCAGGGTTATTCGGGTTCGGTGAAAGAGATACAGATTTTCATCACCATCCTCACTACCCCTGACAATAAAACTGTGATGATTCCCAATGGTCCGCTGGCGACAGGTTCACTCATCAACTATTCAGCACAATCAACTCGACGCGTGGACTGGGTATTTGGAATTGCATACGGCGATGACCTGGATAAAGCCTATGCGGTGCTACGAAGATTTATAGAAGAAGATGAGCGAATACTCAAAGACCCAGAGCCTTTCATGGCGCTTTCGGAGCTGGCCGACTCATCGGTGAATATTGTCGTGAGGGCCTGGGTCAATGCGGCAGACTATTGGGGGGTACATTTCGATATGAACGAAAAGGTGTATCGTCAATTCGAACAACAAGGCTTATCCATTCCGTTTCCACAAATGGACTTACACGTTCAAAACTCGCAGTAATTTTTTCTCAAGCAGTTACGCTTGGAGATTGGCGCGAATTTCCTGCGTCAGCCTCTCTGCAGCACGGCGTGATTGACGATTGATCTTCAATCTTAGCCTGCCGCCTGAACTACCCGGCGCGTTTTTGAATGTACGCATGTTCTTTCCTTGCAATACCAGGTCTGCATTCCATAGCTTTTGCTCGATACGGGCCGCAGTCAGGTTTTCGAATTCGATTTCGATTGCCTTCACCCGAGTCTTCAGAAAACCAACCATGGAATCCAGAGTTTGGTATTCGATAACCAGTTTTTCGTTTTCGATATTTATCAGACCCATGGTTTCAGTAAGTCCCATCGGATCAGACACGGTAAAGCCAACGTTGCCATCGTCTTCGAAAAACGATTGATACTTGGCATTGGCTAAATGCTGTGTGCGTTCCATCGCCATTTCGACGAACTGCGGTGCATAGCGCAATCCCGCATAGTGGCCCAATAAGAAAAAGCCCCAGCCGAATAGCACGTACATTGACCAGAACACGCCAGTGCCGGCGGGTTCATTAGTGCTGGTCAAAACATTGATAGTGATGCAGAGAAGATTAACACCGATGAAAAGGATGCAATGGGTGCGAAAACGCGACCATAGGTATTCAGCCTTGTCTTTGGCCAGCTGCTCGTCTTCCAGCAGTTCCACAGCTTTGTCTATTTGGTCGCTGTCTACACCGACTTCTTTGCCGATAGCCAGCAGCTCGTCATAGTCCACAGAGTTTTCTTGCTGTTTGGCTTCATCCTGCAAACTGAGACGAATAATCTCGGCGACTTCTTCGCTGCTATAGCGACGTGAGCTGGGAGCCGCGGTTTCCGATTCCGCAGCTGCCACCGGTTCCTCGCTGTCTGGGGTCTGCTTTTCCTCGCTACTCATATCCATATCTTCTCCTGCGGTGCGATTGCTGTGAATGCCTGAATCGCACTTTCGACACTTATTTCCATGCTAGTAGCAACTATCAGGCCAATGGCTATCGACCAGACTGGGTATGCTGCAGGCCCCAGGAATCGAGGGTTTCCCGGGGTTGCTTGATACCGCCCGAGGCCAGGCTGAAGCTACTGACGTGGGGATTGAGCAAATATCACCATTCAATGGTGAGAAATGCCATAAAAGGACAGGTATCGGCGATAGCGACCAGTTTTGTTGGGAACCCAGGCCTCCAGTCCTGGTCTAACTTATTGATATATATGTAGAATATTGGAGGAAGTAGATTCAAAGGCCTGTCTGAATCGGGGTTTGTCACCGATTTGTCACATTTTGGCAACATGCCCCTGCTAATGTGTAATAGTTTCTCCTTGCCCGTCCTCTTCGACCCTGCCGGAGTTTGGTCCATGCTCAAATCATGCCTTTACAGGCTGGCCTCCTTGTTTTGCTGTTTTCTGATGGCAGGCAAGGTTGCGGCTGCTGAGCTGGAAAACAACATTCCAGCTTACGAGCCGGTGCGGGGGATTTCCGGAAATTTATCCAGTGTTGGCTCGGACACCCTGGCCAATCTCATGATTCTATGGGGAGAAGAATTTAGCCGTTTCTACCCTAACGTAAATATTCAGATTCAGGCGGCAGGATCGTCCACGGCTCCGCCAGCACTCACGGAGAGCACTGCCAATATCGGTCCGGTAAGTCGGGAACTCAAAGACAACGAGATCGAAGCCTTCGAGACTCGCTATGGTTATCAACCGACAGCTGTTCCAGTGGCCATTGATGCCTTGGCGGTTTTCGTCCATCAAGATAACCCGCTGCCGGGATTAACGCTTGGTCAGTTGGATGCGATTTTTTCTTCCAACAGGCGCTGCGGTAGTGAACAGTTGATAACTTCCTGGAGCGATTTAGGGCTGAATGGTTCCTGGGAACGCAGGCCGGTGCAGCTATTTGGCCGCAATTCAGTTTCAGGGACTTATGGATATTTCAAGGAAGAAGTGCTTTGTGGCGGCGATTTCAGAAATGCCGTCAATGAACAACCAGGGTCGGCTTCGGTCGTGCAGTCGGTGGGTACCTCCATTAATGCAATTGGTTACTCGGGAATCGGCTATCGTACTTCGAGTGTAAGAGCGGTGCCATTGGCCCGAGATGCCTCAGGCCCGTTCATCGAAGCGACTGCAGAAAATGCCGTCGCTGGTCGCTATCCGCTGGCGCGCTTTCTCTATGTCTACATCAACAAAGAGCCAAACAGAAATCTCCCGCCCCTGGAACGAGAGTTTCTTGATCTGATCTTGTCAGGCGATGGGCAGTCTGTGGTGCAGAGGGATGGATACATTCCGCTGCCCGCGAGAGTGGTCGACATTGCGCGCAGGGATCTTGGCCTCTAAGCGGTGCCAGGATCGGCAAAGAGTCGATCAAGGCTCAGCTCGAAAATAATAAAAACCTATGACAGACATTCAAGTAGAAGCAGGCAGTGAAATCTCCGAGAAGGATCTCTTTGATGCGAGCGCGGGCATTGATTTAGAAAAACTGCGCGCGCAAAACAGACTTCGTAAGTTTCTCGACACCAGCGCGCGTCGCATAATCTCACTCGGGGGCATCGGTGTTATCGTCACGCTGCTGCTGCTGTTCGTGTTTCTGCTCTCTGAAGTAGTGCCGCTGTTTCAGCCGGCCACGATCGACTATGTCGGTGAATTCGAGTTAATAGAAAACTCAGCTGGCGAGACCTTGCACCTGGCCATGGAAGAGCAGGCGGAAGTGGGGTTTCGGTTGACCGATGACGGTGCGGCGAGCTTCTTCGAGGTTCCGGGAGGTGTACTGATAAGCCGCGAAGACCTGCCGGTGGCACAGAATACGTTCATTACCAGTTTTGCCTCCGCAGAAGCAGACAGCAATGTGTTGGCTTTCGGCTTCGATTCAGGAAGCGTGCTTGTGTTCGCCCATGAATACCGCATTGGATTCATCGGTGAAGACAATGTGCGCACTATTACGCCCTTTCTGACCTACCCACTTGGCAATGAGCCGATAGATCTGGCTCAAGGCGACGCGGTCACCAAACTTGCCGTTTCCAGTGAGAACGATGCTATCGTCGTGGCTGCTCTCGACGGGGCGAATCGACTGCATGTCCTGCGCGCTGACAGGGAAAGAAATCTAATCTCTTCCTTCGACCCTGACGCCAGTTCTGACTATGAACTAAGGCAGGTTTCAATCCAGGAACCGCTTAATAATGTGCAGGAGCTGCTGATCGACGGCGATCTACGACGCGTGATCGTTTTGCTGAATTCCGGACAAATGAGAGTTTACGATATTGCGCGCTTATTCACCGGAAACGAATCAAGTGCGGACTTTGAATTTGCGCAACCTGATCTGGATATCACCCAGGTTGAGCTATTGCTGGGAGGTATGTCTCTACTGATTTCCAGTGCAGACGGAACGGTTTATCAATATTTTTTTACCGATCAGTCAATCGCTAGTCCGCCAGTTCTGGCCCGTTCTTTCACGGTGACTGATAGCCCGGTTGTGGCACTCACCGCCGAACAGCGAGAGAAAAACTTTATTGGCGTAGACCAGCAAGGCTTTCTGCGAGCTTTCAATACTACTGCTAACAGAGAAACCTTTAGTGCGCGAGTCGCCCGGCAAGCTCCAGTGGCAATAGCTGCAGCCCCCCGAGGTAATGCGTTGTTAGTGGAGACTGAATCGGGTCAGTTCTCATTCTGGCAAATCGACAATCCGCACCCGGATGTTTCCTGGGCCGCATTGTGGAATGAGGTCTGGTATGAAGGCTATGCTGAGCCTGACTATGTCTGGCAATCATCGGCGACAGACAATGCCTTCGAGCCAAAGTACTCACTGGTACCACTAACCTTCGGAACACTTAAAGCAGCTTTTTACGCCATGCTGTTAGCGGCGCCGCTGGCAGTTTGTGGCGCCATTTACACTGGTTATTTCATGGCACCTGCCATGCGCCGAAAAGTAAAGCCTGTGGTTGAGTTGATGGAAGCACTGCCAACAGTAGTACTCGGGTTTCTCGCAGGCCTCTGGTTAGCGCCCTTTGTCGAGAATAACCTGTTGGGAGTGTTCGCCGTACTGATCATACTTCCCATGAGTATTCTGCTTGCCAGTCTGGTCTGGTATGTGTTGCCCAAGCGAATTCGGCATACCGTACCAGATGGTTGGGAAGCAGCCCTGCTGGTGCCGGTGGTGCTATTCTTCGGTTGGTTGTCATTCCTAGTCGCTGCGCCGTTAGAGGCGCTGTTTTTCGCCGGTGATCTGCGCACCTGGCTGAGTAGTGATCTGGGCATCACCTACGATCAGCGCAATGCTATGGTAGTTGGCTTCGCTATGGGCTTCGCGGTAATCCCCACCGTGTTCTCCATCGCCGAGGATGCCATCTTCACTGTGCCGCGTCATTTACCTTATGGCTCTCTCGCCCTCGGGGCCACGCCGTGGCAAAGTCTTTACTACGTCGTTCTTCCAACAGCGAGTCCGGGTATTTTTAGTGCCTTGATGATTGGTCTGGGGCGTGCTGTAGGCGAAACCATGATCGTGCTCATGGCAACCGGCAATACGCCCATCATTGATATCAATATCTTCGAAGGAATGCGCACCCTGGCGGCGAACATCGCTGTGGAGATTCCCGAGTCGGAGGTGAACAGCACACATTACCGTATTCTGTTTCTGGCTGCTTTGGTGCTGTTTGTCTTTACCTTCTTAATAAACACTGTTGCGGAAGTTGTGCGACAGCGTTTGCGCGGCAGGTATAGCGTGCTATGAAGATGTCTCGTATTCGTAAATGGGCTACCACTGGCACACCCTTTATCTGGGTGAATGCCGGAGCCGTCGCGATCAGCCTGATCATGGTGGTTGGATTGCTGGTGGTTCTGGCTGTGAACGGCATGAGTCATTTCTGGCCCACGGATGTAATGCGCGGTACTTATACACCACCCAATATTGGTACCAACAATTCAACGACGGAGTTTTTCGGTGAACTGGTTCAGAGTGAAGAGGTGTCGACGGAACAATTACGGGATACCGGTTTTGAACTTACTGATACCGACACAACTTATCAAAGACAACTCATAAAATTTGGCAATCGCGATTTGATCGGCTCCGACTTTGGATGGGTTGTGACTGAGTTCGTGACAGACGTGGATTATCCCGCTGAGATGAGTGTTTTGGAGCGTCGCAGTTGGGGCAACTTCTATGGTTTTCTGGATTCGGTGTTGGAGCGCGGCAATGAAGTCGTATCGCGACAAGCCGGTACAGATGACACTCTCTGGCAGGAGTTTCATGACAGACTGCTTCGTGTTGACGCACTGTACCAGGATATCGACCAGTTGGAACGACGCGAGATTGCACAGGTTAACTATCAGGTTGAACGCTTGCGATTACAACAACGTCGGTTGGAGATCGATGGCAGGGATACTGCGCAGGCATTGGCTTCGATTGCGCGTGAGCGAGACGCCCTGGAGCTGCAATTCATCGAACACCAAGCAGCACTGAACACTCTCTATAATCAGGTTAACCGGGACTCAGCAGTATTCATTGCCGCTAATGAACAATCAGTCGAAATCCCCCTGGGAGAAATTGTTCGCGCCTACCGTCCCAATCAGCTTGGTTTTGCTGGCAAGCTGACAGTGTACTTTTCCAGGCTCTCCGAATTTCTCAGCAGCGAGCCGAGAGAGGCGAACACTGAGGGAGGCATCTTTCCGGCAATCTTCGGAACTGTGGTTATGGTGTTATTGATGTCGATCTTCGTTACTCCATTCGGTGTGGTGGCCGCCATCTATTTGCGAGAATACGCGAAGCAGGGGCTCGCCACACGCATGATTCGTATTGCGGTGAATAACCTGGCGGGTGTGCCTTCGATCGTCTACGGGGTTTTTGGTTTAGGGTTTTTCATCTATATCGTAGGCGGTGAAATCGATCGTACGTTTTACGCTGAGGCTTTGCCGGCGCCGACTTTTGGTACGCCTGGATTGCTTTGGGCGTCGTTGACTCTGGCTTTGCTTACAGTGCCGGTCGTGATTGTCGCCACCGAAGAAGGATTGGCCAGGATTCCACGCAGTCTCAGAGAAGGGAGCCTGGCATTGGGGGCAACGAAATTTGAGACCATCGTCAAGGTCATCTTTCCCATTGCCAGTCCGGCGATGATGACAGGTTTGATTCTGGCAATCGCCAGGGCCGCCGGGGAAGTTGCACCGCTCATGCTGGTGGGTGTCGTGAAGCTTGCGCCAGCACTGCCAGTAAACGGTATATATCCATACATACATCTGGATCAAAAATTCATGCATCTCGGCTATCACATCTACGATGTCGGGTTTCAAAGCCCCAACGTTGATGCCGCACGGCCCCTGGTGTTTGCCACGGCTCTCTTGCTGGTAGTAGTTATTGCGCTACTCAATGTGAGCGCGGCAGCATTGAGAAATCGTCTGAGAGAGAAGTACAAAGCCCTGGATGTATAATCCTGAACGTAACGAAGAGATTCAAAGCAGGAACTAATGGAAGAAGCAGCTGACAGCAGAGAACAGACACAAGATTCGCAGACAGATGGGTCTGCGGAGACTGCTCATGCTGCTGAAACTTCAGCACAGGAAGAGCTGAATCCAATTTGCATTGAGATTCGCAAGCTCAATCTGTATTACACGAAAAATGTGCATGCTCTGCGCGACATTCATCTCGATATCCCGCGTAACAAAGTCACTGCGTTCATTGGTCCAAGTGGGTGTGGAAAATCCAGCCTGCTGCGCTGCCTCAATCGCATGAATGATCTGAATGATGAATGCAAAATTAAAGGCAAGATCAGAATAGACGGTGAAGACATTTACCAAAAGCGAGTGGACGTTGCTAATCTACGGCGGCGGGTGGGCATGGTGTTTCAGAAGCCCAACCCATTCCCAAAGTCCATCTATGACAACGTCGCCTACGGACTACGAATCCAGGGCATCAGTTCCCGACGTATTCTCGATGAAATAGTAGAAAATGCCTTGCGGCTTGCCGCTTTGTGGGATGAGGTAAAGGATCGCATGGATGCTAATGCGCTGGAATTGTCGGGAGGTCAACAACAGCGTTTGGTGATTGCGCGAACTATCGCAGTACAGCCGGAGATTCTGCTCCTTGACGAGCCAGCCTCTTCGCTTGACCCTATTTCTACTCTGAAGATTGAAGAATTGATCAATGATCTGCGCGAGAAATACACCATTCTTATCGTGACTCATAATATGCAACAGGCGGCCAGGGTATCTGACTATGCTGCCTTTATGGATATGGGGAATATGATCGAATTTGACTCCACAGATACGTTATTTACCAATCCTTCCGTAAAGCAAACTGAAGACTATATAACCGGTCGCTACGGTTAATTAGTCATGTAATTGAACGATAACTGTAATATAGCGATGCTGGTATTGGTGTAAGCTATATTTAAGTCAGCGGGTAAATCATGAATTCCACAGCCGGTTCCCATGGGCACCACATTTCTCAGCAATTCAATGCTGATCTCGAAGAGGTCAAAAAGCATATGCTTGAGATGGGCGGCAAGGTGGAGAAACAACTGGCCGATGCCCTAGACGCGCTGATCGGAACTGATAGCGGCAAAGCCTCCGCCGTTATTTCCGAAGATGATGTCATCGACTCCATGGAAATGAAGATTGATGAGGAATGTAATCTCATCATCGCCCGTCGCCAGCCCGCTGCCAGCGATTTACGCCTGGTATTGGCCATCATCAAAGCAATTCGGGACCTGGAGCGTATCGCCGACGAGTCCTCGAAAATCGCCAAGGCTGCCATCAAAGTAAGCGAACAAGGTGAATTACCCAGTGGGCTGGTTGAATTTCGTACACTTGGTCAGCAGGTGCAACGCGCGCTGAACACTGCTCTTGACGCCTTTGTGCGCCACGACGCCGAAGCGGCATTGAGTGTGGTGCAGGAAGATCAGGATGTGGACAACGAATACGCTATTGCTATGCGCGCCATGATTAGCTACATGATGGAAGAACCCAGCAGCATTTCACACGTGCTCAATGTGCTGTGGGCGCTGCGAGCCATGGAAAGAATCGGCGATCACGCGAAAAATATCTGTGAGCACGTGGTGTATATGGTGGTTGGCACAGATATACGCCATGAAAAAATCGAAAATATTGCTGACCGTTTGTCAGGTTAGTGACCGACGAAGAAAAGGACGCAGAGCAGACGCCCTTGCATCCTGTCCCACCCCTTGAGTCAACCGGTCGATATCGATTCTGAGTTGGCGAACGGCTTGTAGAATTTCCCCAGCTCAGCCATCAGTGCAACATCCGCAATCACTTTGCCAGCATGAACACTGTCCAGCCGACAGAATGCTGAACTGGCGCCTGCCATTGGACAGGCTATGCCCTCTGTATACTTAGTGGTTATAAGCATGACTTTAGACTGGCAGCTTAGTTTCGTGGGTTTTCCGAATTTGCCAACAACGCGGATTTGTTAAGACTGGTTGTCTGGTCTGCGGTAAAGTGCGAAGGTTCGGGTCTTTTCAGTGAGAGCTGATCGCAGGATATGACTGATCTTCAACTAACCCGCCAGCAAGCGCGCAAACTGGCCCTCCATAGCCAGCTATTGAGCAGTCGGCGTCAGCTGGGGACTGGAAAGGATTCAACTCTACGGGCTATTGAAAAGCTTGGTTACGTCCAACTCGATACCCTCAGTGTCGTCGCCCGCGCCCATCACCATACACTCTGGAATCGACTGCAGTCTTATCGACTGGATCACGTAGATAAGTTACAGCGAGAAGGCAAGATTTTTGAGCACTGGGCCCATGCTCTGGCGATTCTCCCGATGCAGGATTATCGCTTCTCCCTGCCAATGATGAATCGCATCGCTTCAGGGGAGGTGCATTGGTATCCCAAGAACAAGAAACAAACGGACCATGTGTTGCGGCGTATTCGCAGCGAAGGCCCATTGATGGCCAAAGACTTTGACGACAAGCCTGGCAGCAAGACCATGTGGGCGAGGGCGCCTTCCAAGCTGGCGTTGGAACAGTTGTTTATGGAAGGGGAACTGATGATTCCCTTTCGCAGGAATTTCCACAAAGTCTATGAGTTGCGGGAACGTGTGCTGCCGGACTGGGTTGATACATCGGTGCCAAGCGAAGCAGAATTGAGTCGTCATCTTGTCAAGCGTTATGTGGCTGCCAATGCTCTGGCGCAAGCTAAGGAAATAAGCTATCTGCGCAAAGGCCTGGGCAATGCGGTTCGGCAGGCCACACTGGAGATGGTGGAAGAGGGTAAGCTCGCAGAAATAGAGATTTCCGGATCGACCTACTACTGCCAGCCAGACTTGTTAGAACAAGCGAGTGAAAAGCTGCCTCGCAGTGGTTTTCGCATTCTCTCGCCTTTTGACAATGCCGTTATTCAACGACAACGCACACAGCAACTATTCGATTTTGACTATCAAATAGAGTGCTACGTAAAGAAAGAGGAAAGAAAGTATGGTTACTTTTGCTTACCACTGCTTTATCGCAATAAGCTGGTGGGCCGCATAGATGCCAAGGCAGATCGGAAAAGTGGTGTGTTACGCGTGTTGCATTTACATCTGGAAAAGCCGGTAGGAAACAAAGACGCTTTCTACCGATCGTTTCTCGCCGAACTGAGGCGATTCGCTAATTTTAATGCCTGCGATAGTCTGGAGCTGGAAAAAGCGAGTGGCTGCTCCGAGGCCAGGCACCAATTCGCAGATATCTGCTAACTGCTTTTACAGAGATTCTTTCAGCGGGTCTTCCTTCCTTATTATAGCTAAGACTTTATTGGCCAATTCCTGTGGGATGACCTGAAGCACCAACCCGATAAACCAGGGCAAAAGCACATAGGGAGCCGGCCCCGATGGGCTTAGTTCGTGCAACACCGCGCCAGCGGTGACGAAAGCCAGCAGCAACCATCCGACTCCGCTTATCAGTAGCAGGCAGCCAGCAAGGATGAGGCCACCTGTCTGGGGGCGATTCGGCTGCTCCTCAAATGTCTGCAGCAGCCGCCTCACTGATTTCGTCAGGGAGCGGGCCAACATCACGGTGGCAGCGGCAAGAATTAAATAAAACAAAAGCATAGGCTTATTATCCGGTTCCGGAGCCGTTGCCCGCAATGATTTCAAGCGCCGGAGAAATCCTGGATATGAGTGGAATTCGTACCGTTTACACAAAACAAGGTATCATCTGCCCCCGATTTTGAGACATCGGTAAAGCAATCCAGCGAAGTAGGAGAGAGTGACATGACGAGAGCAGTAACCCCATTGGCTGTAAGCCTGCTCTGCCTCATCTGCTCCGGGGCTTTGGCCCAGGGCATTCAACAAACCAAGGGTAGTTTTGAAGACAAATTTCGGCAACTGGACGAGGTGTTACCGACGCCAAATGTCTACCGGAATGCTTCGGGCGCTCCGGGTCATGAATACTGGCAACAGGAAGTTGACTACAACATCGATGCTACACTGGATGAGGAGAATCAGCGCATAAGCGCCACTGAGCTGATTACCTATCGCAATAACTCTCCTGATACGCTCTCCTATCTGTGGTTCCAGCTTGATCAGAATCGCTTCCGTTCCGATTCCATGGCAGTAATGAGTGGTACCTTTAACCGGGCCAGTCCTGATGCCGATGACAACGATCCTGCCCGCATCAGTCTCGGTCAATTGCAAGCACTGCAGTACTACGATGATTCCAATCTGGGTCACCAGATTAATGCGGTAACCGATAGTCGGGAGAATGCCTTACAGTACACAGTGGTTGGCACCTTGATGCGGGTTGATCTGGCCGAACCTCTTGGTACTGGCGATGAAGTAGAGCTGCGGATAGATTTTGCCTTCGACATCGTCAACGGCGACATCCTGTCACCCCGCGGCGGCTACGAACATTTTCCTGACGACGAGCGAGAGGGCGGTAATTATATCTTCGCACTGTCTCAATGGTTTCCCCGTCTCGTCGCCTATACAGATTACGAAGGCTGGACCAATAAAGAGTTTCTGGGGTCCGGTGAATTTACGTTGGAGTTTGGTGATTACGAAGTGTCGATGACGGTGCCGGCCGATCACATCGTCGCCGCTACCGGTGAGTTGCAGAACCCAAACGAAGTCTTAACCCGGGAGCAAAGAGATCGGTTACAGGAAGCTGAGACTGCGGCGCGACCTGTGTTCATCGTGACGCCCGAAGAAGCTTTGGAAAACGAAAGCGAAGGTTCGAACCAAACCGCTACCTGGCGTTTCGCTGCGGAGAATGTGCGTGATTTCGCCTGGTCATCTTCACGCAAGTTTATCTGGGATGCCAAGGGTCATCAGCAGCCCGGAGCTGAGCAAGAGCTGATAATGGCGATGTCCTTCTACCCGAAAGAGGGCGGTACCCTATGGTCAGACTTCTCAACTGAAGTGGTCATTCACACCCTGGAAGTTTATAGCCGTTTCTCCTTTGATTTTCCCTATCCAACTGCGCAATCAGTCAATGTTGGGTTTGTGGGTGGTATGGAATACCCCATGATCACTTTCAATGGTCCGCGTACGACGCTGCAGGATGATGGTAGCCGTACTTACACGCTGGCGACCAAGCGCTTCATGATCGGTGTGGTCATTCATGAGATCGGACATTTCTATTTTCCAATGATCGTGAACTCCGACGAGAGGCAGTGGACCTGGATGGACGAGGGTATCAACAGCTACCTGGATTCCGTTGCAGGTCGTGAGTGGGATGCGGAGATTCCCTGGGGAGTAGAGCCGCGCTATATCACTGATTATATGGAATCCCAGAACCAGGTGCCGGTCATGACGCAATCGGATAGCGTGCTGCGTTTAGGGCCTAATGCGTATTCAAAGCCTGCCACGGCAATCAATATCTTGCGCGAAACCATCATGGGTCGGGAATTGTTCGATTTCGCGTTTAAAGAGTACTCGCAGTTGTGGGCTTTCAAACGCCCGACGCCAGCGGATTTTTTTCGCACCATGGAAGAGGCTTCCGGAATCGATCTGGATTGGTTCTGGCGTGGATGGTTTTACACTACTGATCATGTCGACATCGCTTTGAATCGTGTTTATGAGATGCAAATCGATACCGAAAACCCGGACATCGACTATGAGAGACAGAGAGAGTTTGAAAAAGCCTTGCCCCCATCCGTTTATGTAGAGCGTAATCGTCAGGAAGGTTTGCAGACCTGGGTTGAACGCAATACCGATATCCGGGACTTCTACGATGACAATGATCAATTCACGGTTACCAATGTGGAACGCAATCGCTACAACAGTTTTCTGGAAGGTCTGGAAGACTGGGAGCGAGCGGTATTGGATCGCGCGATTGAGGAAGATCTGAACTACTACCTGTTGGAATTCTCTAATGAAGGTGGCCTGGTCATGCCGATTATTCTGCAGATCGAGTTTACCGACGGCAGCAGTGAAGAGATGCGCATCCCGGCGGAAATCTGGCGTCGCTCACCACATGCTGTAAAGAAACTGGTGGTGGCTGAAAAGGACATTGCCAGCATCGTGGTTGATCCTTTGCAGGAAACGGCCGACGTCAATATAGAGAACAACTACTACCCGCGTCGGATCATTCCGTCCCGCATTGAGTCCTTCAAATCTGAAGGTGGCGGTGGTCTGCTCAGCAGGGATATTATGCAGGACATCAAGACTGAACTGCGAACTGATGATGAAGAAGACCCGGAGTCTGAAGACTAATCCACCCAGGGTTCTGGCAGCAGGCTGGCGATTCAGCCTGCTGCTAGCACTACTCCTGTCAACACCTCTCGGTAGTGCCCATCAGCAGAAAACTGCTGTCACGCGGGTGCTCTTTAATCCGAATACCAACAACATCGAAGTGATGCATCGCTTTTTCGTGCATGATGCAGAGCATGCCGCCACCTTGATATTTGGTGAACGCCAAACTTTGATGGAGTCTGCGGAATCCAGACAACTGTTCAGCAACTACGTTATGAATCGCTTTGCCATAGTTATCACTTTGTCCGACGGCACCGAGGAAGAGCTGCCTCTGCAATATGTGGGGGAAGAGATTGATGGACAATTCCTGTGGGTGTATCAGGAAATCGCTAACCGCGAAGACATTGATGGCATGTCCGTAGTCAATATTGCTTTGCGCGATGTCTGGCCGGATCAGTCTAATCTGGTGAATATTGAACGCGATGGAGAAATCTTCAGTCTCACTTTCGAAGGGAACGATGAGCAGCTCAGCGTAGACTTTGCTTCTTAAGCTGTCGGTCCGTCTTCCCCATCTCAGGAAACAGAGAGCAGTCACGATTTGATAATATTTCGCTATCTCACCAAGCAAGTACTGCAGATAGTCACTGTGGTGACTGTAGTATTGCTGACCGTGTCGCTCACAGGGCGTTTTATTCAGTATCTTGGCGATGCTGTCGCCGGAGAGAAAGCGCCAGATATCCTTTTATTACTCATGATGTACCGGATACCAGAGTTCCTGCTGGTGATCCTGCCCCTGGCGCTGTTTCTGGCCATTATCCTAGCCTATGGCCGCATGTATGCAGACAATGAAATGGTTATCCTGATGGGTTCCGGTATCAGTCAGAAACGACTACTGCTGAATACCGCCGGTGCAACCTCGCTGATAATGATAGTGGTGGCGGCTATTAGTCTGTACCTGGCGCCGCTCGGACTAAGGAAGGGGGAAGAGCTCAAACTGACGCAGAATCAGTTAACCGAGATCGATTTAATCGTGGCCGGGCAGTTTCAGACTTTTGGGGCGGGTGAACGCATCACCTACGCTGAACGCATTCAGGACGCGGCAACGGAAGGCAGAGAACTCCATAACGTGTTTGTAGCAATGACTCCGGGTGGACAGGAGACAGGTGAACCCCCCAGAATTCTATTGGCAGATACAGCGCGACCGGAGATCGACAGGGAAACGGGCGCGCGCTTTATGCGGCTGGACAACGTGCTGCAATATGACGGTTCGCCGGGGCAGGGTGAATTCACGGTGGGTCAGTTCGACCGGCAAGCCATCTTATTACCGGCGCCGGAAGAGTTTGAAGCCGTGCTGGAAGAATCCACGCTGCCAACTAACAGTCTGTTGGGGTCCAATGAACTGGCCCACCAGGCTGAATTGCAGTGGCGATTATCAACCCTGCTGCTGATTCCAGTAATCAGTTTAATCGCGGTGCCCATGAGCAGGGTTAATCCGAGACAGGGTAGGTACAGCAAACTGTTTCCGGCGGCAATGCTCTACGTCGTCTATTTTGTCTCATTGGAGTTCTGCCGTGACCTGATCGCCGAAGGAGAGCTTAGCCCCACTTTTGGTTTGTGGTGGATTCATCTACTTTTCATCGGGGCTGGTGTGGCTGCCTACAACACCAAAGTGATTCGAGCGCTTAATCGATGGAGGTCTGTCTGATGGACCTGCTAGATAGGCATGTTCGCGTTGTAGTCTTAATCTCCATCGCCGTCGTGTTGGGAGTGATAGTTTCACTGGATCTCATCTTCGCGCTTATCGATGAGCTTGGGGAATCTGGCAGTGACTATACTGTTGGCAATGCCCTGGCATACGTGGCGATGACCACTCCCACCGGTATCTATGAACTGTTTCCATTCGCCGCGCTGGGCGGGACGATTTTTGGTCTCGGTATTCTGGCTTCGAACAACGAGCTTGTGGTCATGCAGACCGCCGGTATTCATAAATGGCGCATTATGACTGCTGCGCTGAAGCCAGCACTGTTAGTGATGGTGTTGAGCCTGGTGATCGGAGAGTATATCTCCCCGCCATTGGAGCAGGTGGCTAATAGCAATAAAGCGATCCAGCTTAGTGGTAGCAGTTCCATCAATTCCGAGGCAGGTACTTGGCGTAAAATTGGCAATGATTTTATTCACATCAATGCTATTGCGCCCGGTGGCAGACAACTTTTCGGTGTGAGTCGCTACACCATCGATGACGATAGGCAATTGGTCTCCGCCAGCTTTGCCGAGGCAGCCGAGTACGTCGAAGACGACGATGAACCTTACTGGCGTATGAGTAACGTGCAGCAAAGCCTGTTCGCCGGAACGCGCATCACCACCAGTGCCTACCTGCAGGAAGACTGGGTAGCGGATCTCTCACCAGAGCTGCTGAGTGTGTTGCTGGTAGAGCCCGACAAGCAATCTATTTCTGGCCTCTATCGATTCGCCCAGTTCTTTGAATCAGAGGGTCTCGACAGTTCAGTCTATTTTTTGGCGTTCTGGAAGAAAATACTACAGCCACTTTCTACCCTGGTGTTGGTTATTTTAGCCGTTTCCTTTGTCTTCGGCCCCTTGCGTGAAGCCACCATGGGTTACCGGGTTTTCATAGCACTTTCTATAGGGATCGCATTCACTACAGTACAACGCATGATGGAGCCAGTGAGTCTGATCTATGGTCTGAGCCCGTTAATGGCGGTCATGACGCCAATCCTGCTGTGTGCCGTTGTTGGTTATTTCCTGATGCGTCGCGTCGCCTGACAAGGTTCGAGTACGACGTGCCAGCTCCAGTCGACAATTCACAATCCCATATTATCGAGTTCACTGAAGGTGACTATACCGGTGCTATCAGTGCCGAGTTCGATTCCGAGTTGCTACTTGAGGCGTTACCTAACATTCGCACTCTCATTGCGGGCGATGGTGCCACGCTGATCGCCGGTGGGCGTAACCAGAATGTTCACGTCACACTAGACAACAGATCGAATGCCCTGTCCGTGATGGTCAAAAGTTTTGGTCAGCAATCCGCGGTTAAGGATTGGCTCGATACCATGGGCAGAAAATCGAAAGCGCAACGTTCATTCGAAGCCGCCCTGCATCTAAAACAACATGTCGTGGTAACACCTGTACCCGTTGCTTTCGTTGAGCGCCGGCGGGGTAGCCGCCTGCTCGAGAGCTATTACTTGTCGTTATTTCAGGACAATAGTGTGAATTTTCACCAGGCCTTACTCTATCTGCTGCATAAGCAGGGCAATAGCAGCGAGTACATGAAACTACTGAATGATGTGGCCTTCCAATGCCGGAAGCTGCATGACTCTGGATTTCTACATTGTGACTTGGGAAACCAAAACATTCTTTTAAAAGCCAGCTCGGAGCGTAGCTGGGCCACCACTGGCATCATCGATCTCAACAGGGGGCGACTGGTGGCTGACGTCAGCTTGCGACAAAGGGGTCAGGATCTGGCGCGGCTGAATATCCCTTCCAATTTAATGCTGATGTTCCTGGATATGTATTGGGGGTCACCAGCACCCAAAGAATTACTGAAGTCATTTCGCCATCACAAAGCAGCGTTCAGACGCAGGGAATTAAGCAGAAAATTCCGGCATCCTATTCGAGAGGCCCGCATTAAGCGAGAGTCAGAAGCTCTGCCTGCAACAGACTTTTTCCCGGCCCCGAAGGATATCTGGATTTGGGATGACACTTCTGATCAGGCCCTGGCTGCTCTCGATCGTAAGGAGCGCGGCAAGCAATACCCAGCAGGCAGATCGGGCAAGATGTTGTTGGATACATTTGCCGCTTTACCTGCAGTGTGGCAAGGGTACAAACGGGCGAAGGCAGAAGCGTTTGCTGACGGTGTGGCCATGGCTGGCCGAATAGGCATGGCACTGGAGCCAGACTCACAGTCACTGGAACAGGAACTCCAATTGCTTGCAGGCCTGGGCGCCATTCCAGTACTCATTCGATTCAATCATCACGAAAGTTCATCCAGACAGGTTTTTCAAAAGCAGCTGGTAAAACGGCTTCGCTCCATGGGGCACAAGGTGACAGCAGCCTTCGTGCAAGATCGGCGGGCGATTCTTGAGCCAGCCAAATGGCATAGTTTTGTTTTGAGTACCCTGGAAGAAATCGGTACCGACCTGGAGGCTATTGAATTTGGGCATGCGGTGAACCGTGTGAAATGGGGGGTCTGGAACTTCACCGAATTGCAGCGGTTTTACGGTTGTCTGGAACACGTTGCCCGCGCCTATCCGCAACTCGAAATCCTCGGTCCCGCGACAATAGATTTTGAGTACCCGTTCCTCATCTCTGCTCTAAAGCAGTGGCCACAATCGGTTCCCCTGGCTGCCATGTCTCATCATCTCTATGTGGATCGTCGTGGAGCGCCGGAGAATGCACAGAATGGATTCAGTGCCCTGGAAAAATTTGCGCTGGCGAAATCTGTGGCGAAAACCAGTAGGCAGGGCGTCGACCGTGTCGTGGTATCTGAAGTAAATTGGCCCTTGTCCGGGACTGGCATACATTCCCCGGTTACGACACCATTTGCTTATCGTGACGCTGAACCAGGAAGTCTGCACGACAGTGGTGTGAATGAAGAGACCTATGCAGCGTTTATGCTGCGTTATCTGGCTCTCGCCTTGTGTTCCGGGCTGGTGGATCGCGTCTACTGGTGGCGGCTGGTGGCCCGGGGTTATGGTCTGGTTGATCGGGATGAAGCGGGAACTCTACGACCGAGGCCGGCATATCAGG
>JANQJM010000112.1 GCA_028281635.1 Pseudomonadales bacterium | reverse complement strand
GGTCTCGCCGCTGCTTATTTTTTCAGTAAACAACTTGGCCCGCAGTTCCGCATTCTGATTCTGGACAACCATGTTGACTTTGGGGGACATGCCAAGCGTAATGAGTTCTGGCATGAAGGACGGATGTTCCTGGTGAACGGAGGTACTCTCAATGTTGAAGCACCCTCTCAGTACAGCACCGTTGCGGCCGGGCTGTTGTGGGAGCTGGGTATTGATCGTACACGTTATTTTGAAAAGAACCGTGACATGTTTTCTTTCTATCGGGACATCGGGCTCACCGGCAGTATGTTCTTTGACAAGGAGAATTTCGATGAAGACAGACTCGTTGTCGGATACAACGATCAGCCGATAGCAGAAGCAATTGCCAAGAGTCCGTTAAGCGCTGATGCCCAACGCGATGTAGTGCGGCTCTACAACTCTACTGAAAACTATTTTCCTGGATTAAGCGCGGAAGAAACTCGGCAGCGATTGACTCACATGAGTTATAAAGACTATCTGTTGAATGTCGTGCAGGTGCATGAAGATGTAGTGAAGCTGTTTCACTCTTCTTTTTATGGATCCCTGGTAGTCAGTCCGGATGCAATACCGGCGATCTATTTCCGTGATGATGGCTATCCAGGTTTTTCTGGCTTGAATTTGGAAGACTTGCCTCCCGAGCTTCTAATCAATGAGCCAGGCGGCCAACATGGACGGGAAAATATCGAGCGGGCACGAGATGGCGATCCCGATATGTACTTTCCGGATGGCAATGCCACCATTACACGTTTACTCGTGCGCTCACTGATTCCCAGCGCCGTAACAGGCAAGGATATGGAAGATGTAGTCACCGCAGCGGTGGACTACAGTCAACTGGACAGAAGGGACAATGGCTGTCGTATTCGTCTGAACAGTATGGTGGTTCAGGTTGAGAACCAGGGAGCGGACCAGGTCAGAGTGCAATACGTGAACAATGATCAGGCATATGCAGTCACCGGTGATGCGGTAGTCATGGCCTGTTGGAATACGGTGATCCCCTATATCTGCCCGGAAATATCAGCGCCGCAGAAAGAAGCACTGGTGTATGGCACCAAGTCACCCCTGGTTTATGGCGGGGCTTTGCTCAGAAACTGGCAGTCTTTTGTTGATACTGGCATCTCTCGCGTCAGCGCTCCAACCAGCTTCTATTCAAGTATTAGCTTACAGCCCTCGGTGACTATGGGCGATTATCAGGCGCCCCGCGATCCCGATGAGCCGATTGTTATGCGTTTCTCAGCTTACTTCGATGTGCCAGGGCGCGAACTCAATCGGCGTGAACAACACAGGGCCGGGCGTAATGAAATGCTGGCCACTTCATTCGCGACTTTCGAAGAAAATCTGCGCGATCAGTTGACCCGAATATTGGGCCCGGCAGGGTTCGATGACGAGCGCGACATTCTTGGCCTTACGGTGAATCGCTGGCCCCATGGCTACAGTTATTCTTATAACCCACTCTATGAGCCAGAAGAATGGGCCTATACCTCAACCGATAAGCGGCCCTGTGTCGTTGGTCGCCAGCGAGTGGGTCGTATTGCAATCGCCAATGCCGATGCGGCTGCCAGTCCCCATACTGACGCGTCTATCAACGAAGCCTATCGGGCAGTGAATGAGTTGTTAAGTATGTAAAGCTGCGAACAAAAAGGCAGTAGGATATTTTTTAGAAACAGTCTTTTGTCCACATCGCAATGCAGCCTACTATTCCGCCTCCATTCGAACCTACTATCACTTTTACCTCTCTGTTGTTTGTGGTCGGAGCAGCACTGGCTATTCTTTTTGCCATTGCCCTCTGGCGTAAGGAATCTGAAAACGGTCAATGGGCCGATGGCAGAGCCCTCAACCCGAATGTGTTCCTGACGGTCTTGATGATTTCAATTGCTGTTGTTCTGCTGGAGAACTTTCTTGATTCAACCGGATATTTTTACTACTTAGTGCCGCTAATGAGTACGCATGTTCCTTTCGGGTTTCTCACGGGGCCTGCCCTTTATTTTTATGTCTATACAGTCACAAGCCCAGAGCCGCCACGATATCGACCTGTCATGTTGCTGCATCTGATACCGGCCGCGTTGATTCTTGTGACAGAAGGGCCGCTCTATTTTGATACTGAGCCTAATGCGAGAATGCTAGCCTATTACGCTTGGGTTTACCCTGTAGAAGTAGATCTGGACGTCCTGGATTCCAGTTTCTTCAATTACCATGCGATCATATTTCTGGAGTCGAATGTTCTGAATACTACGATTGAAGCCTTTGGTCCGGTTGGTTGGGTATTCATATTTAACATTCAGACCTCGCTGGAGTGGTACATGATCGTCGCGTCCTTGACGGCTTATTCGTTACTTTGTGTGTTGAGGGTCAGAAAGCACACCAGCAACCTACGCAAGCTGACTTCATCAATGGAGAATATTGATCTGCGCTGGGTGAACGTTTTCCTGACGCTGTTGATGTTAATCGCAGTAATGTACGTTCTTAAGATCGCAGCTAACTATGTTTTGTCAACTGAAAGCTACAACCAGGCAATCGATCTTACGATTTATGCCACTCTCAGTTGCGGTATTGTATACCTCGGTGTCAAAGCGTTGATGCAGACCACGATCTTTTCTCCCCGGCTCGTGACCAGCTACGGCGCGATAGCTGTAGAGAAAAGCGCAGTATCTCCGAGAGCTTTTCAGCCTAAAGCCAATTCGGTTACCGCAGTCGAAGCAAATGGGAAATACGGAAACTCGGCACTGCCAGCGGAGACGTCGCAGGAACTCGCCACAACGATCCGCAACAAGGTCGAAACTGACAAACTTTACCTGGTTTCAGATCTGACCTTATCTGATCTGGCTGAGCAGCTGGGATCTACCACCCATGTCGTTTCTCAAGTTCTAAACAACACCATCGGTCAGAGTTTCTATGACTTTGTGAATGCTTATCGAGTCGAAGAAGCCAAGAAATGGCTCGAGTCCAGTGATTCCAAGAGCATTCCGATTTCCCGGATTGCACAGGAAGCTGGCTTCAATTCCAGCTCGGCTTTTTACAATGCCTTTAAAAAGAAGACTGGTATGACTCCCTCCCAATGGCGTGATCGTCAGTTCCATTAAACAGCAAAAATTCTAGAACAGCCAGAGTAGCCCGGGCATGCCTTTCCCAGGATCTTTGCTGCAGCTCGAAAAATGGCATTAATGGTTCCAGTGTGAACGAATTTTATTCTCCTGATTTATCGAGCAGGAGGAATCGCTAAATTTTCGATAGCAGAATTTCCTGACCGTCAATGGGAATCTTGCCTGAACATAGAGCTAAGGGAAGCAATGGAATTCTGGCTATTTAACAGTAGGCACACGAGCTCGTGCACCAAAACTCATGGCAAGGCGCGTATTGCCGGTTTGCTGCTCTTATTCTTGCTGATAACAGCTAACCAGGCTTCCGCTCAGAATCTGGACTCTGAGCTACAGCGATTGGTTGACTTGCACATTGCTCAGACTGACGCGATTGGCGCTAATCTGCTTGTGGATATCCGTGGTCTAGGCACATGGTCCTTTGCCGGCGGCCTGGCAGATGTCACGACGAGCACAGCAATGCCACTGCACAGAAAGTTCCGTATCGGCAGTGTGACCAAAGTCTTCGTGTCGACTCTGATCCTCAAACTCGTGCAGCAGGAGGCTGTTACTCTCGACACGCCAATCGAGAATATATTGCCTGGTCTGTTGCCCAATGGCGCCAGCACGTCGGTGCGGCAGTTGCTCAATCACACCAGCGGCATCAAAGATCACCTGGGCGACACGGATCTCATATTCGATACCTTGCTTCAGGATACCGCCAGTTCCTGGACACCGGAGGAGCTGGTTCAAATTGTGGTAGACCTGGGGGCCGCTGCGAACCCCGGACAAACCTACCGTTACTCCAATACCGGATATGTCACCCTGGGGCTGGTGGCAGAGGCGATCACGGGTAAGCCCCTGGGCACGGCTTTGCGTGAACAGTTATTTGAACCCTTAAGGCTCACTGACACCGCGGCCACCTGGGGAACCGAAGCAGCCGATACCATAGTGCGTGGTTATACATTGCTCGACAACCAACTGCTGGATGTCTCCGAAATTGCCCATTCCCATGAATATGGAAACGGAGGAGTAATTTCTACAGTGAGTGACTTGCGGAGGTTCATACAGTTGTTATTGAGCGGTCAAATCATCAATGAATCACTGCTGGCAGAGATGACCGACACCTTCGCCATCGGTGGTGGCCTTGGCTACGGCCTGGGAATTGTGAAATTCCAGGACGACTCTACCCGTTTTGGGCATGATGGTCGGGAAATAGGCTATGGATCACAGCTTTGGTACTTCCCTGACAAGGGAATGACGGTGGCGGTTCTTGCCAACGTTACCCAAGCTGATACAGAGAGTTTACTGAACCAGTCGTTATCTACTATCGATCAGCTCGAGCAGGAGGGAAATGTGGTGTTTCCCGTCAGCGATCAACCTGTGCTGGGTAATCCGACCTCGGCTTCCAATGCGGCCACCACCGCGCTGTTCCAGGGTGGGGCCATAGCGGGTACCGATTCCACTTATCAATCTGCTTTCGCCGAAACCGAATCCTTCAGCGTCGATGTCAGCATTACTGTAGAACCTCGTCACATTGGTTTGCCAGGTTCGATCTATGTTGTGGTTGCTGTCAGTAACGGTAGTGTCTATGCCCGTAACGGTGCGGGTGAGTTCTATTTGCTGGATGAGGACTTCTCGAATCTGACTGCAGTGTCGACAACTCTTTCCCTCAGCCCTGTTGAAGAGGTATCGGTCTTCAGAGATTTTGTGGCGGCTGAGAACGGTGGGAATGCCGG
>JANQJM010000085.1 GCA_028281635.1 Pseudomonadales bacterium | reverse complement strand
GATTTGGATCTCAAACTGCTGGCCGCCTTGATCCACACTGAGGCTTACTGGTACCAACTCACCATCGAATTCCCGATAATCATAGATGTCAGTTGTAGTCGGTACCGTACCCATTGGTGTAGCAGTGCTGCTGGATACTCGAATCATGTAACTCGTATCCGCCGAAAAATAGGCCAATGTTTCTCCACCATTGGCGTCAGTTAACTTAACTTCATAAGCCTCTTCGCCATTCACGTCAGTGAGCTGAACAGTTTCCTGCTGCGGATAGACATTGGCATAGGTGAGTGGCAAGAAATATTCAGCCTGCCGCAGCATATCGTCCAACATCTGTCCGGTGAGCTGCTGTATACCCTGCAGTGGATTCGAATTCCAAGCCACCTCGCCGTTGTAGCCACTATTAATAGTCCCGAGGCCCTCCAGTTCAATGTTCTGCGAGACATAGTTAGGGGCAGCGGTTTTCATCACCATCTCTCCGGAGACGCCGAAGGCGACTATGTCAAACTGCCCCGACTGAGTCCGCGACTCATGGGAACGCAGGACCGATTCACCACCTATCGCCTCGACATAACGTGCGAAGATTGCGCGAGGTGTGAGCAACCCGTTGGCCCCAACTTCGTCTGCGTAATCCGGACCACCACCCGTACTGGTGCAGGCTGCTAATAGCAGAGCCAGCAGTAACGCAACTGGCGCTTTGAATCGATTCTTGATCATGGTGTCGACTCCTGGGATGAGCTATTTGAACAGTGTACTGTATTTCACTGAGTCCTGTGATTAATTGAGAGGCACCAAAGCGACTTTTGGATGCGGCTGCAGCAGGAGAACTAGTCCTGATCGCTGCTACTGCTGTTAATGCGTTCCGTGATTTCAGAAAGCCGGGTCAATGACTGCAAGGTATAGGGCAGCACAATGGCTGACTCAACATAGGTCCAGCTATAGCTTACGATGGAGTAGATACTACCGGTAGTTACATCGGGGAGTGACGTGCCAAACCAAAGATTGTAGACGAGAAAAACTGTAACCATAATAAAGATGACACCATACAGGACAGCTTCTGTGTCAGAGAGTTTTACTTCCCATTTACGCAAGTTTAATAAATGATTCAGCACTTCACTGGGTTGGGATAACTCAAGAATACTAACCTGCTGCTCCATCTGACCATTTAAACTGGCATTAAATCGATAAAACCGGGAGTGCACGAAGCTATAGAGAATTATCATAGCCAGCGTCACTCCGAGGGCAGAGAGCGCAAGATAAATATGAAAAACCGCAAGAATGAAAAATGCCACGATAATTTGAATTAGCGCGGTCAATATTTGTGGCACCTGCTCTTCAAGGAAATCGACCAACTCCCGCGACATGTTTAAGCGAGCGTTTCGTGCAGAAACTGGCAACTCTGCATGCCTGTGTTGCAGCTCATCACCGAGCTGCACTCTTATCGTGCCATAAGCTCTGGTATCGTAGATGCGCCTGCCCACAGCAACGAAGATCAACACGATCATCACACTGGCGAATCCGATTAACTGATCGAAATTACCAGCCAATAAATCGTCAATTGCCAATCCGATGAATAAAGGAATCAAAGCGAGCAGAACATTCTCAAGCCCAACTAAACCCCAGGTAATGCCAATCTTGCCCTTAAAACTCGATAAGAGTTGTTTCAGACTGAGCTCTTTGTTCTGCAACATGGATTTCACCAATTGATTTTATGCATGACTAATTAGATGCTTGTTGTAGATCATTTTTCAACACCGATTTAACGCTTAAACTCGCACACAGTCTGGGCTATTCTTGGTTCAGCGTTTCACCATAATGAGCAGCACCACTATGACCAGTCGCCGTACCATCATTAAATCACTAGCCTTTGCCCCATTGCTGACAAACTGTGCAGTGCCAGCCACAATCGGTCCCGCCAGTGCAGCTAACTACACCTTGTCAGGGGTGCCACTGCGGCGCGTCAAAGTCAGTGAAGACCGTGTAATTCGAACTATCGCCGGTCTGCGCCCCTTTCGTCGCACCGGTTTTAACGTAAGTGCTGAACGTCGCAATAACAAAGTGTTCGTTCATAACTACGGGCATGGCGGTGGCGGTATCACGCTGAGCTGGGGCTCCTCTCATCTGGCGATGGAACTGGCCACCCAAACACCCCACAAAGAATGTGCGGTGCTGGGATGTGGTGCTCTGGGACTAACAGCCGCGCGTCTGATGCAGGACCAGGGTTGGAAAGTCACGATTTACGCCAAAGATCTGCCACCGCACACGACGTCCAATGTTGCGGGTGGTCAATGGTCGGCAACCTCGGTGTTCGACCGGCCCTTTGTGTCTCCGGAATTCATGACTCAGTTCGAAGCAGCCCAACGTCACTCTTACCGCTACTTTCAAAACCTGGTTGGCCCGAAATATGGTGTACGCTGGATTAGCAATTATCAATTTCTCAACGGCAGAGGCGAGCTCACTGGCGATACTCTGCCGGAACAATACCCCTACCTCTATCCGCAGAAACAACTGCTAGGGCCTGATGAACACCCATTCCCCGTGGACTACGCTTACCACTACGACACGATGTTGGTCGAACCGGCAGTATTTCTGCCAGCGTTGATGCAGGATTTCTATGGTGCCGGCGGCACCATCAACAAACGTGAGTTCCATAGTGAAAATGAATTGATGAACTTACACGAGCCAGTGGTGATCAACTCTACTGGCCTGGGTGCTATGGAGCTATTCAATGACCAAGACATGCTACCCATTAAAGGCCAGTTAAGCTTTCTGTTGCCGCAGCCGGAAGTTAACTACATTGTCATCGGCAATAGCGGCTTGTACATGTTTCCGCGTAGTGATGGTGTGTTGCTCGGTGGCACCTATGATCGCAATATTTACGACACCATCCCCGATCAGGGTGACATGCGTGAGATCGTGAATGGTCACCGTGAATTCTTCGATGCCATGCAGGACCCCTGGGCCTGACAAGAAACTGCTGCCCAATAAAAAAGGCGAAGCGTAAACGCTTCGCCTTTTTTATTGTTGAGACTCAGAAACTAGAAGATAGCAGCAAGATCCACATCAGCAGTTGCCCACACTTTGTCCAGTGTCGATTGCACAGCTTGCGCCTCCACACTCTCGCCTTGCGCCTGATGTGCTTTCATCAAACCATAAAGCGACCAGCCATTCTCTGGAAATTTTGCAAGGTCTTCCTTGAACACCCGCTCTGCATCAGCTGCACGGCCTGCCTGCAAAAGTGCCGCACCGAGTTCCTGCCGCACTGGTACCGACCATTCTGGCGGTTCACCATAGAGCAGATTGGTTTCCGACTGCACAGCTGTTTCCAGAAAAGCGATGGCCGTATCGGTATCTTGCTCAGCCATAGCGATCCAACCGCTCAACACTTGCTCACCGATTGTTAGTAACTCTTTAGAGATATTAAATTCCATACTCATCTCTGCCAATTCGGGGCGCGCCATTGTAGCTTGTAGCTGTCGCAGATGTGCTTTGGCTGCAGCAACGTCACCTTGCGCCAACTCAGCACGACCTGTTGCGTAATGCCAGATACCTTTGGCATGTGGGTACTCAACCGATGGTTCCGGATGATTCAGGATGTCTTCCCATTTGGCAAAGCGTACCTGCATCTGCAATGGGCGCACCGACCAGTGCTGAAGAAAATCCATGCCTGGGCTGCCAAACAATTCCTCGGGCAATAATGAGGTCACCTTTTGGGCAGAATCGATCGCGGTGGCACTGCGCCCGATCATCATGGCGGCAAAGGCCATAAAATCATAGTTATGGGGGTAGTAACCGGCGGTGTACATTCCCATACCTGGATGCTGATCCTGAATGTAAGTCTCATCTGCATGCACGGCATGTTCGTTTGCTGTCACTGCATCGAGATAACGACCTACCCGGATATAGATATGACCGGGCATGTGCACAAGGTGACCGGCGCCTGGCATCAAACTGGCTAGTCTTTCCGCACAGGGCACTGCACGCTCCGGATACAACTCTTCCACTGCGTGGATATAGAAGTGACAAGCGCCAGGATGGTTCTCGTTAACAGCGATTGCTTCCTGCAGGTGACTTAGTGCAATGTCGATGCCTGGCTGAGTCTCGCCTTCAGCGTTCCAATAATCCCAGGGCCGCAAATTCAATAGTGATTCCGCATAGAGCACCCCCAAATCAATATCGTTAGCATAGCGAGCGACCAGATCCGCCATGGCATCGGCATAAGCCTGATCCAAATGGGCTCTATCTTCTGGCGCATCGGCGGCGTAACGCGTTGCCAGCGCATCAATCAATGCCTGCTCTTTGGCTGACGCTTTGGCTCGACGAGCCAGTGCCTCCTGGGTAGCGGCGTAAGCGGCTTCCGCCGAAGGCGTATCCATAGGAAGATTGATATTAGGGCCCCAGGCTAGCGCCTCACCCCACCAACAGATGGCACAATCGTCATCCAAACGTTGCGCTTCCTTGAAGGCGCGAATGGCTTCCTGGTGATTAAAAGCGTAGTAGAGACGAATCCCTTGATCGAAGTACTGCTGCACCAATGGATTGGATGTGCTTATTTCATAATGATAATCGCCCAGGTCGTCATACAAGGGCACTGCGCTTGTCTGCGCCTGAGCCGCCGGTGAAATTGCTGACACGACTGCCAAAGCAGTAGTCATAACCCCGGCAATTGTCAGTAATAACTGTTTCATTTGCCTACTCTCCTGTCGGAACTGATCTGTGAGTTCCAATCTTTTTCTCTCGACTGTTTTCAATGTTTTAACGGGATGCTCCCCGTCAACTGGGCGCGCAGTGTAAGGACTTCGGTGGGTCAATTCTAGTAGACCAGCAGTAAGAATTTGAGCCAGCTCACATTTAACTGAAATTCAATTACTTAGTGCTATTTACAACAATTAGTAGCGAAAATTTGGACGGTTCTGAAAATTAACTAGACCCTTGGTATAGTTAAGCCGCTTCGAATATCCCGCTTTCCGGAGAATACCGTGTCTACAAGAGCAAATAGCAGCCGAGAGCGAATACTGGCCACCGCAGAATCCATCATCCTGCAGCAGGGATTCGCTGGCACTACCATCGATGAAATCATCGCCAGATCTGCCATCACCAAAGGTGGCTTCTTCTATCATTTTTCCGGCAAGACTGAACTCGCCAGAGCACTGATCGATCGTTACATCGACAACGACACAGAAGTTTTCTCTGCGCTAAGTGAACAAGCCGACAAACTCAGTGAGGATCCGCTGCAGCAAGCGCTGATCTTTTTGAATCTGTTTACAGAGATGGTCGCTGGCATGACCGAACTGCATCCAGGTTGCCTGGCTGCAGCCTTCACTTACGAAACTAGCCAGTTCGATGAGGAAATTCGTCTTCGAATAGACGAAGGCATGCGGGCCTGGCGAGACATGATTGCCGAGCGCCTGCAAAGCATCGTGGTGAAATATCCACCCAAGATGGACGTCAGCGTGGAGTCCCTCGCCGATATGTTCACATCCTGCGTAGAAGGTGGAATTATTTTGGCCAAGGCCTATGACGATAACCAGGCCTTAATCGATCAGGTACAAAATTATCGCAGTCATCTGCGATTACTGTTTGAGCCTGCAGAGAAAGCAGCCTGAGAAGAAAAAAGAACGGCGGCTAAAGGGGACTCGTTTTGATTACGAAGATGCCGCCGTTCGGGGAATGCACAAGCTCTGTATGCTATGCAGCTTGTGCGTCGAGAGACTTGATGTAGTTCAGCATGGTCAGGTAGTCGCTGCACTCGAAAGGATCGGTCGCACAATTGTCTTCCTTGCCTTCCTCTGAAAACACTTGCTTGATCTCACCATCCTCAACCAGCATGGCGTAACGCCAGGAGCGATCGCCAAAGCCCAGGTTTTCTTTCTTCACCAGCATGTCCATACCGCGAGTGAAGTGGCCGTTGCCATCGGGCAGCAGTTTTACCTTTTCAATGCCGAGTTGCTTGCCCCACTGAAACATGGAAAACGCATCATTGACGCTCAGGCAGTAAATCTCGTCGACACCGGCATCTTTGAATTCATCATAGTGGGCTTCGAAGCCTGGCAGATGGGTGCTGCTGCAGGTTGGAGTAAAAGCTCCTGGCAAGGCAAAGACGACTACTCGGCGACCAGCAAAAATGTCATCACTGCTGATGTCCTGCCAGCGAAAGGGATTCTCACCTGCTACCGACTCGTCCCTGACTCGAGTCTTGAATACCACATTGGGTACATGGGAAACGCTCATTGCTAACCTCAAAAAATAATAAGTAAATAACTAAACAGTGGGGCTACTATACGAGCCGGATCTTGATCGGTAAAACGGTTAATTTCGATGGTATCAATCGAATTTTGCGATTATTAATCGGACCCCATTGCGCCTCCACGAAAAATGACTAAAAACCACACAAATTCAAGGAGTTAATTGAGGCCAATGACGGCCATTTAGGGTTCTCCGGTGTAGACAAAAAACACTGTGGGCATTACGCTTCTGCGATCATCAATAAGAAGCCCTTCAAATAAAAGCTTTAGCAAAAGGAAACATCATGAAATTCCCTGCTGTGTCGCTTCTCACCCTCGTCTTTTCTGGCCTTGCCGCCACTGCCGCCCTGGCTCAGGACGCGCCCACTTTCTATCAGGATGCCCTGCCGGTATTCATGAATAATTGCGCCGCCTGTCATCAGGACAATCCACCGGATGTGGGCGGCATTAGCGCTCCGATGTCGCTGATGAACTATGAG
>JANQJM010000074.1 GCA_028281635.1 Pseudomonadales bacterium | reverse complement strand
GAGTCAGAAATTACCATGGTGGTAACCAATCCCGATGGGCAACAGGAAATCATTACCCGCCAGGGAACAGAAATAGAAGCCTATCGAGTCACGGCTGATGAAGTTGCCGGTGGAGATGGGGAGCGGCTTGGAATTGCCTATCGCTTACCTGATGGTCAGATCATTTACGTGCCAGAAGTAGAAGAGGATTTCCAGTAAGCGATGAGCTGGTTGTTAGCCAGAGAATTATTGCTAGTGATAAGCTGGTGGTGGCGCAGTCGTTATCGCCTGAGCGAAACTTAATGCCGACTACTCGTTGTGGTGTTGTGAAGGGCCTCTTCTACACGGCTGTGCTGGTGGTGTTGGCTTCCTGCAGTCAAGACTTGCGACAGGTCAGCGAGAGTGGATATGGAGCTTTCGAGGCAGACCTTGAGATTCTTGATGCGGATACAGTCGCTATTTCCTGGTACGACACACGCCACGGGCAAGCGGAAATCTATCTGCGATTATTAGATGGCACACTTGATCCGAAAACGCCGGAAATCCGCTTGACACAATCAACCACCCATTCTTATGAAGCGGATGTAGTAGGGCATGGGAACAATCTGGCCGTCACCTGGTACGAGGTCAACGACGATGGTTCCGCGTCGGTTTGGTTGGGATTGTGGAGCAGGGAAGGTGATCTGTTGTGGAAACAGGCACTGACTGACGATCTTGTGGACGCGCGAATTCCGGTCATCGAGTCAATCGACGGTAAATTGTTTGTGGCCTGGCTACAGAAGCTGGAAGCGGAGACTCAAACTGGTGTGGCAACGGACAGCAGTGAAACAGTCGACAGGTCTTTGTCTGACCATCAACTTGTTGGCCTGTGGTTGAGTACAGAAAATCTGCGGCGGCCGGAAATAGAAGTTGAATTCCCGATAGCATCCGCCAGTGCAACAACCTGGAATATCAATAGCATTGGCTATATGGGGGAACGAGGTGCGGAAGTGTTGTTGACCTTTGATGCTGAGTTCGAAACTGCCTCGAGCGAACTCTACCTAACTCGAGTTACAAGTGAGAACACGATCACCAGCCGGCTAACCAACGATGATGGCTACGCATCCAAGTATCCCGATATTAGCAGGCGTGAGAACCGCCTGGCGTTAACCTGGTTTGACAATGAATTCAGCAACAATGAAGTATTTCTGGTGACTGGTGAGGCCGCCGATTATTTTGCCAATACAGTTGAGCAGTTTATGGAATTGCGGACCATCCGTGTTACCAGATCGGCAGGGGATTCAATCGGCGCTTATATAAGCTGGCAGGGTCAGGGACCAGTCGTCGCCTGGAGTGATAATGAGTCGGGGCAGTATCAGATTCACAGGCAGTCCTTCGGGGCGGAAGGAAACGCGATAGCAGATGCTCAGCAGCTTACTAATTCTGTCGCAGACTCACTAATTCCCTCTATAGCCGCCATTGCTGATTTTCTGTATCTTGCATGGAATGATGTGACAGTTACCAGCCATGACCAGGAGAGTAACTTGTCTCGTTCTGAAGTCATTGCGACACGTGTAGAATATTCACAAAGATGAGGTGTCCATTTACGATACTGCAATCTGTGCTATTAGATAATTATATTTTTGTTTTATTTCCTGCGGAGAATCCTCTATGAACATATCCCGAATTATTGGTCGGCTCGGTTTGGCTACATTGGTGTTGGCTTTTCCAGTGGTGGCCAATGCGCATTGGTCGCTTAATAACGATGCCTCTACCCTTAGTTTTGTAACGATTAAGGCTGACCATATTGCTGAGATTCATACTTTCGATGTGCTATCAGGCGAAATTGCAGACAATGGAAATGTGGACATCACCATCGAACTTGCGAGCGTCAACACATTGATTCCTATTCGCAATGAGCGTATGCAGGCGATGTTGTTCGAAACCAATCTGTTTCCTGAAGGCAACATTGAAGCGCAGATCGATCTCGATGCTTTGACCGCGATGGAAGCGGGCAACAGTAAGACCATCTCGCTCGACTTTAGTCTCAGTATGCATGATGCTACCCGCTCATACACTGCCGAGGTACTGGTAACTCGATTAGCTGATGGATTGGTTGCAACCACACAAAAACCCATCGTAGTCACTGCAGATGAGTTTGGTTTGCAGGATGGCGTCGAGGCTCTGCGTGAAGTTGCTGGTCTGCCAAGTATCAGCCGGGCTGTGCCAGTTTCATTCACTATCGTATTCGATCAAGGGCACTAACAGCCTGGTTGAAGTACGCAGTAAATGCCTGTCGCGGTGCCTATTGCATTGGTCTCGTGTCAATTGACTGTATCAGGTGATTTCGCTAGGCTCCCGGGACTGGTCTGTGTGTGGTATACCCCTGAGACGGCGGCAAGCAAGGGTTGCTTTAGCGCAGAGTCCGAAAAAGCGGGGCGTCGGCGGAGTCAGGCCTGTGCTCCCAATAATCTGTGAGTTCAAAGAGGAGAGGTCAATCATGGTCCGATTACTGTCATTAATAGTGCTTTTGCTGGCCCCGCTACTGTCCCATGCTGATGCGGGGTCTGATATCTGGGATGAAGTGGAGCATCATTACGTCGATAGCGATGGCGTTAATATTCATTATGTTACTGTGGGAGAAGGGCCGGTTGTTCTATTTGTCCATGGTGTGCCTAATTGGTGGTATGACTGGCGACACCAGATGGCCGCGCTTAAAGATTCCTACAAAGTGGTAGCAATGGACACCCGCGGCTACAACGACAGCGA
>JANQJM010000047.1 GCA_028281635.1 Pseudomonadales bacterium | reverse complement strand
AGCCCCTCGTTCAGAAACACTCGAGCCCTACTCTGATTGATCTGGTCATCGCTCATCACCACCCGCAAGCGCAAACAGGCAGGACCACCGCCATTGTTCATACTTTGCCGCAGATTGAAGTAGTGCACTTTAGCTATTGAGTTACTGCCCGCTTCGAGATCTTGCAAGTACCCGTGGACCGAACTCACTTCCTCACACTCGCTGGGAACCACCAGTTGCGCTCCTTTCTGCCCTGGCAACTGCAACAGTTGCGAATTGAACAGGTAAGATCGCACCGCATCCTGCAGGGAAACGGTGGCGGCGGGCACTTCGATGTATTCCAGTTCGGTGCTAAAGGCCGAATTCAATTCCGTTTTCACTTGCGCGGTATCGAGGAAAGCGAGTTCGTGATGGAACAACAGATTGCCATTCCCCACCGCGATAACATCATTGTGAAATACACCTGCATCAATCGCCTCGGGATTCTGCTGCGCATAAACAACACGCGCCGGATCCAGGCCATGATTGCGGGCAATGGCTTCACAGGCGGGCAGAGCCTGGCGAGCAGGAAATCTTGTTGGCCGCACGCTGTCGCGGTGTAAATCATCGCCGTACACAAAAAACTCCACACCGGTACTGCCATAGTCAGTGCAGAAACGCGTGTGGTTGGCAGCACCCTCATCGGAAAACTGCGTGCCCGCAGGCAGGGGCGCATGATGCACGAAGCTGTCATCGGCAAGGATTGCACGCAACACCCGACTGGTTGTCGGCGGTTCTATCGAGCGATGATACATGGAGCAAAGATTTGCTGGCGTGATGTGAGTCCTGCCATCTGCAGTATCAGCATATGGAGAAATAGTGGCGGCATTGGCTACCCACATACAGGAAGCAGAGCTGGCAGCAGCCAGTAAATATGGCGCTTGTTTGGCCGCATTGCTGATCACCTCAGCATCGTTACTGCCAGTAAATCCTAACTGACGCAGGCTCGGAATATGCGGTCGCTCCTGGGGTGGCAGTACTGCTTGTTTCAGCCCCATCTGCGCCAGGGCCCAAGCTTTTTCCAACCCTTGCAAGGCTGCCTGCTTTGGCGATGATGTTTCGCCGCCATGATCCGCTGAGGCTACGTTGCCGAAAGATAAACCGGCATAGTTATGAGTCAAACCTACTATGCCATCGAAATTGACTTCCCAGGCTGAACCGCCGCTCATAATTCGATGCCGGGGGCCAGACTGGCAGGGAGTTCAACTCGCTCACTGCTCATGCTGGCCATGGGATAGGCACAATAGTCAGCCGCGTAATAAGCACCGGGACGATAGTTACCACTGGCACCAACACCGCCGAAAGGCGCCGCACCGCTAGCCCCGGTTAGCGGGCGATTGCGATTTACGATACCCGCGCGAATTTTTCTCGAGAACAATTCCCAGGCCCGATTACTTTCGCTCAGTAAACCAGCAGATAGTCCGTACTGGGTTGCGTTAGCAACGCGGATACCTTCATCCAGGTCATCCACCCATTGCACCTGCAATAGTGGACCAAAGCATTCCTCGTCGTTTTTGTTGCTGATGTCGGTGACATCCATGATTCCAGGCAGTACTAAGGGCTTGTCCTGGAAGGGTCGTTCGGCAAGCTTGAGAATTTTGCCCCCGTTGGCGAGTAACTCTGCAGCGAATGCCATCACCTGATCGGCAGCACGATTGGAAACCACCGGTCCCATAAAACAGTCATCGTCGTAACCCACCTTGAGCTTTTCAGTTGCAGCCACCAGCGCCTTAAGCAGCACTTCGTTTTCTTCCGAGCGGACAAGAATCAAGCGGCGGGCACAGGTGCAACGCTGACCAGCCGAAATGAAAGCGGACTGCAGAATGGTATACACAGCCGCGGGAATGTCCGTCACGTAATCAACTACCAATGGATTGTTGCCGCCCATTTCCAGCGCCAGCATCTTGTTGGGCTGACCACCGAATGCCTTGTGAATAGCCTGACCAGTTTGGGAACTGCCGGTAAACAATAAACCGTCGATACCATCAACGCTGGTGAGTAGGCGACCGGTGTCGGCCTCCCCCTGCAACAGATTTAGTACTCCTTTTGGCAAGCCCGCCTGTTCCCAGCACTGCACCATCAGTTCGCCGAACAAAGGAGTGAGCTCTGAGGGTTTGAAAATTATCGTATTGCCTGCCAACAGCGCCGGAATGATGTGACCATTCGGCAGATGACCCGGGAAATTGTAAGGCCCAAGCACCACAAAAACCCCTATGGGTTTGTGCCTCAGTGCCAACTGCACGCCATTGGTCTCTGACTCTTTGTGACCCGTGCGTTCATCATAAGCTTTGGCAGACACGGCCGCCTTGGCCACCATGGTGCCAATCTCAGTCTTGCTCTCCCACAGCGGCTTGCCGGTCTCGACATGGATAGTTTCAGCCAACAGGTCTTGGTTTGCTTCGACTAGTTCGACGAAACGTGCGACATACTCCTGCCGCTGCTCAAAACTCAATTCACTCCATGAACCGAAAGCAAGTCGGGCTGCACCTACAGCCTGAAAAACCTGTTCAGTGCTGGCGGCGGTGCCGCTCCACAGCGTCGCATCATCGATTGGACTGACCGAATCAAACACATGGCTACCGCCACCAACCCACTCGCCATCGATATAGTGTTGTTGCTTACTTTCCATTCTGCCCTGCTCTGATTTCTAATATGCGTACCGTGCTGCCCACTTCGACTCCAACCAGGGCTGCCGCCGCGCCCGCTAGTGCAACTGACTGCTCATCAGCGAACGCCAACCGGGTTAAGGTAAGGCGGTAGTCTCCAAGCTGGCGATTGCTGACTATGCACAGTGCCTGAGATTCATCATCTAAACTCACTGCATCCGAGAGCGATGCAACCGTCACTTCCCGGGACTGCTTCATGGACTCGATGTTGTCCCGATGGCATTGCATCACAGGGCCAGCATCGAAGATGTCTATCGTGCCTTCGAATTTGAAACCTTCTTTCTCCAATATTACTTTCGCGGGTGCCGCCTCATCATGAGGCTTTCCAATCACTTCGATCGCTGCTTCCGGCAATAGCTCAAGATACACGGGAAAAGTGGGCATCAAATCTGAGATAAACTGTGATCCGTTCACGGCACTGATGAAATCCGCTTTACCAAAAGGCAGGTTAAAAAACTTTTTGCCGAGATGTTCCCAAAACGGCGACTTTTCACTGTCGTCCAACCAACCACGAATTTCAGCGAACACCATGTCACTGAAGCGCTCTGGAAAGTCGCTCATGAACAAAAAACGACAACGGGATAGAAACTGACCCGAATATTTTGACCGATATTCTGGTAGCAGGAACAAGGAGATTAATTCTGTTTCGCCAGTGAAGTCATTGACCAGATTCAGCAGATTGCTCACCCGGCGAATATCCAGTTCTTCCGATATCTTGACGTCTTTGGAAAGCTTATAGTTGTAAAACGGACGGGTCAGACCTACGCCAGCGACGATTCCTGCCGTACCAACAATTTTTCCTGACTCCGGATCTTCCATCACCAGCAGGTAAACACGCTCAGTGTCCGGATCCGGCGACTCCTGCAAACTGGCTTCTACCAGCGCCAGCTTCTTCTCCCAGGTCGATTTATCAAACGGCATGGAAGTCATACCAGGCGGCAATAGTGCAGAGAGTTGCATTAGCTGATTGAGGTCATCGACTTTGGCACTTCGAATCAGCATTACGCCCCCTCCCGCAGCGTCACCAGTTGCTCACCTTCTGTCGCCAGTCGTTGCAGCAAACCAAGACTCAGCTTAGCGCGCTGCGCCAGGCTATCCATCAACATGAATTCCTGGTCGGTATGGATATGACCACCCAGCACCCCGAGGGTATCGATGTTAGGTAGTCCCGCAGCTGCGAGATTGTTCCCGTCACAACAGCCACCGGTGTCCTTGAATGCAACATCGACTCCAAGTTGGGCACCGCAATCCTGCAACCATTCCATCATCAGTTGGTGGCCGGGGCTTACTTCTTTCGGCGGTCTGGTGAACTTGCCATGCAGCTCGAAACTTGCCCGACTATCTTTATTCCATTGTTGCAACAAGGAATCCATCTGTTGTTTTACTTCGATTTGATCTTCACTGCGCACACAGCGGATATTGAACTGGCATACTGCGGTATCCGGTACCACGTTGAAGGCAGTGCCGCCGCTTACTCTGGCTATGTTGACAGTGAGCCCTCGTGATAAATCAGTGAGAGCTGCAAGTTGGCCCATGGCCTGACTCAAAGCCAGGATTGCGTTTTCACCCTTTTCAAATTCTCTGCCCGCATGAGCGGAACGTCCGTGAGCAACCAGAGTGAAATTGCCAGACCCCTTGCGTGCCCGCGAGAGCGTGCCATCTGCCAGCGCAGGCTCGTAGATCATGCCGGCGTGGGCAGTTCCGGCCGCAGCAACCAATGCGTCTTTAGAGCCATGGGATCCGGTTTCCTCATCAGCATTGAGCAAAACTTGCCAACCCAACTGATCGTTAGTCGATTCATTCTCAAATGCACGTAGGGCTGTGTGCATTACCAGAATACCCCCCTTCATATCAGCGACACCTGGCCCCTTCAAAACATTGTCATCAATCTCAGTAGGTGACTGAAAGGGATGATCGATGGGGAAAACAGTATCCATATGACCCACGAGCAAAACCTGGATGGGCGCCTCGGGTCTTTTGCTAAACTTGAGCATGTTGCCGTAACGGGTTGTTTGCAGGTTACCTTCAAGATCAGCATGCTCCGCTTCTTCGGAGACGATGACTTCAACCGAGTCAGCGATTGGCGTGAACAAATCAGAGAAGGCTGCCTCCATACTGGCCAGACCATTCAGATTACCGGTGCCAGAATTGATGGCAGACAGCTCCTTCAGCGTCTCTACCAATGCCGACTGCTGAGAATCAATCCAATTAAGAGATTCATTAGCGCTCATGTTGTACTCACTGCATCTGCTTCAAGACGGTTTCGATTGTCTGCAGGGCCTGCGTGACATGCTCATCAGAAACATTCAGTGGGGGCAGTAGGCGAACCATATTGTCACCTGCTTTACCGACCAACAATTTATTCGCCCTGAGCGCAGTCAACATGTCGGTGTTCGGCACCACACATTTCACCCCAATCATGAGACCCAGGCCGGTGACAGTGGAAATTACAGTGGGGTAGGACGCGGCGAGATTCTCAAGCCCTTCACGCAACACTGCGCCCTTGCGCTTCACATCATCCAGCAAACCGGGCTCCAGAACCAAATCCAGCACCGCATTACCGACAGCCATGGCCAGAGGGTTGCCACCAAAGGTACTGCCATGGGTGCCAACAACCATATGCTGACCGATCTCTTCTGTGGTGAGACAGGCTCCCACAGGAAAACCGCCACCCAAACCTTTGGCTGATGCAAGCACATCAGGTGTCACACCAAAGTTTTCGTGCGCAAACAATGTACCGGTTCGCCCTACACCACATTGCACTTCATCCAACATGAGCAACAAGCCATGTTGGTCACAGAGTTCTCGCAACTGACTTAGAAACGCCTGGGTGACCGGACGTATACCGCCTTCACCTTGCACCGTTTCGATAATGATGCCCGCCGTATGTTCGCCGATGGCAGCCTTTACCGCTTCGATATCACCCCAGGCAACTTGATCGAAACCATGATCAGTTGGGGCAAAGTTCTGAATGTAGTTGGGATTACCAGAGGCAGCGACTGCTGCAATGGTCCTGCCATGAAAGCTGTCGGAAAAACCAATCAGACGATACTTTTCTTTGTGACCTTTCGCCACCTGATAGCCGCGCACAGCTTTGATACCAGCTTCAATGGCTTCGGTACCGGAATTAGCAAAGAATACCCGACCGGCAAAACTGTTCTCGGATAATCTCGCCGCCAAACGCTCACCTTCCGGAATGCGAAACACATTAGACAGGTGCCAGAGTTTTTCAGACTGGGAATTCAGGGCTTGCACGAGATGGGGATGAGCATGCCCAAAAGCAGTCACCGCAATGCCGCTGAGGAAATCCAGATAGACATCTCCATTGTCGGTAAACAATTCACTGCCGCGCCCGTGACTGAAGACAATGTCCTGAGGTGGGCTGTAATTTGGCCACAGAGCATCTCTGGCATGGGCAGCAGCGGATTCAGGGCCGCTGTTATTGGCTAATTCTGTCACTGGGGTCTCCATCGAATTATCTTTACAGCATAGGGTATCAAGAACCCTGCGAAAGGAGTTATCTATCTTTTAACGGTTGAAATATAAGCTGTTTTCAATTGCTTCATAAACCGAATAAAATTCGGTTCCCAAATCCTGTGGTCACGACAGACCCCGAGTATTGAGTTAGCTGGCAATGAAAAGCTCCAAACTGGACAAGATAGACCTGCGCATCCTGGAAATCCTGCAACGGGATGGCCGCATCACCAATCAGAAACTGGCAGAACAGGTGAGCCTGTCTCCCAGTTCCTGTTTGCAACGGATGCGCCGGCTGGAACAGGAAGGCGTTATTCAGTCCTATCATGCGAGCCTGAATCTGGGCAGTATAGCGCGCCATATCATGTGCATCGCTACAGTTTCCTTACGCAATCACACCCAGGAAGAGTTCAATGCCTTTGAATCCCTGATCGCTTCCATTCCGGAAGTGGTGGAGTGCTACACCGTAAGTGGCGAGTCGGATTTCCTGCTACGCATTCTGTGCCCGGACATGAATCGCTACGTAGAAATTAACGATCAACTGGTGGGCGATAATCGCTATCAGGTGACCATTAACTCCTACGTCGTGATGAAAGAGAACATCCCGTACCGCGGCGTCGATCTCTCTACCCTGAGAGAAGCCTCAGAAAGCGAAGCCGATATTTAGTCTGAACCAAGTACCGACTCGATAAATTCCGCCTGACGACGATAGTAAAACAAGCGATTGGAAAGCTTGCGCCAACCGTGTCCCTCATCGGGAATGCGAATGAATGGCGCGTCGATACCTTTATCCCGCAAGGCCTTCACCATGGTTTCCGATTCGGCGATGTCGATGCGAGGATCCATCTCGCCATGGGAATACAACACCGGCACTTCGATACGATCTGCCTGTACGATGGGTGAGTTCACTTCATAGAAGCTGCGCCACTCTGGCAAATTGATATCACCATATTCGATACGGTCGGACGCTTTTAATGCTGGCGAGGCCACTTCCAGGGCAGTCACCCAATCCGCAACGCCGTAGCGCGAGACCCCTGCCTTGAATGAATCCGGATAGGCGGCCAATACGGCATTCACCATGTAACCACCGTAGGAGCCGCCACTCACAGCAGCCCTATCGACATCGACCCGACCATCGGCCCGAAAAAAATCCAGCATATCCACCAGGTCCCGCACGCTGTCCAAACGTCTGGTGCGATCATCCAGAGTCACATAGGTGCGACCGAAACCGGTGGAACCTCGCACGTTCGGCTCAAACACAGCCACGCCTCTGTCCACGTGATACTGCACGATGGGATCGAAAGTAGGCCGTGATTGACCGGTGGGACCGCCGTGTACTTCGAAAATAACTGGGGGTGCACCATCTCCTTGATAGGAATCCTCATCGGGTAAATACAGCAGCCCCTGCAGCATCACTCCATCCTGCGCCGGCATCCGCACACTCTCTGGCCGGATCAAGCGATCAGCGTCCAGACCGGCCATATTGGAAGCGAAAGTTCGAGTGAGCTGTCTGGCTGAAAAATCAAAGGTATGAATATCACCAGGCGTGCTCCAGCCATTGGTTCGAATCGCCATCATGGCTGAGCGATCGGCACAACTCAGACTGTAATCTCCTTCTGGTAAACCGGAGACGGTTTGCACTGCACCACCACTGACGCTTCGATAATTCAATTTTTCGAACCCGTCTTCGTTAACAGTCCAGACCGGGTATTCATCATTGGCACCACAGAGGGAAACGTTGCCGATATCGTAGTCGCTGCTTTCTATCAGTTGGAATCGCTCCGTATCGAGGTCGTAACGCATTAGCGCAGTGAATTCACGATCCAGATTAGTGGCGAGATAGAAACTGCTGCTGTCCGGAGACCAGGCAAAACCACCATCGCTGTGATTGGCACGTGTCTCCGGTTGTGAGATCACCGCCAGCTCTAAAGATCCGGTATCCAACAGATACAGATTGTCGCCATCTTCTCCCACTGTTTCGGTCACTACCAAATAACGACCGTTAGGAGAAAGACTGCGAGCATAATTTGCGTAACTACCTTCGTATAACAGGGTGCTCACTCCAGTTGCGAGATTAGCCCGATAGATATCAAAGTCCAGGCCATTGCGTTCGGTAGAAGCGAAATACACGGTGCTGCCATCCACAGAAAAATCACCGAAACTGCGAAAACCTCCAGAAACAGGTGGCAACACGATACGCTCTTGCTGACCATCGGCTCGGATCAGAGCGTAGCTTTCCTGCTCATTGCCATCATTATCTGCACCGTAGAGCAGCCACTGGCTGTCAGGCGTCCAACGAAAGAAGGTGACGCCATTGCCGAAGGTTAACTGTTGCATCTGCCCCCCTGAAGTCGGTACCACCCACAGCTGAGGCTCACCGGTGACGCTGTAGCGCATGGCGATATGCGAACCATCAGGAGAAATGCGTGCTGCTGACGCGCCGCTTGCCAGTAGATAGCGCCCTATATCAGCCGGATCGTCTCCAGCTTCGCCGACAGAAACTGCCTCATTTTGGGGAATGATGGCTTCCAATGCACCAGATTGGGCCGTCGCATAGAACGAAAAGTGGGCAAAAATCAGAGTGATTGCACCAGTTAGGTATTTTTTTCGCATTAATTACATCCTTTACTTCAACAATCGATGAAACCAGCTGCACGCCTTGAATCTTCTAGCTTTGCCAGATTGCTGTCAAACTCCAGCTACACAAGTGCTTACCTGGCTAACGAATGAAATATGGCTAAATTGAAATAATTCGAATTTTCTTCAGCTGTAGTGTTAAAATCCGCACAAAATTCGTTGTTTTAATTGAAGAATTTACCAGCCTGCGCAACTGGTACTGATGTTGCAACCCACCAGTTGACTCTTATAATCAGTCTCAATGGCCAATCTATAAGGCCAAGCGCATTCCTAGAAATACGAGCTATCGAGGACATTTATGAAAATGAAACCCTTTCGTCGCCATGTGCGCGGCGGTGCTGTCGCTTTGCTGACTGCAACTACTATTCCATTTGCGCAGAACATTTTGGCGCAGGAAATCGAAGAAGTGATCATTACGGGTTCACGCATTGCCCGTGATTCGAACCTTACTGGTGCATTACCGGTTCAATCCATCACCTCGGACGACATTCGCTCGTCCGGTGAATTCTCGCTGTCTGACGTGGTGAACGATGTTCCCGCGCTGTTGCAATCGGTGACTGGCGAACAGTCCATCGATGCGGTAGCTCAGTTCGAAGACGGCACAAACATCCTGGATCTGCGAGGTCTGGGTGCAGAACGTACCCTGGTGCTGGTAGATGGTCGTCGTCATGTGGGCGGCCTGGCAGGTACTTCTGCTGTCGACATTGGCTCAATCCCCCAGGCTCTGGTTGAGCGAGTCGAGGTGCTCACCGGTGGTGCATCAGCGGTTTACGGTGCTGACGCGGTAACTGGTGTAGTGAACTTCATTCTTCGAGACGACTTCGAAGGATTAGAAGTTGATGCCAACTATCGTATGTCCGAATACGGCGATGCTGGTCAGGCCTCCTTGTCCGCAGTCTATGGTTTCAATTTCGATAACGACCGCGGCAACATCACAGTCGCTCTGGATATGCGCGACGATGAAGGCCTGGTAGTTGGTGATCGTGGCTTCGCTGGACTGCGTGTCGGTTCTGGACGTGACTGGGTAAACCCGGACCTGCGCTTCCAGCCATTCGATCTTGGTGAAGACACACCCAACTTTGGCAACTTCTATGACTTCGGCCAGACCGGACGTTTCTTCTATGGTCTGCCCATTCCCAGTCAGGAAGATTTTATCGCGGACTACACCGCAGAATTTGGTGCTGCTCCAAATCTGACTGCAACGGAAACAGCCTTGATTAACCGGGCAGCGAATGCACCACAGCGTGCGGTACTGCCCTTTCGTACCTTTCCCTTTACTTCAGGTTACGGCTACATCATTCCGGGTAATCCATTTACTTTCTCAGGTTTCGATCCTGAGACCCCGATCGATCTGAACAACAACGGTCGCCCTGACTGTCTCGACTCTTTCACTGGCTACAACTCCGTATTCGGTGCCGAGTCATTCGGGGTGGTAGGTGGTTGCTGGAACATCGACCGCAATGGTAACTACGCCCCTGTCCAGGATGGTCTGGTAGCAGGCAACTTCCAGGGCTTCGGCGGTGATGGTTACAGCACTTCAGGCGATGACATGACCGAGATTCTGCTGCCAGAAGAGAAAATTTCTCTTAACTTGCTTGGCAAGTATGAGCTGAACGATCAGGCCCAGGCTTTTGCGGAATTCAAATACGTGAATCAGGAAGTCTCTGCCGATGCTCGCCCAGGTTCATTCTGGGATTTATTGGGCGGTGCAGCCGATAATCCTTTTCTTCCTGACTTTATTCAACCTGTAGCTGACGCCAACGGCGGTGTTGCCATCACAGTGGACCCGCTGCACTTTGGGTCCCGACGTACTACCGAACGTGACACCGCGCGCTTTGTGGCTGGTATTGAAGGAGAGTTCGACAACGGTTGGACGTATGAATTCAGCGCCAACTATGGCCGCTTCGATCAGGAAATCGCTCAAACCGGTAGCGTCATCAACGATCGCTTCTTCGCGGCGATTGATGCCGTAACTGACCCTTCTACTGGTCAGCCTGCCTGTCGTGCCGATGTTGACCCATCAGCACCGGCGCAGAATACGCCATTTGAAATTCCAGCCTACGAGGCCGGCTATTTCTCCTTCACACCAGGCGCGGGCACCTGTGTTCCATTGAATATTTGGGCGGGTCAACCCGGTGTTACTCAGCAGGCCCGCGACTGGGTAACTGTTACTGAGCTTGATGAGATTACCATCGAACAGACGGTTCTTGCCGCTTCATTCGCTGGTGACTTAAGCGAGTTGTTTGAACTTCCTGGGGGAGCAGTGGCTTTCGCGGCCGGTGTCGAATGGCGTGAGGAAAAATCTGACGCACGGTTTGATAACTGGCAGCGTGGCATACTCCCTGCCGGATCACCTTTTGGTGAAGGTACACAGTTAGGTGACGTGTCTGAAAACACTTCACTGACTTTCCGTCCGCAACTGTCAGTGAAGAACGAAACCGGTGAGTTCGATGCTACCGACGTGTTTGTTGAATTCTCACTGCCGCTGCTGGCCGATGTGCCTGGGGCCGAGGAACTAACCGTGGATCTGGCTGGTCGCTACTCTGACTACTCCACCATTGGTGGTGCGGAAAGCTGGAAGACCAACGTGGTGTGGGCGCCAATCGAAGACATCGCCTTCCGCGGCGGTGTATCTCGTGCGGTACGTGCGCCTAACGTAACTGAGCTGTTCGGACCGGAAACTGGTATTAACTTCCGTCCCATCGACCCCTGTGATGCAGCTCAGCTGAATGCGCTGGAAATTGATGATCCTACCCTTGCGCAGAACACACGTAACAACTGTGTGGCTGACTTCAACAGCTTCGGCCTGGATCCATTCGACGCTGACGGCAACTATGTTTTTGCCGATCCGTTGTCAGCCTCTTTTGGTGGTCTGGAAGGCGGTAACAGAAACCTGACTGAAGAAACTGCAGATACTATTACTGCAGGCTTCGTTTTCCAGCCGACCTTCTTCGAAGGCTTCAGCCTGACCATCGACTACTGGCAAATCGAAATCGAAGATGCGATCCAGGCGGTCGATCAGCAAGATATCGTGAACGGCTGTTACCAGGGTGCCAGCTTGAACGCATCCTTCTGTGGACTGCTTTCTCGCAACATGACTCCAACTTCAGCGCAGTTCGGTGGCTTTAACTTCCTTCGCTCAACTGACATTAACTTCGCGAAGTTGGAAACTGATGGTTATGACATTACAGCCAACTACACTTTCGATATCGGAGCTCATAATTTCGAGATCACTGTGTCCGGTACCAAAGTGGAAAGCCTCAACAACTTCACTAACCCACTGGACCTGAATGACGTCGATGTGGA
>JANQJM010000114.1 GCA_028281635.1 Pseudomonadales bacterium | reverse complement strand
GCATCAAGCAAGGCTTTATAAACGTCTTCCGCGCTTAGATGGCGAGTTTCGGACTGCTCCAGCATCTGTAAGATTTTCACCCTGGGTAAGGTGACTTTTAGTCCAGCTTTACGTAAATCTAGGTTCTGGTCGTTCATGGGGGCACTGTACTCAAGCATTTTCAGTAGTTTAGCTCACCCATTCTAACGTTACTATTTGCAATACTGAATACGGGAATATCTGAGGCTCTAAACGTCCCTTTAGGTTAGCTAACGTCTTGAAATTAACGCGGATTGCCAAATTTGAGAGCTTTTACACTTCGCCTATTTGTCAGTTGTTTCGCAGGGTCAGGAATGACCGACAGAGTCCAAACAAAACAGCACCCGGAATTGCTCAGAATCCGCAATCGCAGGTGATCGATGCACCAGGCCCTGCCCCAGCTTTTTGGGATCGCCTTTCATTATCCCTACCCAGAACTGTTGGAACCGAGACGGTTCACCAAACTGAGAGATCGCCTCATTGTGTGCACTTCGTGCCAGGGCCTCTCTGTCCACCCGCCAATCTGGAAGCCATTCGGTACCCGGACCTTGATAGGTACAGATAAGCCGAAGCGGAGTTCGATCAACATGAAAACGACAGCACTCATCTCCGTCAATAGTGACCAGACGATAACTGAATTCACGTCTTCCGCTGACTTTTGCCAAGAGACCAACCAGGTGTCGCAAGTCGTCTCGCAGGTTTTTGAAGTCCCGTGGATTCAATGCTTGTTGCCGAAGCATAGTGCACAGGTCCCCATCAAAGGAAGTTAGTGTTGTGTAGTGTCGCAGATCCGGAAGGTGGGAGGCCTGAAGGCTCGACAGCTCCTCAGTGATCTCTTGCATTGGAGGGCGTTGCCAAACGGCGAGATTGACTTCAGGATCCATCACTTTGTGCAAAATATCAGATTGGCTACCCATCGCATGAAGAGATGGCGAACTCATCGATAGATGGGTGGTTTTTGATTGTTCTATCTCAAGCATTTAACAATAGCTCGTTAGTTTGCTGCTTCACCTGTTGGCAAAGTCGAGGGTGAGTAGCAGGCGGCGCTTGCCAGCTTCCAACTGTGGAGAGCGATGGACCAAGCCGGCATCTTCGTTGCCCTCCCAACTCTCGCCTTTCAAGAGTGCAACCTCGCCAGTCTTCAATTGTTGAATCTCCGAGTTGCTTGCATACAAACCTGATTGATCATCAGGCAAACCCTGACTTCCGGGGCCAAGCTTGCTGCGATCGACTCGATCATGAGGTAACCACTCCGTCGCATTGCCAGTGTAGGTAGTAACCAGGCGGCAAGGCACTCTATCCACGTGGAAACGAGGACACATGGCATGACCAAGTGCCGTCAGTCTCAAACCGACGTGGTTGATGTCGAACAAGCAGCAGAACATGTCCACCAGCCCGGCGATGTCGAAGGCCAGAGTAGCTGACTCTCCGTTATTACCAAGCGCATCAATAAGGATTTCATAGGCTTCTTTCGGGCTCAGTGAAAGCGAAACCTGAAGTTTTGGTTTGTCCAACAAAATCTTGTCCGTGGCTGCTGGCACCAGTTCGGGAGTTTTGCGTTGCCAGATAGCGATGTTGACCTCGTCCTGGTAGATATCCGCAAGCACATCGAGTTTTTCTCCAACGGCGGCTCGTCGCTGCTTCAGTTCGATAGTGCTCGTTTCCAGGGCGGGGGCTTGTGCAGTCATTCATCTCTCCATGCGGGAAATGGGTCGTGCAAGGAAAGCCAGTGTTCTTTGCCTTTGACTAACTCGTCTCTTGTCAGCAGACACTGGTCTAAAGCATCTGTCATTGCCTTCTGATTCAGTCCCTGACCAATAAAAACCAGTTCCTGACGCATATCACCGAAAGGTTCTTCCCAAAGCTTGTTGATAGTTTCGAGACTCTCTTCATCGGTGGGCCATTTATCTCTGGGAATTGCATTCCAGAACATACCTGCAAAACCGTAACGGGCAATCCCACCTGCCTGGCTCCACTGCCACGCAAACTCTGGCCGTGACGCAAGCCAGAAATAGCCCTTAGATCGGATCAGCTTGCCGAACCGATCGGTGTTATGAAAAAACTCAAAGGCGCGTTCAGGATGAAACGGTAAACGTGCCACATAGCTGAAGCTGCCGATGCCATACTCTTCGGTTTCAGGAACGTGCTCGCCACGCATTTCCTTGAGCCAGCCCGGAGCCTGCTGGGCACGTTCAAAGTCAAACAACTTGGTATTCAGCACATCATCGGTGGCAACCTGACCCTGGGAGATGGGAATAATGCGGGCGTGAGTATTCAGGGACTTCAATATTGCAGTTAGTCTTTCAATCTCTGAATGTTCAACCAGATCAGTCTTGCTGATAAGCAATACATCAGCAAACTCGACCTGGTCCACCAGCAAGTCCGCGACGCTGCGCTCATCTTCTTCACCTAAGGATTCTCCAGTCTCCTGCAGGTCCTTCGCTTCGTCATAGTCTTTGAGAAAATTTACCGCATCTACCACTGTCACCATGGTATCCAGGGTTGCAACATCAGAGAGCGACACGCCTTCTTCGTCGGCAAACGTAAATGTCTCCGCGACCGGCAGGGGCTCAGAGATGCCCGTTGACTCGATTACCAGGTAATCAAATCTGCCATCCCTGGCGAGCTTGTTGACCTCGAGCAATAGGTCTTCCCGCAAGGTACAACAGATGCAACCATTGCTCATCTCGACAAGTTTTTCTTCCTGATGAGACAGAGACACTTCATTCTGAACCAATGAGGCATCGATATTTATCTCGCTCATATCGTTCACAATAACCGCAACCTTTTTGCCTTCACGATTATTGAGAATATGACTTAGTACAGTAGTTTTTCCTGCGCCCAGAAAGCCCGAAAGTACAGTTACTGGCAAACTTGCCTGTTGATTCATCTAAATCCCTTCCCCATAAAACAAGAACCACGGAGCTTGATTAGCAAAATGTTATAATATAACTTTTTACATTTAAACCAATATCAACCAGGTTTGTCGACGACTATTGCCTGTATCGATGACCAGGTGGCGATCCGATAGACACTGGATCGTCGATACCTCCTACTCTCAAGACAATGACAGCTTCAGATTTTGCCGCCCCCAATCTGCCAACCCGACCATGGCAATCACAGCTAAAGAGACCAGATCAGCAAGTCGAAACATTGCCGCTTCGTGGCGGCGCCACGCTGATACTGAGCCAGTTTGCACCTGGATCGGCGCAGTCATTTAGTTTTACCGAGCCCGAAGACGTCTTTGGTTTTGGTTTTCACCTTCGCGATGGTGCGCAGTTCAAAGTGGAGTCCACCAGTTTTCAGACCAGTTCTCTCGATGTGTGGTCCTGCGCCAGTCCGCGTGGATCAGAATCGCATTTCGTGCTGCCACCAGCAGGCTTCAGGACAGTTGCTGTTCGCTTCACCCCGAGCGTGGCTGATGAGTATTTCGACGGCGGCAATGCTCTGCCTGATAGTGCCAGGCAACTCTTGCAGAGGGCTCGTGAAACGGCAGGGGTAGCTCGACTAATGGCTATGAAACCAGCGTCTGCCGCACGACTGGAATCAATGTTCAATTCAGGATATGGAGGTGCTGCGCGCCGGCTCTATTTGGAATCCTGTACTCTCGATTTGTTGGCCGGTCAGATTAGCGATGCTGCCCTATTAACACAGCGAAGCAACAATGATGAGAAGGTTCGACCTCGACATCGAGAGATCGTTATGGCAGCGCGGGATTATCTGGACAGACACTATCGTGAACCACCTACTATCACCGAGCTTGCAAGGATACTGGGCACGAACGAATTCACCCTGAAGCGGGAATTCAAACGAGTGTTCGGGACGACGCTGTTCGCCCACGTTTCACTGCGCCGAATGGAGCGTGCCGAATGGCTCCTGCGGCAGGGATTGACGGTTGCCGCAGTGGCTAATGAGATTGGTTATGAGTGTGTGCGCTCCTTCTCTGCGGCTTTTCGCCGACATACTGGCAGACCGCCCAGTGCAGTACGCCGGGACTTTAGATAGATTCCTCCCGATCAACCCCAGTTTTACTCCCGCTGAGTGCCAGAGCGTCCGCCGACTTAGTGCTACCGTGATTTCTTCAATTCGTATCATTGGAGAATTTCATGGACCACAAACTGGTCTCGATCACAGCCCTATCACTGCTGCTTACCCTGGAGTCTCCTCTTCTAGTCGCGCAACAATCCCTTAGCAGTCAGCAGGACGAACGTCTCGATACAATTGTCGTCACGGCTCGTCATCGCGAAGAAAACGCCAGGGATGTTCCCTTTGCACTTACTGTGCTTGGAGCGGAGTCTTTGCAAACGCGGCGAGTCGATGACACGTTCAGCCTGTTCAGGGAGGCGCCAGGTCTCTCACTAACCAGTTTCGACGACGGCCGGTTCGCCTATTTTCAGCTACGCGGTATCGGACCGCTATCCCAGGCGATTGGTCCTGATGACGGTTCAGTAGTGACCTACGTCGATGGTGTACCTCAACCAGTCTTCGCTTCAGAATTTTCCTACCTTGACCTCGAACGGATCGAAGTGCTTCGGGGTCCCCAGGGGACCCTGTTTGGACGCAACAGTCAGGGCGGAATCATTAACATAACGACCCGTGCCCCAAGCGATGAGACCGAAAACCGCTTTAGACTCGAGGGGGGTGAGCAAGGCTATGGACTCGCGGAAGCGTCATTCTCGGGACCACTCGGCGAGCGAGTCAGCGGACGCCTGTCTCTACGCGCTTCTACATTCGATGGTTTTATAGACAACACGGCACCAGGCGGTGGGGCATTAGGAGATAACACAGCCTATGCTGGCCGAGGAGTCATCGTATTCGAGCCAGCGCGCGAAGATGGTTTCAGGATCACGCTGTCGGGCAATGTGGATCAGCGCGATTCGAATCCCTTCTACTATGTGCTGCGAGGCCAGCCTGCCCCCGTCGTTGAAGTTGATCCGGAGAACTCGGTTGATCGCGAGGCCTGGGGTGCTACTGTGAAGGTAGAGAAGCCACTGGGTTTCGCCGACTTTACTTCTATCACCGCGTTTAACGGTTTCAGTACCGACCAACTACTAGATGATACTAACGGCTTGATTTACGGGCCTCTGTTCGGACTGACTCCGGCAGATTTCCTCGCACCATTGGATTTCTCCGACTGGACTGAGGAGGAGAGACGTTTCTATCAGGAGTTGCGCTTGTCGAGCGTCGGCAACAGTGAAATAAGCTGGAGTACCGGTGTGGTCTATTTCCGATCTGATTTGGAGGTCGAGTTGGACAATCGTTCCTCTTTCTCCCCCGCCCTCAATGGCGACCGCGATGCTGAGCAACTCATTGACTCTTATGCTGTGTTTGGCGAGGTAACTTTTCCTCTTGGAGAAAGCTTAAGTGCCACTGCTGGCTTGCGCTATACCCGCGATGAGAAGACCCTTGATGCAAGCTTCGCAGGTGTTGGCTTTCCGGGTTCCGTCGACTTCTTCAGTGAAGACAGCGGGGTTGACTTTGACTTTTTAACCGGACGGCTAGCCTTGAGTTATAGGCTCAACAATGAAACCAATCTTTATGCCACCGTTGGCCGAGGAGCGAAAAGCGGCGGCTTCCCCAGACTAACACTCAACGCTGCATTTGGCGCAACAAGCCAAGCCTACGCAGAATCCGAGTCATGGACCTATGAAGCGGGCATCAAGACCAATTTCCTGAATGGTCGCGGCAACATAGATATTGCCGCTTTCTCCAACGATGTCGAAGACGAGCAGCTGTTCGTGCTTGATTTGGTCTCGTTCCAATTTGTACCGGTCAATCTCGATACGCGATCTCATGGTATCGAGGTGCAGGCTTACGTCGCCTTGAACCCAAACTGGTCGTTATCTGGTGGGCTCGCCTGGACTGATAATGAGATCAGGGAGAGCGATGCCTTCTCGGGCGCGGTACCGGGCAATCCGATCCCCAATGTACCAGAACTCAGCACCACTCTTACCCTCGACTATCGCGGAGACAATATCGCCTGGTCCGCGACGAACTTCACTCCGTTTTTGACCCTGACGCATCAGTTTATGGATGAGCGTGCAGTGGATGTAGGAGACAGCTTCAATCTCGACGCCTACAACAACGTCGATTTTCGTGCCGGCGCAGCCTTCGAGAATCTGCAGGTTTTTGCCTTCGCTCGCAACCTTTTGGACGAAGAGCAGGAGATAAACGGTGTTCTGTTTGGTCCGGGGATTGGTGCTTCTATGTTGGCGCGACCGCGCATCGTAGGCCTTGGCCTGAGCTCCGGGTTTTAACCATCACCACAAGCAATGAGCGCTTATGCCGTTACGGCACTGTTTTATGATGCAATAGCCGGTGATCAGCGTGCCGCCGTTGACCAGAAGCTTGCGAGCGCCTTGCAGGGTCTGGACTTGACGGCACACCCGGTGGTCGACATCGGCGCTGGCACAGGGCTGACAACTGCAGCAATCGCTGCCGCCTATCGGCAGATAAAGATTGTGGCGGTCGAACCCGATCCAGCGATGCGCCCTGCACTGATGACGCGAGTTTGGTCCAGTTCAGACTTACGCCAGCGTGTCAGCATCCTGCCAATGTCAGTATTGCTTGCACCCCTGCCACCTCTCATCTCGGCGGCTGTGGCCAGTGCTTCTCTGGTGCATTTCGATCCTGCGCAGCGGCAACGACTGTGGACTCTTCTGGACGAGCGACTGGCGCCGGGTGGGCGTGCGGTGATCGAGATTCAATGCCCGGTCGCGGAAGACATTGCCGAGACTTGCATCGGTATTGCTCAGGTCGGTGATGTTAGCTATGAAACCCGGGCATCAGCGGAAAGGGTGAATGAGCAACAGCAGCGTTGGCGAATCAGCTATGTTTCGCGTCTACGGGGAGACGTGCTGGAACGCCTACAAACCGACTACCTGTGCTGGGTGTTATCCTGTGAGGATCTGCTGGCAGAGGTCTCGGAAACGGGTCTTACCGGATCCAGCGATGGAAACCTGGTAGTCCTGGAAAAATGAAAGAAGAAAACGATGCAATTCAGTAACTCAGCATCGAAATATAACTCGCACCTCCTTTCGCCCGATCAATTTAACCATGTTCATAAGATCATGTTCATAAGATATAGAAGCAAGATTGCCCTTCTCTTTTTGGAAATGTTATAAAGTAACATTACGTGGGCAAGCTAACCATGGTCCCAAGCGCTGGCGAGAGCATCGATGGTGCAGGTCAGGGCTTGGTTCTCAGAAAGCTAGCGAAACTGATTCAGCAATCATAAAGACAATAACTGGTAATCGATTGTTCCCGTGCATGATATATGGGGACGTTTCCAGCCAGTCTCATTGTCTGCGCTGACAAACCTGATCAACATGCCCCGCACTACATCGAGAACAACTAATAAAGTTTGACCCGGGACGAAACATGAGCGTGTCTATAACCTTTTCCGTATTGGCTGCAGCTATTCTAATTGCCATTGTTCCACTAATTTGCACAGTGGTTCTTTACATCAGTGATAAGCAGCTGAAAGTTTGGATGCCTCGCTTGATCGCAGTCGCCGTTGGAGTTCTTTTGGGTGATGCGTTTCTGCACCTGCTGCCTGATGCTCTTGAGATTACAACAGCGGGCAGCGGCTCAGTTTTTTGGTCTACTCTCGCAGGGATCTTTTGCTTTTACTACATCGAACAGGGACTTCATTGGCGACACGACCACAGTCTTGAGCATCTCAAGCCAACGGAACATGGTCCAGCATCGTATGCACGCATGAATTTGCTCGGAGATGGTGTTCATAACTTCGTAGACGGAGTATTAATCGCGTCAAGTTTCCTTGTAGATCCGACCCTGGGCATAGCGACAACAATTGCGATTGTGCTGCATGAGATACCACAAGAAATTTCAGATATTGCTGTGCTGATACAGGGTGGATTCAGTAAGAAGCGAGCCGTGTTATTGAACTTCTTGTGTGCTACAGCGTGCATCGCAGGCGCAGTTGCCACACTCATACTGTCGCAGCTCATGGAACTGGGCTTAGGTGCCATGTTGGCATTTACCGCTGGAGGGTTTATCTACATCGCAGCCAGTGATCTTGTCCCACTGCTGCGCTCAAAGGAACTGAACGTCGGGCTTCCGACCCAGATTACTGCGTCTCTGATTGGCGTGTTCTCCATGCAGTCGATTCTGTGGTTGGAAAACATTACCTAGTTGTTATTTAGGAGGTTGTGTATGAATTCCAAGGTTCCTGTAACTATTTTGACTGGTTTTCTCGGCAGTGGAAAAACAACACTGCTAAACAGAATTTTATCCGAATCGCATGGACTGCGAATCGCCGTAATTGAAAACGAGTTCGGAGAAATTGGTATTGACCAGGACATGGTTATCAATGCCGACGAAGAAGTTTTCGAAATGAATAACGGCTGCATCTGTTGCACTGTTCGTGGCGATCTCATCCGCATCTTGAATAACCTGGCGCGTCGCCGAGAAAAATTCGACAGGATCGTCTTGGAAACAACGGGACTTGCCGATCCTGGACCAGTTGCTCAAACGTTCTATGTCGACGACGATATTCGTGATGAATTCAACCTGGAAGGAATCGTGACGCTAGTGGATGCGAAGCATGTAGAACAGCACTTCGATGACAGTGAAGAAGTGATGGCGCAGATCGCGTTTGCAGACATGATTGTTCTAAACAAGTGTGACCTCATCGATGAAGAACAGCAGGGTCATTTGAAGGAGCGGCTCACAAAGGTAAACAAAATGGCAACGATCATGCCCGCTAGGATGGCCGATGTCTCAATCCCCAAGGTGCTGGACATTGGAGGCTTCGATCTTGATCGGGCCCTGGGCATCAATCAGGCTTTTCTTGAGCCAGAATATCCCTTCGAATGGGCTGGAATTTATTCGTTACCAGATAATGAATACACATTGAGCCTCAGTACAGGACCGGACCCAGATATTTCGCTGCTGTGCTATCCACTGATGGATCAGGACCAGGTTGAGTTACCAGATCTGGCAGAAAAGGTTTTTCGCCATTGGGCTGAATCGCCTGTAAAAGTTAAAAGTACAGAAAAAATCAGTCCAGGTACCACCCATTGGAACGTTGATCTTGAACAAGAAGCCGAAATCAACATCGACTCATCGCAAGGTGGATCGTTTGCGCTCTTTACACAGCATACTCCAGAGGAATTCGATCTGAAGGTCTTGGATGGTACAGGTAACGAAATCGATCCTGAAGAGGAGCATTACTTCAACGCCGGGCATACCCATGATGACACCGTGAGTTCAGAGGCGTTGGAATTTGGAGGCGATTTTGATCCTCAAAAACTCAACAGATGGTTTTCGCAACTTCTGCAAACCCATGGACCCAATATCTTTCGCATGAAAGGTATCGTCTCTATCGCTGAAAATGAGAAAAGAATGGTTTTCCAGGGCGTCCACATGCTGTTCAACGCCCAGCCTGGTGAGCCCTGGGGTGATGAAGAACGTCGCAATCGCATCGTTTTCATCGGCCGTGAGCTCGACCGGGACTATCTTGAGGACGGCCTAAAAAGCTGTCTCAGTTAATGACCGACATCCAAACCCTGGATTGCGTCTTTAAGACTGATCTTGGAGAGGCTCCCGTTGCATTAGACTGGTCAGCTTGCGGCCAATGGCTCGCCGTCATCAATATACATAGCGATGTGCTAGTGGTAGACGCAAACACTGGCACGCCAGTGGCCAGCTGGACCGCACATGATGATGGTGCCCTTGCTTTAGCCTGGCATCCAAAGCTGCCAGTTTTCGCCAGCAGATGTCAAAACGGTTTGGTAAAGCTGTGGGAGATTGATAGCCAGCATTCGATTAAACAAGTGTCAGAAATTGCGCTGCAATCAGAGTCAGACAACCCCTGGATCGAATTCATAAAGTGGCGGCGGGACGGAAAGCAACTGGCCATCGCCTCAGGGAATATTGTGCGACTTTGTTCACCCCAGGGCGAAGTAGAAACCAGTTTCCCGTTTCCAGGTGGGACAGTTGGTGCAATGGCCTGGCACCCCAAAGGATCCTTATTGGGCATAGCAGGCTATGGAGGAATACTTATCTACAACTCTTTGGACCCGATAGCGAAGCCTATTGAACTTAAGTGGAAAGGTTCTTTGCTGAGCCTGAGTTGGAGCCCAGACGGTAAGTTTATCGTCGCTGGCTGCCAGGACAACACGGCCCATGTGTGGAGTGTTCGCACAAAAAAGGACTCACTGATGTCCGGCTTCAACTACAAACCCCTGCAATTGACCTGGAGCAATGGCGGCAAGCGATTGCTGACTGGTGGCACCAAGGATCTTGTGATCTGGTCCTTCAACAGAAAAGGAGCAGAAGAAGGAGCACCGGTTGAGCGCGCATTTCATGATCATGCAATCTGCGCAATTGCTGTAACTGCCAACGGGAAAAGTATTGCAAGTGGCTGTCGCAACGGGCACATCGCTATATGGGAATCTGCAAACGATCAGAGACCAAAAACCTCAACTACCCTGGATAGCCGGGTCGAACACCTGCAATGGTCTCCGGCAAGGAAGTCAAAGATGCTCGCAGCCAGCTCTCGATATGGATCTCTCCATCTTTTTGACGCCTCTGCGTTTGTCTGAATGCTGACTATGTAGGAGGCTAGAGCCCGATTTCTGTTTTTGACTACAAGAATCAAAATCGAACAAGATGACACCGGACCCAGCGCTGCTTCCGGCCGGAGCCAATCGCCTTACTAGTCCGCAGCTCCGCTGCTGAGAGACGACAGCGGTAAGAGCATCGTATCGTCGATTCCTTTTGCGACTCATAAAAGTTATGTTATAACGTTGCGCTTTTCGGTAATAAGCGCTGGCTACGCCCAGAAAACCAGGCGTACTTGCGGGTAAAGGTTAATCATGAATAACAGGGCGACTCTGGCACTTTTTGCAGCACGTGTATCGATTGAGCAAGTCGAAGAAGGCCTCGCCCTGGCGCCCAAGTTTGATGCGGACGGGCTGATCCCCTGCATCACCAGCGATGCCAATACTGGCGAAGTGCTGATGTTAGGTTATATGAATGGCGGGGCGTTACAGCAAACAATCGCGACCGGCGAAGCTCACTATTGGAGCCGAAGCCGACAGTGCCTCTGGCACAAAGGTGCAACCAGCGGCCTCATCCAGGAAGTGGTGGAGCTGCGCATCGACGACGATCAGGACGCCATCTGGCTCCGAGTCAAGGTTGCCGGTTCAGGTGCCAGCTGTCATGTTGGATACCGTTCCTGCTTCTATCGCTCGGTTGAGCCTGGCGATTATCCCGATGGAGCAGTCAGACTCGCGTTCACCGAATCTGAAAAATCCTTTGATCCAAAGGACGTCTATGGTGACGCCCCCAATCCAACGCAACTTTAAGTCAGTGCGGGCAAATGCCCCTACTTCCATAAAGAGCGCAGTGATCAAGTGCACTGCCAGTGCAATCTCCTGGAGCCCGAAAACCCCAAGCATTGCATCTTTGAATGAACCAGACGAGGACTTCGATGACCCCGAACAAAGAAACCAGTAAGACATCTGCCCGGAGCAAGACCAGGACAGCAAAAGCCAGCGCATCCGACGGCACCATTTATGGTGTTCTGCCATACAAACCTAAGAAAAACGAAGAATATATGAGCGACGGTCAGCTGCAGCACTTTCGCACAATCCTTGAGAACTGGAAACATGAACTCATGGAGGAAGTGGATCGAACAATCCACCACTTGCAGGACGAAGCTGGAAACTTTCCCGATGCAAACGATCGTGCGACCCAGGAGGCCGAATTCGGACTAGAGCTGAAAACTCGTGACCGGGAACGCAAACTGATTCGCAAAATAGACGCCGCGCTGGATCGCATTTCTGACGGTTCCTACGGCTACTGCGAGGTATCCGGCGAAGAAATCGGGCTCAGTCGACTCGAGGCGCGGCCGATCGCCACTATGTGCTTGGAAGTCCAGGAACGATATGAGAAAAACGAGCGCCATTTCGGCAATGGCTGAATTTTTGCTTAGCACGGTGTCGGAACGATCTGCGTACCGTTCCTGCACCATCGCCACCTGCTAAGCTGAAAAATTGATCAAACTCAGTCACACAACTTGGCCCTGCACTCCAATAACAGGTGACAATTCCACGCGAATCCAGTGGCCAGGAAATCTTGCATTCAAAGTTGCTATATAGAGACTAAGCGGAAACACCGGAAACATGTCGAATCAGGAAGTACACTCGCCAGATGGCTTTAGCCAAGCGCGCTGTAGACTGCATGTTTGCACATCCTGCCGGCCCAGCACTATCCCTCGTGAACCTGCCGAGGAACGACCGGGTCATCAACTTCATGCAAGACTGGCTGCTGCCATAGCAACTGACCCACTCAGAGAATGTGTAGAGGTAGTACCAGTCGAGTGCATGAGCCTCTGCCCGAGGCCCTGTGCTATCGCGCTGGCCAGCAAGGAACGCTGGACTTACCTTTTCGGCGATCAACAGGCTGATACTAGTGTGGAAGATATCCTAGACTGTTTGCGGCGTTACCTTGCAGCAGCTGACGGCGAGCTTCCCCGCGCTGAGCGGCCACCGAGTTTGCGCGCAAGCATACTCGGACGAATTCCTCCGCTATAAAAACGAGACTTCAATGAAACTATTTGATCATTCAAATGATCAACTGCTGTTTGAACTGCTGCCGAACCCTAAGCGGACGCAGCACCCTAACTTCGAATCAGAGATCTTTGGCAGGAGCCATGAGTTAATCAAAACCTTTCTAAAAGAAAGTGGGAATCTGCAAGACTCGAGCTGTGTATCTCTCGCTGATCAAGTAAAAGAGTTTATATATCACAAGGATGATAGAAGGCTATACGTTGATACTGCGCTTGCATACTTAAAAAACAAAAACCTGCAGCATCGTAAAAGATACGACGTTATTCTGATCGGGGCGGGAATTCATGCAGCCACCTATCTGTACACACTCAGAAAAAGAAATAGCGCAGCGAGCGTGCTGATAGTAGAAAAAACATCGACGGTTAGTTCAACTTTCGCTGAGCTGGGAGATTCTCTTGTTTTAAACTCGCCAACCTATCGCCAAGTCGACCTGAACTCAAACGTAATTCCTGGCCACTTTGTCCAGGCTAGCGACTTCGATGAGCTCCAGGAGAAAACGTTTCCCACCGCTAAACATATTTTCGAGCTTGCTGTGATGGTGCTTTTACATAGCGATGCCGACATCGTCTTCGATTTTGAAGTCAATGGTATTCGCAAAACTGATGATGGTTACTCCCTGAACTCTGAACAGGGTGAATTCTTGGCGGAAAGCGTGGTAATTGCCAATGGCATGGGCGACCCCAATAAGACGTCATACATAAACTCACAGCCAGCTAAAAACGTTATCTTTGGTGACGACTTCATTGCAAAATGCTACCAAGATAGAAACTTCATCGAAACGACAAGCGGAAAGACAATCGCAGTCATTGGGGATGGGGATACCGCGAACTGTGTGCTGGAGTATATTCTACCGACAGTTTATCCAAACAAGCTTTATGGCTTTCATCGAGAAAATCCGGCATTACCAAAGCTTGTGTATTGGATCGGCCAACGCACTACGGAGCTCAGAGAGTTTTTCTTCAATAATAAACGGAGATATGGTCACTCTGGGGGTATCATCGAAGTCTTTTGGAAGGGCGAGTCGCCACTAGAATTACCCACCGGTTTATGGAAAAAATCTGTAGCGCTATTAAGGATGGTTCCTGATAGGCTCGTTTCTCTCGCTCAACAACCTGACCTGATAGAGCTGAATACAACTACCGAATCCTTAGAAGTAGACCTGGTCATAGACTGCACAGGCCGATTGAATCAACTTAGTTCAAAACTTCTGCAAGATGGATATAAGTTTGTCGAAGGGGATATTCTGTTTTACGGCGGATTGTGGTGCCCAGAACAAGACCGCTTTACTGCCTCGCCAAAGATGTTGAAAGCGAGGCGAATTGCATGTCAATTAGCAGGAGAGAATGTCTTCTTTCTTGGCTGTGCATGCCCTCTTGGTGAGTTGATCGATGATGAAGAAGCGAAAAATGGCGCTGCCAAACATCAAGAAGGCCGTTTAAGCCTGACCAACAGCAAGTGGTCACTGGAGCACACTTTGCCCCGCTCCGTGGCTTTTGCAGAGAAACATGTAGACTGGCTTACATGCCATGAATCTTGAAGTAATGTTTTCATTTCTTATTGCAATACACGGAGTAATGATAAGGCAGTGCTAACTCACTCATACACTGACCTTCCTGAGCGATTCTATCAAAGAACGAATCCAGAGAGATTCCCTGCCCCGGAGCTCGTGCTATTCAATGCCGACCTGGCGGAAGAGCTAGGTCTGGTGTTCTCTAATGAAGCTGAAATCGCCCAGGTATTGTCCGGACAGACGCTTCTACCTGGATCCGAGCCAATTGCTCAGGCCTATGCTGGGTCTCAGTTTGGTCATTTCGTTCCCCAACTTGGCGATGGGCGGGCCCATCTACTTGGGGAGATAAAGGATCTCGACCTTCAGCTTAAAGGTTCTGGGAGAACCAAGTTTTCTCGTGGCGGTGATGGAAGAAGCCCGATTGGACCAGCCATTCGCGAATTTTTGGTCAGCGAAGCGATGCACGCTCTCGGCATTCCTACTTCGCGGTCTCTCAGTGTGGTGGCTACTGGGGAGATGGTCTATCGGCAAGATGGGCCAGAACCAGGCGCTATCCTTACCCGTTTGTGCGAAAGCCATCTAAGAGTTGGAACTTTCCAGTACTTCCATCATCGTGACGACCTGCAAGCACTGGAACTACTTTGCGACTACACAATTAAGCGCCACTACCCAGAGATTGCTTGCTCAGAACTTCCAGATCGTTGTCTTGAACTACTGAGAGCATTCGCAAAGCGACAGGGAGATCTCGTTGCCCAATGGTACGGGGTTGGATTCATCCATGGAGTCATGAACACAGACAACTGTTCGATGGCTGGAATAACCATAGACTATGGCCCCTGTGCGTTTCTTGACGATTTCAAGTTTATGAAGGTCTTTAGCTCAATTGACCAACAGGGGCGCTATGCTTATGGAAATCAGATGGCCATAGCAGAGTGGAACATTTATTGTTTTGCGGACTGTCTGCTGCCTCTGATCGCAGATGATCAGAAATTGTCTGCAACAAAGGTAAAAGAAGCACTGGCCGACATTTCTTCAAGCTTTGCAAGCCTGATTCATCAGACATTCGCTCGAAAACTGGGGCTCGCAGAATCGGACTCCAGCAGTGAGACTTTAATCACTGACTTCTTGCGTTACCTCGAAACCCATTCGCTCGATTTCACATTGGGTTTTTCCAATCTTAGAAACCTTTACGAAGGTGACAAGGGTTTCTACACGGAGAATTCCGATCTGGAATCTTTTCTAGCGAGATGGAAAGACCAAGCCCCAGATTTCTCACAGATGGATCAAGTTAACCCGAAAGTAATTCCGCGCAATCATCAGATTGAGAGAGTAATCGACCATGCAAACAATGGAGACTGTGAGCCTGTTGCTGAGATGTGGGAAGCTTTGAAAAGCCCCTACACTGTATCGACTAATCACCAACATTTTATCGATCCTCCTGACCTTGATGAACAGGTGTATCAGACGTTTTGTGGTACCTGAAACACCGAATCAAAAGGGATTCACTAACTAAAACTGGACTCGATTGTATTTAAGATGTCTGACCTTTTGATTTATTCAAGGTCTTCGATACGTTTCGAGTCTGCTTCAATGGATTCAATGCATCATGAATGATCAAGCCGATTTCTATTTTCAGAGTTACGAAGAGTGGCGCCAGACCATTACCGGGCGTTGCAACATCGACCTGACACCCGAGTATGCACGCAAACGGATTGCCGCACTCCGAAATCCATCGGACCGCAGCACTCGAGAATTCACCACTAAGTACGGCAAGGCCTATCTTAACCAAGTCATTAAGTGGTTCGAACAAGCGGAACAGGGCTAATAGATCAGAATTGACCAACGTAACCTGACCCCTTTGATTTAATCAGAGAAGTCAGTGACTACCAAAACCTGGTTTCGATCATCAACATCAGGGACATTCCAGCCGCAGCACCCGAGACAAACACATTCCAATCTCGATGTTTGACGCCAATTATATTGAGAAACAGGAATGAGCTTCCGACGATAACGGCCACCACCAATAGCTGGCCCAGCTCAATGCCGAGATTAAATCCCAACAATGGCACGACGACGGAGGAGTCACCCATTAACAGGGCTCGGAAGTAATTTGAAAAACCCATGCCATGGATAAATCCGAAAAACAGAGCCATGGCATAGTTTCGGCCCATTTTTTTGGGTTGTTCTGAAGATGGGCGGCTCAGTACATTGTGGATGGCAGTAAGTAGAATTGTAGTCGGGATAAGAAACTCAATAATGCTTGAGGGGATTGTCAGTGTGCCTAAGGCCGCCAGTGCTAGAGTAATACTGTGGCCTACTGTAAAGGCCGTCACCAGGATAACGATGTTTTTCCATTGCTCGATTTTGTAGACCGCGCAAAGCGCAACGAGAAACAGTATGTGATCGTACCCAGCTAGATCAGATATGTGCTCGAATCCCAATTGGATGTAAAAAGGGAACGATTGCATATCAGAATGTCAGCTCATGAACCGGCGTTTTTTTATTAAGCATGAAAGATTTGGAATCTCCGTTTACATGCAGATAGATGATGTTGTTTTGATCAAAAAAGAGATCGGTAAAGACAGCGTTTTTTATTTCCAGTGAGGTCAGTGGCTGCTCTTGTCGATATTCAAAAAGCACACCCAGTGCTGTGTTGTCACCTTCCCCATTGAGCCTCTTGCTTTTGATTTGAAGATCGATTTGCTCTCCATTCGCCTTAATGTAGAAAAACTGGTTGAGGTATCTCATCAGTAGTCGTTCTGCTTGCGGGGATTCATTAGGCTGACAAAAAGCCAATCTGGTGTCGTCCGGATCAAATAGAAGGGCCTCACGCACATCCATCAGGAACAGCCTGAGACTTATAGTCAGAAGCTGTTGATCAGAGCTGTACTCAATCTCACTTAGTGACAGCCTCAATGGATGTGCTTGAGCGATCAGGCACTGCCCCAACAGAAATACTGTGAGCAGACTATTTCGGAATTTTCTAAGATTTAGCACCGAAAATTTGCTTTAGGCCTGCAATCTTTCTGCAACGGCCTGCACTTCCCTGAAGACACGCATCAAATTACCGCCCCAAATTTTCTCTATCTCTTCTTCTGTATACCCGCGTCTCACCAGCTCAATAGTGATATTCATGACTTCACTCGCATCGAATATTCCTTCGATGCCGCCCCCACCATCGAAGTCACAACCGATTCCTACATGGTCGATACCCGCCACTTCCACGATGTGGTCAATGTGATCTACCACGTGTTCAACAGTGGCCGATGGATCGGGATACTGTCGACTAATTTCACTGAAGGCTTGTCGCATGGCCAGCCGTTCTTCCTCAGTCATTTCAATGGCAGGTTTGGCATTGGCACGCAGTTCAGCCAGGGCAGCGTCTCTTTCAGGATTTTCCGGGATGTCTCGTAGATAACTGGACAGCATGGTCAATTGCACCACACCGCCGTTTTCTGCCATCAGCCTCAACATTTCATCAGTCATATTACGTTGGTGGTCGGTTACGGCCCGCGCATTGGAGTGACTCGCAATGATGGGTGCTTCTGAGATAGCAATGGAGTCATAGAAAACGTCATCATTACCATGGGATACATCGACCATAATGCCAAGGCGATTCATTTCTCTGACCACTTCTTCACCCAAAGCACTCAGCCCTTCATGTTCAGGTCCATTGGGATCAGTCGCAGAGTCTGCCAGATCATTATTGGAAGAGTGGACTAAGGTGATATAGCGAACCCCTGCATCATAAAAAAGCTCCACATTAGAGATATCGTTGCCAATTGGATAACCGTTCTCGACAGCAATATAGATGGCTCTTTTACCGGCATCTTCTAACTCGTAAGCATCGTCAGGATCCAGGGCAATGCCCACGATGTCCGAATTCTCTTCCGCAGAGGCCACTACGGCATCGATCATTTGTAGACCCAGGGCCTTTGCTCGACTATTGCCCTCGTCATCGCGAATATCTTGCGCAACAAATGCGGCGAAAAAAATGGCATCCAATCCGCCCTCAATCATTCGGGGGTAGTCTACTTTCGAGCCAGTTTCGTTCGGATCGTGACGCACGGCCATATCAAAACCCGGCTCAATCATGCGTAACGGCGTATCTGCATGGGAGTCAAACGTGAGCACACGATCATGTATTTCGAGCGCACGGGCAATCAACTCCTGTTCAGTTTCTCCAGTTGCTGTTTGCTCACTCGTATCTGCCGTTTGAGTTTCTCCAATCGTCACGGCTGTTTCTGTTTCTTGTGAACAGCCGCTGAGAAAAACAACCAGCAGACAAAATGAGAGGTAATTCTTAAGTTTTAGTTTCATAATTTATGACCGTTTATCAAGTTTACAAAATAAGAAATCGGGATTGCTTGTTTGGGCCTCCTGAAACACTTCGGCTGGATGCTACCGGCCAAAGCACTGCAGAATCATTAATGTGATTCCACTACATTTCAAGCAATTACTACGGTTCATCAGCAATCAGAGCAAACATTCCATATGGTACAGGTGAAATTTCAATCTGAAAGCAGGCAAATAAGTAGTATTTCTAGTCTGTGATTTTCTTGTGAAGGTGGGGCAATGAGCTGGGATCTTTCGGATCCAGGAAACGCTTCTCGGTTCCAGTCCTAGTTACATTTTCATATGTCCCGTCATAGCGTTTTTCCAGCTTAGTAAAGCCAAGATTCTTTAGCTGCGCATTGCTCATAGGAGTATTTATCATGGGAGCACTGTTAAAGACTTTTTGCACTACTGCCTCCCTTGATGTGCTTCCTGGATCAATCTCAGCGAGGTCACATAACTCACCCCAACTGGATACTTTGGTGCTCATACTGTGCGTCACCTCAACAATGCGACCATTGTCTTCACATAGATAATCGTAACGTGGCATTAGCAAAGAAACTCCTATGTACGCTCTTACTTTATGTCAGCGAGCACTATCTACAGGTTCAGCCAGCCTGGCGCCTTGCTATTCCTTAGGAGTAATCCTGTTATTGTTTGGACTGCGCTCGAAAGCGGTGGCGTTCGCAAGTGCAACCGCAGAGTCTTGTGCAGGAACCTGGCTCTCGGGGCTCACTGTATTGGCAACTATATAGCCAGACGAGTTTTCACTTAACCCGATGGCTTCACTACCTTCTCCGTCTTCACTCCAACCGCCTGCAGCCCAGATAAATCGCTCAATCGAAATTCGATTCGGATACGCGTCTGTCACTGCAAGCTCGACAGAGTTTGGAATGCCCAGAACCTGTTCCGCAAACTCCCGCCCGCCAAAGTCATTCAATCCCTGTCGGACGGATTCTGTTTGTTCAATCGTTGCGAACATTGTCTGGAGTGATGCTGCACTGGAGTTAGCAACCCAATGCACATAAGCTGCAGCAACATACTCGTCTAACCAATCTTCATTTGTATCCAGTGCAACTTCGGCTATCGGTGACTCCGATGAAGAAAGCGCACGGTTTATTCGCTCTGAGGCCCGTTCAAGCAATCGCACAACTGCGTCGACGTCATTTTCATCGCCAGCGCATAGATAACCAATCGCGCCCGAGATACCGGAGACAAACGCTTGCGCGCCTTCGTTCTGTCTAAGACCCAGACGTGCCGCAAGGACTCCATGTGCAATGGTCGATGCCATGACAGATTGCCGACGCCAGCGACTGGTCCCAGACTCAGTGGCTTCCCAGTGGGGTTCTTCCGCGAGCAACATAGTCGTGGCAGCGAATCGCGTTTCACCCATACCTCTTGGCAGTTGAGCAATAGTTTGCAGATTAGAATCTTCGCCCAATCGACGCGATACACAGGCATTCATCGCTTGAGCATCTGCAGCCACATATTCCGCTTGCACTCTTCTAGTTCTATCCTGGAAAACAGTGATTTCTTCGGTGGAGTACGGAATCGCTCGCGCAGATTCAAACACGACGAAATCCAGTGCTCCTTCCATTCGTTCAGTCAGGAATTCTTCTCCGTCAATAACGACTTCAAGATCCCAGTCACCGCTTGGAGCAATCCCCGCAGCCGACTGCAAAGCGAGCGGTGGAAACGTTGCTTCCTGATCTGACAGTCCAAATCGAGACCTGTCTGCAGTAGCAAGAATTAATTTATTCGAATCGATACCCAAGCGCGGCGCCAGTTGGCTTGCATCTGCCCAAACCCCGGCTGCCTCCAACCAACGCTGTTCGCCTTCTGCATCCCAACCCGGTGAAGTCACACTAAACTCAAGCTCCAATTGGCAGGCATCGCTAGCACAGGGGGCGAGCGAAATAACAGCATGCTGATCGACCTGTTTTACTGCAGTGGGAACGCCTGCTACTGCAACATTTTGAAATTCAAGATCGTCCGGTACTTCCAAATGAAGCCTTTGATTATTGGAACGAACACCATCGAGACGCCAATTTCCTTCGGCAATACCCTTTTCAGTATCCACCGTTATCTGTAAGGTGCCTCCATCCACAGACCACCCCGCTGCACCAGATAGACTTTGTTCCCAAGCAGCTCTTTGCGCCAGTTCCTGGTTTCGATTTTGGTAGCCACCGACTTCACGAAATCGACTGTCCAGAACCGAGTAGAGGAATACGCATGCAATAAGACTAACCACTGTAGCTGCGCCAATCGGGGTTTTAAACCTCGCGCGCAAGGCTCTTGCGCCATGACTTAAGCGACTATCTAATCCCTGAATCTGTAACATCGCTGCAATGCCCAGCAGCGTGAAGACTATCGCAAACTTAAACGCATCTCCCAACAACAGCCGTTCCATCCAAACGCCCCACCCTGTGAGCAATGAGTAGCTGATATGTGCTGTTATGCCAAATTCAAGTGGAGGATAGGTTACGAGGCCGGCTTCATGATTAACAACCATGATAAAAGTTGCCAACATCGAAGCGGCATACGCAGTTCCTGTTTTCCTGATTAAACAATGTACCAACACTGTCACTGCAACCAATTCGGCGAGCGCCGGGCCAACGATTAGAGTTTGGTATATCAAGGTAGTGACCAAATTGAATGCATGGGGTGCATCAATCAGTGCCAACACAATTGACCCAATTGCAGGCGTTAACAATAAGGCGAATGTGAGCGCAACAATAGCAGCGAGCCTGGCTATAAAGGTCACCCAGAACGGCACCGGCGCGGCATCCAGTATTTCAACAATGCCTGCGCGATGATCACGACGCAGCACTTGCCCCACCAGGGCAGCAGCGATAAACGCAATAACCAAAAACATTGATTCATTTAGCAGAGGAAGGGTGTACTCTGGCCGGGCTTCAAACGGACCGTCTGCGTGGTTCAAGCCGTTTACTAACCCCGAGGCGGTGGTCATGATTGAGAGACCAATTAGCAACAGATAAAAGGTCCTTCCCGTAAACAGCATCGAAAGCTGCCAACGTGTCTCAGCCAAAAGCGTACGCCGCCAGTCGTAGTTATTTATTTCCAGCGGCGAACTCACATCGCGATGTTGTGAGGTTTGAGGAGCTCTGAAATTCTCAATCTGACGGTTAGTAATTGCGGAAGACTTGTCCTGTATCAGCTCTTCACGCGAAACTTTTCGAAGTTCCCAAACGAACCACAACAGTGGCAAGAATCCCCAGAGCAGCCGGTTCAGGACAAATGGTGTGGTCAACGGGTAGATGATTGTGGCTTTCTCATTGGGCGTCCAGCCTTTGTTCAGACGATCGACTTCGCCAAACCCCGAGGGGTCGATCACAGAAGCGAGGTTTAAGAATATCCCACCTTCGCTAAGCACGACCTGAGCGAGCATCCAGATGCCGATTAATACCGCAGAGGCGGCAAATGGGCCCGAACTGCTACGAGTCTTTAACGCGAGCGTATAATAGAGTGCGCCCATGCCAGCAGTTGGAATTAAAATGAAGAGCAAGGATGACCAGAGCATCACCACTACCGGTGTGGGCCCGAAGGAACCCGCAGGAACAAATCCGAATGTCTCCAGCAGTGGAGAAATCAGAAAGCCCACTATTTGCGAAAACCCTAACATTAAACCTACGGCCAGGGCGCCGAGATAACGTCCGACCAATAGAGCGCGAAGGGAAACCGGGGTTGTTAATACCACTTCGTGAAGCAATGCTTGCCGATCACGAACAATTGGCTGAGCAAAAACCCAGGCCCAGGCAAAGAACAGGAAAAATGTGTCGCCTGAACTCATCATGTAAATAAGGTTGGCTGCGTTTCTCGGCACATCAACCGAACCCATCTGCTGCAGGTAGTCTGCATTGGTGAGCACAAGCAGTAGGTAACCCACCAAACCAAAAAACGTCAGGAACACAACGCCACTTTTTAGTCCGAAAACAATCTCAGTCCAGGCTTCTTTCGCAATGACGCGTGATTGATTCATGCCGCTTTTGCCTCCTCCACTCCAAGCGCACGGTAGTAGATATCTTCGAGACACGGCGTATGGGGTACAAAGTCCGGGCCAGGAGAACTGCTGCTTTCGACTACCACACGCGTTCCCCCGGGAGCAGCCTTCATGTGCAGTGCAGTCGGCAACGGTTCTCCTCGCGGCACAACACGGGTCCATAGCGAACCATGCAGTGATTCGCAAAGACCCTCAGGAGTGCCTTCTGCAACGATGATCCCATCAGCGAGAATTGCCAGTCTTGAACAAAGATTCTCAATGTCTTCAACGATATGAGTCGACAACAAAACAATGTTGTCAGAAGCCACATCGGCTAATACACGATGGAATCGGTTGCGCTCGGCTGGATCAAGTCCGGCGGTTGGTTCATCAACGATCAAAAGACGAGGCGCTCCAAGCAAAGCAAGCGCAATCCCGAATCGGCGCATCATGCCGCCAGAATAGGTTGCCACTTCCTGTTCTGCCGCATCTTCGAGATTGACTCGCTCTAACAGACTATCAACCTCAGCGTCGCGCTCTGTCTGGTTTGTACGGCCCTTGAGCCAGGCAAATCGAGACAATAAGTTTCGAGCGGTGACGCCGGGATAAGCACCAACCTGCTGCGGGAGATAGCCCAATCGCTTCCTGAGATAGTCGGGCTCCTTCAATACGTCGACTCCGTCCAATGTAATTGTTCCCTGATCCGGGGTTTGCAACATGGCCAGGGTACGCATCAAGGTACTCTTACCAGCTCCATTCGGTCCCAATAAACCATACAGGCCTGGACCAACTTCAAGGTCGACGCCATTTAGAGCTCGTTTTCCATTTTTGTAGGTTTTGGTAAGGCCTTTAACAACAAGTCCTGACATCGTTAGTCTCCTTTTGAAGCGGATGCACGTTCAAAGATGTAGCAAATAAGCCTGCACTCTACGGCAACAGCTTAGAAACGATAGGCGATGGATGCACCGAATGTGCGATCACGGGTTAGCGCCCCCGTTACGATACCTGGCCCATAAAAATAGGCATAAAGCTCATTGCGCTCATCCAATAGGTTGTCACCCCAGATTGCGTACTCAAAATTGCCATTACGTAACATTACCTGAAGGTCCATTTTCCGATTGGAACTGAGATCAATCTGGTTCTGTGGATTGGCTGCGCGAGTATCTAAAAAGCGATATGAAACCAGGACATCCAATTCTGCAGAAGAAGACAACCTCGGGAGTGGTGTCGTATAGTTCACACGTGCCAGCCCATTCCAGGGTGCGACATCAGGCACCGAATTGCCCGCCTGAACATCGCCCCCTGAAGCGCCGAGAACCGATGACTCGATTTCTGCGTCTGTGTAACTAAAGCCTAATGTGAATGCCCAGTACTCATTAGGTAGCCAGTTCCCCTGGACTTCAACACCCTTGCTTTCTGTGTCTGTATTGAGCCCCTGTGCAGCAAAGGTGTTCGGATCGTAGCCCAGCAGATGATCATCTTCTACGGCATTAAAAAATATGGCGCCGTTGTAGCTGAATTGCCCACTACTGTTTGATCCCTTCACTCCAAATTCAAAACTTTCAACTTCTGCGGGTTTCAGAGGTTCACCATCGGCAACTTGTGTTGTGAAATCTGTGAACCCTCCAGACTTGTATCCGCGCGCGATCACACCATACAGATTTGTGTTTTCATTGACTTCAAATCCAAGAGCCAGGCGGCCAGTCCAATAGTCGTCCGATAAAGTACGTCGGTCCTGGCCTACCTGAGATGGTCCGAAAAAGAACACGCCATCGTATTCCTTGTCTTCCGAAGTAAAACGCGTACCTGCAGTGATCGACCAACGGTCTGCAAAGGGATAGCTGACCTCACCGTAAATGGCCACACTCTCAGTTTCAAACTCGCGATCGTTATCATTGCCAAATAAAGGGATAGCATTATCGTAATTGCGATCAATTTGACTGGCGTTAACGCCGATCACCCAACGCATATCGCTTCCAGCCAGAGAAGTCAGGCGAAAATCCTGATTGAGAGTGTCGTAAACCGAGGAGACCTCTTGGCATACTTCTGCTGGAAACTGATAGAGCACGGCCGCGAGGTCAGCACTTTGGCAACCTCGAAATTCAGTGTCATTTGTTGTGTGTGACGTGACTGAAGAGAATGCAAAACTACTAAAATCGTGGTTGATTTCGAGCGAGTATCTCGCTTGTTCGCTTTCACCTGATTGTAAACCTGGCGCGATATTCTGTAAGGGCGGTTCGGTATATGGCCGTGGAATTTCCAGGCCGGTTCTGCCTTCCTGATCTTGTTGTTCAGCAATAAACAATACTTCCGTGTTCTGTCCGGGTTGCCACAGGAAACTCACCCTGGCACCAAAGTCTTCAGGATCAAGAGCGGGCTCCCGGTTCGCTTGCGATAAGATAACACCATCGGACCCGGCGCCGCGTACTGCTATTCTTGCGCTAAGAGTCTCAGAAAGTGCGCCACCTAAGGCACCTTCCAACACATATTGCCCTTGTTCCCCGCC
>JANQJM010000113.1 GCA_028281635.1 Pseudomonadales bacterium | reverse complement strand
CCAGATTCACCAGGATATCCTGGCCGCTGGAGATACCGCCTAGCACGCCACCCGCATTATTGCTGTGGAAACCCTCAGCCCCGATTTCATCCCGGTGCTCGGTGCCTTTTTGGCTCACAGCATCGAACCCCGCGCCAAGCTCCACCCCTTTGACCGCATTGATGCTCATCATGGCTTTCGCGATGTCCGCATCAAGACGGTCGAATATGGGCTCTCCGAGGCCCACCGGCACGCCAGTAGCCTGAACGCTGATCTTCGCCCCGATAGAGTTACCTTCTTTACTGAGTGCAGCCATATACTCTTCCATTTCCGCCACTTTGCCGGGATCAGGACAGAAAAAAGGATTCTGCTCCACCTGATCCAGCTGCACCTGTTCGATAGCGATTGGTCCCAGCTGACTCAAATAGCCAGCTATTTGTAGACCGCACCGCTGCTTTAGGTACTTCTTCGCTATGGCACCCGCTGCAACTCGCATGGCAGTCTCACGAGCCGAGGAGCGGCCACCTCCGCGATAATCCCTGATGCCATACTTCTTGTAATAGGTGAAGTCAGCATGGGCTGGACGAAACTGATCTTTGATCTTGCTGTAGTCTTTCGGTCGCTGATCGGTGTTTTCAATGATCAAGCCGATTGGCATACCAGTCGTTTTACCTTCGAATACTCCGGAAAGAATTTTGACCGCGTCGTCTTCTCTGCGCTGAGTGGTGAAACGGGATTGACCAGGTTTACGGCGGTCCAAATCTCGTTGCATATCAGCTTCGCTCAACTCCAAACCAGGCGGGCAGCCATCGACAACACAGCCGAGTGCAGGACCATGGCTTTCACCGAAACTGGTCACGGTGAACAACTTACCGAAACTATTACCTGACATGGTGCACCTGACTTGAGGGTGGCGCCTAACTGATGCGGGGATTGGCTGGCCAAAAAAGGCGTGCATTGTACACTAATTCAAGGCCTCTCTGAACTTCACCAGTTCCTGTGAAGTGATTGCCATCACGCCATGACCACCAAACTCAAACTCCAGCCACAGCATTGGCAGCTTGCTTAAGCGCTTCTGCAGGGCTTCATCACTGTTGCCGACTTCCATAACCAGTATCCCTTCTGCTGTCAGATAAAACTCCGCTTGCCGCAGAATCTGCAGCGACAGAGCAAGGCCTTCGTCTTCACACTCCAAACCATGGCGAGGCTCATGCAGATATTCAGGAGGAAGCGATTGCATCTCTTGTTTTGACACATAGGGCGGATTTGCAACGATCAAGTCGTACCGCCGATCGATCTCAGAAAACAAATTGGATTGCAAAGCCCGTACCCGGTCAGAGGTGCCATGTCGATCACTATTCTTTCTAGCTAATTCCAGACTTGCTTCACTAATATCGACCAGATCAACTTTAGCCTCTGGAAACTGCAGTGCACATGCTATGCCGATGCAACCTCCCCCGGTGCACATATCCAGGATCGAAGTCGGTGGTGATGCAAGCAGCGGAGAGAACCGGTTTTCAATCAACTCCGCTATCGGAGAACGCGGAATCAGCGCGCGTTCATCGGTGAAAAACGGAAGTCCACAAAACCATGCCTCACCTACAATATAGGCAACCGGTTCACGGGATTCGATACGACGTCTCACAAACTCATCCAAGATATGCAGCTCTGGCGTACTTAGTACACGCCTTGAGTGATGAAAGTCTTCCGCGAAATCTATACCTAAACCTGAATACACCAGATAAACCGCCTCATCGACTGCATTGTCTGTCCCATGGCCGAAATGCAAATCAGCTTTCGCAAATAGTTCGGCGGTTTTATCGATATAGTCAGCAAGTCGCATTGTTGATATTGAGTTTTTCTCGAGTATTGATAAGCAGCGATTTAGACAGTAAACCTTTACCTCTCCAATGGTTTATCGTAGTTTTAGCGCGGTTGTTAAGTAGGGGGTCGATAGCAAAGGCGTATATTTGGCACCCTTTTGATCGATTAGTGAGTGAATAATATGGAACAGGCTTATTTAGAAATTCTGAAAGCCATCGGCGAAGATCCTGAACGTGCCGGTTTATTGGACACGCCAAAACGGGCCGCCAGGGCTATGGAATTCCTTACTCAAGGCTATTCCATGGACATCGATGAAGTTGTCAATGGCGCCCTGTTTCCTTCGGATAATGATGAAATCATTATCGTCAAAGATATCGAACTTTACTCGATGTGCGAGCATCACATGCTGCCATTTATAGGAAAGTGCCATGTTGCATATCTTCCTGAAGGCAAAGTCATCGGCCTGTCGAAGATTGCGCGCATCGTAGACGTGTTCGCCCGACGCCTGCAGATTCAGGAAAACCTCACAAGTCAGATTGCCAATTGCATTGTTGAACAAACAAACGCTGCTGGTGCTGCAGTGATAATAGAAGCTGAACACATGTGCATGAAGATGCGGGGTGTCGAAAAACAGAACTCGGTAATGACCACATCCTGTATGTTGGGTGCATTCAGAAACAGCGCAACAACACGCAATGAGTTTCTCTCCCTGCTCCGTTAATTCCGGCTAGCGAAGGACTAACTCAACCCGCTCTCTGCAGTTATCTCCGGCACAGGAAGGCGCCAAGGGTCCCAATCCTCTAGCTATCAGCCTGCTGGATTCCACGCCCAGATTTATCAGCTGTTGGCGCACAGTCTGCGCTCTGGCCGTTGAGCGATTCAACAACTGCTCCAACTCCTGGGTTCCACTTAAATGTGCGACCACATAGAGCTGCAATTCAGCATTTCCAGCTAACTCACTGGCTATGTCTACCAGTACTTGTGTGTCTTCGAGTTGTCTGTCATTTATAAATGACAGACCTGGGATAGCAACGCTGCCAGTCTCGGCAATCGAGGCGAGCAGTTCAGATGTGGGTAGATTGATTTCCGGAACGGCGCCCTCTTCTTCCACGATTTCAAGATATGCATAGGTACGCCGATTGCCGCGGGTAATGATGTAGAGAACTAAATGGGCATCGCCTGCACGCAAGGCCATAAAATGCTGATTGCGCTCGGGCCCATACAGAACACGATTACGGAAAATGTCATTAGCCCAATAATTACTGCTACCACATTCGCGCCCACTGCAGGTAAACAACAACTCATATCCACTGGCGTTGAATTGCTGTTGGAAAAACTCGAAAACATCATCGCCATTGAATTCCTGAGAGATTTCATAGCGTAACTTCGTCACGTCACCTCTGAGTCGCTCAGAGTTTTCCGGCACCACAACACCGCGAGTGCGCTGCAAAGTTCCCAGCACCAGACGGTAGTTGGCGTCCTCGACAAATTCCACGTCCACCACTTCGGAATCGGGAAATCGGTTTATCAGCGGATGATCATCTCCCTGCGCGAAAGCGGCACCGCTAATCGATCCAACGATAGTGAATAGAGTAATGAGAATCTTTTGTTGCATAGTGTCTAATCGGGGGTAATCCATGACTCCAATTCTGCACAGCCAGGCGCCATGACTTCAAGCGATAAACTAACGATATTGCTGGTACCCAAGTGTCGATTCCCAGTTGTTTGCCCATCAAGCAGCAGACACAGCAAGTCAGATAGCAGTGGATTATGGCCAACCAGCATAAGTGAAGCCTGTGGCTCTGCGTTCAAGCGCTCAGCCAGTGTGCTTAAGAGCTGTGTACACTTGGTAGTGGGTACGAGCAATTCGTAGTCTTGAAATCTAAGTCCGGGAATACCCGAAATCAAGTCTGTCGCAGTCTGTTTAGCGCGCAGATAGGGGCTACACAGAATCTCCCGTGGAATTTCTATAGTATCTCTCAGTTTCGCTATCACCTTACGGTTGTCGGCTGATCCAGCCGGTGTGAGCTGGCGCAAGGAATCACTCTCGGCGTAGGACTCTGCCTCACCATGTCGGAACAGCACGAGACGCATTGATTCCACCTACGAATTCGGTAATCGGGTTACTCGCGGACCGGCTCATCATCTGAACTGTCTTCCTTCTTCTCTGCTGGTGCTGCCTTCTTGACTGCTGCCCGTTTGCGAGGTGTTTTCCTGGCGGTCTTGGTCTCAGTTTTTTTACTGGCCTTTTTCTTTTTAGGTTTACTTTCCGCCTCTGTCGTATCGAATTCATCGACATCATCGTTGATATCAATGCCAGGGAAATCAGAAAACGGGAACGGTTTCTCTTCGGAATTAAACGTGAGGAAGCGCAATACCTGATGCACATACTGACTCAATGCGGCACCAAACTTGCGCAAGTTGTCATTCTCATCGCCAGTTACTATGCTGAATAAGGCTTGTCCCAATGCCAGCACTAGAATGACAGGCACAATGATGAGGTACAACAGCAGACCAAAGATCAGCATAAACAATACGCGAATCCAGGTTGATGGCTCTCTCAGGTTATCAACCAGATCATCTAACTCTTCTGACATGTGAACTCCTTAGGACAGACTCTTTTCAGCACTGGCAGCAAACTCTACATCCAGCGCCTGCTCACTGAGCATAAGTGACGACATGATATTGCGTATGGACTCCTGCTCATAAATGATTTTATACAGGCCAGTAACCAACGGCATATAGACATCCATCTCATCAGCTTTTTCTTTCACCAGCTTCACGGTATTAACACCCTCGGCGACCTGGCCTACCTCAGCCACAGCTTCATCGATTGACTTGCCTCTGCCGAGAGCCTGCCCAATACGAAAGTTTCGACTCAAGGGAGTAGAACAAGTCACCACCAGATCGCCGACTCCCGATAAACCCAGGAACGTCATCGGATCAGCTCCTAGCTCGCTACCGAATCTGGCCATTTCTGTGAGACTGCGGGTAACCAGCATACTGTTAGTGTTATGCCCCAAACCTATAGCCTCTGCCATGCCAGCAATAATGGCGTAAATATTCTTTAAAGAGCCGCCTAACTCAACGCCGAACATATCATCGTTGGTATAGACCCGGAAATGTTCAGATTTCAGTATCTCCTTGACAGTTTCACGAACCGCTTCGTGGGGACTGGCGATTACAGTTCCAGTCAGATGACCCGCAGCAATCTCCTTGGCCAGGTTAGGGCCACTCAGCACACCGACCTGAGAATTGGGTGATTCCTCAGCCAGAATCTGGCTCATCAGCTTAAAGCTGCCCGCCTCTATCCCTTTGGTTGTGCTCACCAACATGGTGTTATCAGACACACAAGTAACCAGTTGCTTTACTACTGACCGAAACGAGCCACTGGGCACCGCTACAAAAACCAGATCACTGCCAGCGACTGCCGCCTCCATATCGTGTGTTGCCACTACCAGCTCACTAAGCTTATACCCTGGCAAATACTGAGAGTTTTCGTGCTTGGTGTTGACTTCATGTACGAGTTCTTCACTGCGCATCCAGAACATGACCGAATGCCCATTCAGTGCCGTGATGTTTGCAATAACAGTTCCAAAGCTGCCACCGCCAATCACTGCTATCTTACTCACGCGGTTCTCCCGTTACTTCCATGACTTTTGTTTGCATCGATTGCGAATCGCGACCGAACGACACAAAGTTTATGCCTTCATTCTTACAATTAGATTCAAAGGCCAGCTAATAGTTCGCAACTTCTCTTCGCCATAAGCCAGTCGCAGATCAGATTCAATAATCGCTACCGGATCTTGTTGGTGTACATCGGTGTAACGCTGCACCGCGGACCAGGAGCGCAGATAGCCCAAAACCTGCTCTATTGACCATCGTTTCTCAAGCTTGAAATCAGGCGCTGCAACTTCTCTGAACGGGAAATCAATCCCGGCGTAGTGAGCTTCAACCAATCGCCTTTGTGGTGGCCAGTACTCGCCAACGATATCTTCATACAATCGATAAACAACTTCATCGCAAGCCTGATTAATGCTGTGGATGCCATAACTCCAGCAAGCGAACACACCACCAGTTTTCAGCACTCTCTCTACTTCTGCGAAAAACCTCTCCAATTTAAACCAGTGTAAGGCCTGAGCCACCGTCACCAGATCCAGGCTGGCCGACTTGAGCGCCAGATTTTCGGCGAGCATAACGCTGGCATGCAGCGATGCAGACTTTTCATACAAGGGCCTGCCTTGTTCGATCTGCTCAGAACTGCCATCACTCATTAATACGCAGGAAAAGTGCGGCAGCAATCCCCGTGTGGCCTGACCATTGCCCGCAGCACAATCCAAGGCGAGCTCATGCTCGGCACACACTCCGTGCAAATACTCGAAAAGCTCGTTCGGATAGTCGGGTCGCGCCGCCGCGTACACTCCTGCATGCCCGGAGAAATGATCATTGAAGCTCAAAGCTATCTCCACGCATGAGTTCTATTCGATTCGACTGATAGAACACCAGGGCATCATAGATTCGATTCGATACCGCCTTCGGGGTAATCGAGGCACCGACAAATTGATCGTATTCCCGATCTGCCGTGATCGTTGACCAACTGATTCCGAGTATGTCCCGCATAGTGGCACCACTGAATTCTTCCATCCATTTGGACTCTATGGTCGCGACAGTGCCATGCAAATCATCCCCGGCTAAGTCTTCAATGACCCTGGCCGCACCGATGCGCCCAAACATATCTACAGAAACCAGCAACTCAACCACGCCATTGAACCCATCTTCCGCTGTGGCTGGTACAGCAACAGCAACGACTTCCCCGTTACTTCTCGCCCTGTAAGCCAGGCGATCACGTTGCAAACCCAACAATTCGGTGTTTACCAATGGCGAGCCATCTGCCTCGGCCGGGATTAGATAGGCGTCGGTTACAAGATCGTTGTCGAAACTGCCTGCCTCGAAGAATTGTTGCAGGTTGGATCGATCAAACTCTAACTGCTGCGCGAGCAAGCCATCCTGCCCCCACCAATACAGTCCACCGAGCACAACAATGGCGAGAGTCAACGGAGCCAATTGGATGAGATCTGATTTAAGGCGCATGAGTAACCAGGCCCTTTACTCGCCTGGACTGTTTCTGCACTGCGATCTTCGACGCGCTCGAATACTACCTGCTCAGCCGAATGCGTCTAAATGGTGGCCGAGATCACCTCAATGAGATTCATGACCGGGGCGGGATAGACTCCCAGGATAAGCAATAGCACGAACAGTACCGCCAGTACGCCATAGGCGCTGAGGCTGGCGGCGCCATCGCTGGTCAGCGTTGTTGCGTCATCTGCCTTCAACACCATACGGTAAACGATTCGCAAATAATAATAGAGCCCAATGCCGCTGCCGATGATCAAAGCAGCTAACAACACCCATAAGGCCGCCTCAACACCAGCAAAGAACAAATAGAATTTACCGATGAAACCAACGGTGAGCGGAATTCCGGCCAGGGAAAGCAGCATGCCAGTAAACACCAGCGCCAACCACGGTGAGCGCCAGAATAGACCCGTGTAATCATCAATGTGATCACGTTCGCTTTCACTGGAAGAAATCACCGATGCAACCCCAAAAGCACCAAGTGACATGATCATGTAAGCCAGCAAGTAAAAAGTAACTGCCTCAATACTAATACTGCCTTCGACATAGAAGCTGGCAATAATCGCGATTAATACATAGCCCATATGAGCGATAGACGAATACGCCAGAATACGTTTGATATTTTCCTGTAACAGAGCCAGTAAATTGCCAGCCAGGATTGACGCCGCCGCCAGTAGCGACAACACCAGCACCACTCCTTCAAATTCCAGCGCATCTGAAGCCTCGATAAAACGCAGTAACACGACAAACATGCCCGCTTTACCGATAGTGGCCAGGTAGGTCGTTGCAGGAATTGGTGAGCCCTCGTAGACATCTGGCGTCCACATATGAAATGGCGCAAGCGACAGCTTGAAAGCCATACCAGCGATGATCATCAGTAACGCTACAATAGAGAACCCAGCCCCGAGACCAGCAGTTTCCCCATTAACCAGTTCCACCACGCTGCTAAAAGCCAGCGTGCCGGTCTGCGCATAAACCAGGGCCATACCGAAAAGCATGAAGCCGGAAGCCGCTGCCGACAGCACCAGATACTTCACCGAGGCTTCCAGGGGAAACTTGGCAGAGTCCTTAACATGTACTGGGTAAGCCACCATGCCGTAAAGAGACATGCTGAGGGTTTCCAATCCCAGTATCGTACTGACGAAATGATTACTGCTTACCATTACCACAGCACCGATAGTCGCGACGCCGAGCAACAGATAATACTCTTCCCGCTGGTCCTGCAGATTCTGCAAATAGGGATAACTCAGAATCGCGATAAACATCGCACTGGCGCAGGTAATCACAGTGAAGAACAAACTGTACTGATCGATGACGAGAAGCGGTGTCACCTGTTGATTGGTAAACGACATCATCATCGCCGCGACGATAGTTGCAATCAGCAAACCAGTTATGGTCACCACAACGGTTAATGTGTAATGGCGCTGAATACCCACCACGATCATGGCAAGAACAGCTGTGCCAGTTACCAGCAACAGCGGCATTAATGGCAGCAGATCAGATAGCGTCATCGTCATTGCGCCACCTCCGCTACTGCCACCGCGGCATCAGCGGTAGCAGACAACAAACCACTCAAAGTGCCAGCAGACAAATCAAGGAATGATTGCGGGTACATTCCCATCCAGACCAATCCGATCATCATGGCACCGAAGTACAGCATTTCCCTGCGGCTCAGATCGCTAAGATGGCTGTCGTCAAACTTCGAACTGTTGTACTCACCCTGAAAGACTTTCTGGATCACCCACAGCGAGTAAACCGAGGCAAAGATCAATCCAAAAGCTGAGACCACCGTGAGCCAGATATTGGCCTGGAATGCGCCCAGCAAGGCCAGGAATTCTCCGATGAAGTTACCGAGCCCCGGCATACCAAGGGCGGCAACGGAAAAGAACAAGGCTACGATTGCCATACGTGGCACCTTGGCCCAGAAACCACCCATATCAGGCATGCTGCGGGTGTGGATGCGATGCTGCAGGCCACCGGCCAACATGAACAGGGCCGCCGCACTGAGCCCATGCGCCAACATGGTCATGACTGCACCTTGCAAGGCCTGTTCATTCCAGGCGTACACACCCAGAGTCACAAATCCCATATGACTCACACTGGTGTAGGCAATCAAACGCTTGATATCGTGCTGGGCAAACGCAACCTTGGCACAGTAAAGAATACTGATCGCAGCCAGCGTCATTGCTATCGGAGCGAACTCCATTGACGCTGCAGGAAACAACGGCACCGCGAAACGTATCAAACCATAGGCACCAGTCTTCAACAGAATGCCAGCCAGAATCACACTACCCGCTGTCGGTGCCTGACTGTGAGCGTCCGGTAACCAGCTGTGAATCGGTACACTTGGCAACTTGGTCGCAAAAGCGATGAAAAAGCCCAGCATGACCCACATCTCAACGCGGCTGGTAAAACTGACATTGAGTAAATCATGGTAGTTAAAGCTGAATACACCCGCTTGTACGTAGTGGAAATATGCCAGCACCAGAATAGAGACCAGCATCAGCATGCCGGTGACCTGGGTAAAGATGAAGAACTTCATCGCAGCGTAGTTTTTGTTTTCATGCCCCCAGATCGCGATGATGAAATACATTGGTATCAGCATCACTTCCCAGAAGAAGAAGAACAGGAACAGGTCCAGCGCCGTGAATACCCCGACAACTCCAGCCAGAGTCCACAGCAAATTGAAATAGAAGAAACCAGCTCGCTCGGTAATCTCATCCCAGGCCGAGCCAATGGCAATGATGCCGAGAAATGCGGTGAGCAGGATCAGTAGCAGACTCAACCCATCGACAGCAAGATAGAAAGAGATCCCGAATCGAGGAATCCAGCTCGCCTCCAGGGAAGCGATCCACTGCCCACTATCGCCACTACCAAGCAGGGTCAACATGATCAACAGATCCAGCAGAACAGTAGCCAACGCAATGCTGCGAGGCAGATTCGGATTGACCCGCTCGGACATCCAGGCCAGAACGCCACCTGCAAACAGAAGTGCAATCAGTATCACCAGGATCATAACAACACTCCTAGGGTGATAATGAGCACCAGACCAGTAGCCACACTCAGTGCATACCAACGCAGATAACCAGTTTGTGACCTTACGATCATCTGATGAGCGGCCCGGTTAATTTCAACAACCAGACCATAGAACTGATCAACGATGTCTTTGGCATTGATGCGGGCGAGCCACATAAACGGAAATACAAACAGACGATCATACAGCCAGTCCATTCCCCAGCCACTGTTCCAGAATTTGTGCAGATTTTTTGCGAGCGATGAGGCCATCAGGTTCTCGACTGAAAGCGTCTTCGAACCATAGAACAAATAGGCGATACCGATACCGATCAATGGCACGGCGATCATAATGCCTTCTATCAACAGGCTGGCATGATGCTCTTCGTGAGCTTCACCATGACTGAACACCGCTTCCACTGGAATATGAATGAATCCACCCACCAGTGACAGCACCATCAAAATCATCAGCGGCACTGACATATTCCAGCCGCCATATTCGCCTTCACAATGATGACCTCTGTTTTCCCCGAAGAACACGACGAACATCAATCGGAAAGTATAAATGCCGGTAAAGAACGCACCGACCACGCCACCCAACCAGAGCCAGAAACCTACCCCTTCCAATTCAATGGCAGCGAGCAGAATTTCGTCTTTGGAGAAGAAACCGGAGGTGAAAGGAAAGGCAGTTAAGGCAAGACTGCCTATCATGAAAGACGCGAACGAGATGGGCAGTACTTTGCGCAACGCGCCCATCTTGAAGATGTCCTGTTCGTGGTGCATGGCTAGAATCACAGAACCCGAACCGAGGAATAAAAGCGCCTTGAAGAATGCATGTGTCATCAAGTGAAAAATCGATGCCGACCAGGCACCAACTCCCAGACCGAGGAACATATACCCAATCTGACTCACCGTTGAAAATGCCAGAATGCGTTTGATGTCGGTTTGTGTCATCGCCGTGAAACCGGCCATCAATAGAGTGATCAATCCAATCCAGGCAACCAGAATCTGAACATCTGGCGCTAATTCAAACAGGACATGTGTACGCGCGATTAAATACACGCCTGCGGTGACCATGGTCGCCGCGTGTATCAATGCAGAAATCGGAGTTGGACCCGCCATCGCGTCCGGTAACCAGGTTTGCAGCGGCAATTGCGCCGACTTACCTACTGCCCCACCCAGCAATAGCAGCGCAGCAATAGCAGGCAGATTGGTGCCCGTAGCCCATTCAATTTCGGCCGCATGCATCAGGTCCTGAATGTTCAGTGTGCCGAAGTGAGCAAACAACAGGAACAGACCAATCGCCATTGAGGTATCGCCGACACGGGTAACCACGAAGGCCTTGCGCGCGGCATAGCCGTTTTCAGGCTTGGTGTACCAGAATCCGATTAGCAGATAACTGCACAGCCCTACCCCTTCCCAGCCGAGATAGAGCAGTACCAGATTGTCGCCCAACACCAACATCAACATGGCGGCGACAAACAGATTCATATAAGAGAAGAAGCGACTATAACCCGGGTCCTCGTCCATGTAGCCAGTGGCATACACATGAATCAGGAACCCTACTCCGGTGATAACTAACATCATCACCAGAGACAGACCATCCAGATAGAATGAGAAGCCTGGCGTAAAACTGCCTACTGACATCCAGGTGAATGTCTCTACGATGTAGTAGTCCTCACCAGAACCAAGAAACGTCATGGCGATCATTGCTGCCAGCGCAAAGGAAAGACCTACTGAGCCGGCACCGATTGCGGCCACAATCGGTTTGGGTAGTCGACCCGAGGTGAGCACCAGACTCAGAAAACCAAGCAGTGGGAATGTCGGGAGTAACCAGATTAGATCGAGCATGTTTTTTCCTCGCCCTAACCTTTCATCTCGCTGAGGACATTGATATCCACAGTCTGATATTTACGAAACATCTGGATAATCAGGCCCAGGCCGACGGCAACTTCAGCAGCAGCCAGAGTCAGAATTATCAAAAACATGACCTGCCCTTCAGCGTGACCCCAGCGCGCGGCGGCAACGATGAAGGCCAGTCCGCTGGCGTTGAGCATAATTTCCAGGGACATCAGCACGAAAACTATATTGCGACGCGTCAATACACCGATAAGGCCCAGCGCAAACAAGATCCCCGCCAGTATCAAGCCATGTTCTATTGGAATAGTTTCCATTTCTTTATTTGTTCTTCCTAATCTAACTCGCTCTGCTTGTATTACTTCTTGGCCAGGTGATAAGCCGCCACCAGTCCTGCGAGCAACAGGATCGAAGCTAGTTCAACTGCCAATACGTAGGGCCCAAACAGCAAGGCACTGACTTCAAACACGCCAACTCTGGTGACTTCAACATCATGACTAAGCTGGCCAATGACGTTTAGTAGCTGGCCCAGCAGAATCGCAGCCATGATCGCTGGTGCCACAAACACGCGAGCAGCTAACCAGCCCCGTTCCTGCTCTCGCGTGTGCTGTCCGAGGTTTAGCATCATGATGACGAATAAGAACAGCACCATGATCGCACCGGCATACACTATGGCTTCCAGAACAGCGGCAAAAGGCGCACCAAGGACGTAAAACACCACTGCTACTGATAGCAGCGAGAGAATCAGGTATAGCAAGGCGTGCACAATATTGGTCTGCACAATCACCGCAAACGTCGAGATGACGGCAATAGCGCCTGCCAGATAGAACAAGGTTGTCACGGCATGAGACTCCTCACGTCCACAGGTTTGGCTTCATTCTGAGCCTCACCCTTACCCTTGCCGGCGATTTCCATGCCAGCTACGCGATAAAAATTGTAATCGTGGTACTTGCCAGTGCCATCGATAAGTAAGTCTTCTTTTTCCCATACCATGTCCTGGCGCACATACTCGGCCATCTCGAAATCCGGAGTGAGTTGAATGGCATTGGTGGGGCAGGCTTCTTCGCAGAACCCGCACATAATGCAGCGGGAAAAGTTGATACGGAAAAACTCTGGATACCAGCGACCGTCTTCCATCTCCCCTTTCTGCAAGGCGATACAGTCGACCGGACAAGCGACAGCGCAAAGGTTGCAGGCGACGCAGCGTTCTTCGCCATCGGGGTCGCGGCTCAGAATAATTCTTCCGCGCCAACGCGGGAACATATAGGGCTGTTCATCTGGATACTCCACCGTATCCTTCTTATCGAACAGCTTCATGAAAACACCCCAAAGCGTAACGACTTGGCTCAATAGTGTGTCTTTAATCAGAGTAAACATGTTCTCAGCTCTAAATCTCAATTAAAGTAAAATAATGACACCTGTCACCAACAGATTAATGAGAGACAGTGGTAATAAGAACAACCATCCATAGCTCATCAACTGGTCATAGCGAGGTCGCGGAATTGCAGCACGCAATAAGATGAAGAATGCGATGAATACACCGCTCTTCAATGCAAACCAGACTATCGGTGGCAGAAAGGCAGGTCCAAGCCACCCGCCAAAGAACAACACGGTAATCAGTGATGACACCAATACCAACCCGAGATACTCACCGACGAAGAACATACCGAACTTCATCCCTGAGTATTCTGTATGATAGCCGGCGCAGATTTCCTGCTCAGCTTCTGGAATGTCGAAAGGCAGACGATGACTCTCAGCCACCCCGGCAATCAGGAAAATAACAAATCCAATAAATTGGGGAATGACAAACCACATACCCTCTTCCTGGGCAGCCACAATCTCGCGCAGGTTGAAGCTGCCAGAAAGTGCGACAACACCCAGCAGAGAAATGCCCATAAAGACTTCGTAGCTAACCATCTGCGCCGCGGCGCGAAGGGCGCCAAGCAAAGCGTACTTATTGTCCGAAGAGAGTCCGCCCAGCATTACACTGTAGGCACCCAGGGAGGCCATCGCCAGGATAAACAGCACACCGATATTGGAATCAACCACGCCGATATTGGGAGCGAACGGCACTACTGCAAAGCTCAACAGGATCACCGTCATGATGATCGCTGGAGCAACAACAAAGCTCACCTTGTCAGCGAAAGGTGGCACCCAGTCTTCCTTAGTGAAAATCTTGATCATGTCAGCGACGACTTGCAGTGAGCCGAACCAGCCAACCCGATTAGGACCGAGTCGCTCCTGCCAGAATCCCAGCAAACGTCGCTCGACCGTGATCAACAAGGCAGCAACGACGATCACTACCAAAAGGATGAGCCCGATTGTCAAACCTGATCCAACTTCAAGAGACATTAATAGCCTTCCTCATAGCGATCACTGATGATTAGCCCATCCAGGCTACGGTCTGAACCCTGTTGTTCAGACTTACTAGGACCGATGGCGGCTGGCAGCGCGTAATAATCGATACTGTCATCCACATACAGTGAAGCGGTGCCAGTTTTCATGCGGGAACGAATGCAGGCAGTGGCTATCGCGCCGTTGCCATTCAAGCTAACTGCATCGCCCTGGGAAATACCAAGTCTACTGGCATCTTCCGGCGACAGGCTGAGGTAGGGTCCCGTAGCGCGTTGCTGAATTGCAGTCGCATGCGCACTTAACTCATCACTGCCAAAGATCTGCAGGGAACGCGCTAATAACAATTGACCTTCTGCAACCTGGACAGTATCTGTCTCAGGCATAAGGTAGGCACCAGATTCCGTCCGCTCAACCAGCAAACGTCCTGTGTCACCCTGTTTTAATTCACCGTTAATTTCATCCTGGAATTTACTTATCGACTGGTTGGAGTTCCAGCTAGGTGACCAGGAAGCTCCCAATACCGACGCATCTTTGAGCGCCGGAATACCTTCCATTGAGAAGCTCAGTACTGAATTGTTGTCCTGAGGTTGTTTCGGTTCATGCACATTGAGGTTTGCAATCTCCGCTGTTCGGCCACTGTAACGATGGGTTTGCCTTGGCACTTTCATGCCTGCGACAAATTGATCGATGCCAGGAAGCAGGGTACTCAGTTTGTCAAAACCTTTGGCTTCCTCGCTACATTCCTGCACGATCGCGTTGACGTCACTGCTATGCAGCCATTGCCATGCAGGCTGTGCACCGAACTTACACTGATGTACCTGGTAGCTGAGCTGCGCCCTACCCTCGTAATTCACGTAGGTTGCTTCATGCTCACTGAACGCTGTAGTGGGAACCACATGGGTTGCTTTGGCTGTCGTGCGAGTCGGCAACAAGTCGAGCACCACCAGACTTTCCGCATTGTCCAGTGCAGCATCGACAGCGGCATGGGAAGCTCGCCGGTAAAGATCGTTTTCCAGCACGATGGCTTTCTTTACCTCGCCTTTGCTTAACTTATCCAGGGCCGCCCCTAACCCATTCTCGGCGCGGAGCAGCATTTCCAAACCAAAGCTGTTGGCTTCCCGTTGCACCAGACAAAGTCCGATTGCCACCTCATTTTTGTCCTGAAGTGCGCGCGCAACGTTTGCAGCGGCTTTCACCAGTTCGATTTGGCCATTACTCGACCCACTGACAATCAGCGGGCGTCGTGCACCGGCAAGGTGTTCCGAGATGACATCCACATGAGCCTGTAACTCAGGACTGAGCGGCGCTGTTGCTGGCGCATTTGATGACAGCCTGGCAGCAACTGCGTTGGCAATGGCTGCCTGATTTTCGTAACTCTCTACGATTACTTCCGAGGCGACATCATCAAGACGAGTTGCATAGGCGCTAAGAATACTTAGTGGACTGCGTTCATGCTGCGCCAATTCGCGAACTGCTGCATCCTGCCAAACCGGAATATTATTGTCAGTTGCTAACTGAGAAGCCTTATTGCGAACACTCTGACGCAAGGCCAGCGCGACTCTGGCCGCGGTGTTGGTAACGTCTTCCCCTATTACCAGCACAGCATCGGCTTTTTCGATTTCCCGAATACTGGGTGAATGGAATGCTTTATCTCGAGACAACTCCAGTATTAGCCGGCTGACTGCCCGCTCATCATCTGCCATACCCGAATAAAAGTTCTCTTCCCCAACCAGACTGCGCAACGCGTAGTTCGCCTCATTGCTTGACCGGGGTGAGCCGATACCTATAGCCCCTTCTGACTTGAGCTCAGCAAGCAGATCTGCGACCTGTTCATCAGACATTTCAGCGGCTTCATCATTAACTTGCGCAACAGCTCTGCGCAATCGGGAGTCGCTATTCACGTAATCGAAACCGAATCGACCCCGATCACAAATGAAGTAGCCATTAACCTCACTGTTGTAACGATTGGTTATGCGACGCAATGTTCCGTATCGCTCGCCAGGTGTTGTGTTGCAACCAACTGAACAGCCTGCGCAAACACTTGGTGCGGTTTGAAGATCCCATTTACGGGTATAGTTTTCGGAGAATGCTTTGTCGGTGAAAACACCGGTTGGGCAGACTTCTACCAGATTTCCACTAAACTCACTTTCCAGCACACCATCTTCATGGCGACCAAAGTACACGTGATGATGGGAAGCCTGAGCTGCCAGATCTGTTCCGCCTGCGTAGTCATCGTAGAAACGCACGCAGCGATAACAGGCGATACAGCGATTCATCTCATGATTAATGAACGGCCCCAAATACTGGTTGTGATGAGTACGTTTTTGTTTGTCGTAGCGACGATAGTTATGCCCGGACATGAGGGTCATGTCCTGTAAGTGACACTCGCCCCCTTCTTCACAGACTGGACAGTCATGGGGATGACTGATCATCAGGCTCTCAATTACGCGTTCGCGCATGTCTTTAGCCTGTTCGTCCTCTATTGAAATGCGCGTACCATCACTGGCCGGTGTCATACATGCCATAACCAGCATGCCTTCCTTGTCATCCTCATCGCGATACTGTTTCACGGCGCATTGTCGGCAAGCACCTACCGAACCCATGCACGGATGCCAACAGAAGTAAGGCAAATCCAAACCCTGGGATAGACACTCCTGCAGTAGATTGTTATCGGGATTAACTTCGTACTCTTTCCCGTCTATAACAACTTTAGCCATTTAAGACTCCAATACTCCTTTTCTGTCCGATGCTGTGCTCTGGCTAGTGCTTATACGGACAGCGCTTCTGTTTAATGTGCTCTTTAAAATCTTCTTCGAAATACTTCAAACCGCTACCCAGTGGCGCAGTTGCTCCTGGTGCCAGGGCACAAAATGTGCGCCCTGGTCCCATATAATCGACATGCTCTCGCAAAATTTCTAAATCTTTCTCTGTGCCCTTGCCTGCCTCAAATTCTCTGAAGATAGCATCCACCCAGGGCAGTCCATCACGACAAGGCGTACAGAATCCGCAAGACTCATGACTGAAGAAAGTCATCAGATTGCCAATCATGCCCACTGGACAGGTCTTATCGTCGAGGATAATCATGGTTCCGGTTGCGAGGCGGCTGCCGACTTTGGCAATCTCGTCGTAGTCGAGTGCCAGATCCAGATGTTCTGGCAACATAAAGTCCGTCGAGCCACCACCAGGTAAAAAGCCCCGCAGCCCTAACCCATCCTGCATGCCGCCGGCTTTGTCTTCCAGCAATTCGCGGATCGGCAACCCTAAAGGCATTTCCCAGCAACCAGGATTCTTTACCTTGCCGCTAACACCAAACAACTTCGTGCCATGATCCTTGCCTTTAGTAAGTCCGTGATACCAGTCAACCCCATACGTAAGAATGCCTGGCAGGTTGCAGATCGTCTCTACATTATTGACGATGGTTGGCTTACCCCACAGTCCGCTGACTTGCGGGAAAGGAGGTTTAGCCCGGGGATTCGCTCGCTTACCCTCCAGGGCATTGAGCAGCGCGGTTTCCTCACCGCAGATATAACGTCCGGCAGAGGTGTGCAAAATGATATCGAGGTCGTAGCCGGTATTGAGAATATTCTTGCCAAGATAGCCTTTGTCGTAGGCTTCCTTAATCGCTTTACTCAGTGTTTCGACCGATTTCGTGTATTCACCGCGCAGAAATATATAGGCCTTGCTGGCAGCAATGGTGTAAGACGCGATGATCATGCCTTCCAGCAACAGATGCGGATCGCCTTCCATCAGCAACCGGTCCTTAAAGGTACCGGGCTCCATCTCGTCGGCATTTACCACCAGATACTTCTGTTGCTCCGAGTCTGGCCCCTGCGGCACAAAACTCCACTTCAGGCCTGTTGGAAAACCTGCTCCACCCCGTCCTTTCAACCCAGAGTCTTTGACTATTTGCAATACATCTTCGGGACTCAATCCTCCCGCGATCTTGTGCAGAGATTGATACCCGTCATTCGACTCATAGGCACCCACTTCCAGCGGCGGCCGGGACATATCGATGTTCTTTGTTAAAGGATTATCTACCACTTTACTCTTTAAACTTTCGTTTGCTTTCGCTTATCAGTTACCAGCTATTTCCGCTTTAGTCTTTGCCGCGATACTGCGCGACTATTTCATCGACCTTTTCGTTAGTCAGATTTCTATGCAGATCCTCACCCACCATCATCACCGGCGCACGATCGCAGTCACCTAAACAGGGCACCGGAATAAACGTAAACTCGTTGTCTTCCGTAGTCTGACCGAAGTCGACACCCAGAGTATCGGTAATGTGCGACCTGACGCTATCGCAACCCATAATCCAACAGCTAACGCTATTGCAGAAAAGGATAACTTTCTTACCTACTGGCTGGCGGTACACCAGATTAAAAAAGGTAGCCACGCCTTCCAGGTCCGCTATTGGCAGGTCCAGATAATTAGCGATCGCCAATAGCGACTCATCGGACACCCAGCCCTGGTGTTTTTGCACAATTTTGAGTGCTTCCAGCCCCACCGCCTGATTGTCAGGGTAGAGCTCTTTCTCGTGCTCTATCTCGGCAATCTCTGCCTCGGTGAGCTTGCGCGCCTTCTTGGCACTACTGGCGATAAGGTTGTTTTCCACGGAGCTACTCTTTCTTCTCTGGTCTTTGACTACCCTTAAGCTCTACCTATCAACATCCGCCATCACAAAGTCGATACTGGCAATAATGGCGATAAGGTCTGCCACCATGAAGCCACGACTGATCTCGGGGATCATCTGTAGATGCGCAAATGAAGGTGTACGAATACGTGTGCGATAGGATGTCGTATTGCCATCGCTCACCAGGTAATAGCTATTAATCCCTTTTGTTGCTTCTATCGCCACGGTCACCTCATTCGGCGGAATAACCGGGCCCCAGCTCACACTTAAGAAGTGATTGATCAGGGTTTCGATATCCTGCAGGGTCTTTTCTTTGCGCGGCGGTGTTGTCAGCGGGTGATCGGCTTTGTAGTCGCCTTCAGGCATATTATCCAGACACTGTTTAATGATGCGCAGGCTCTGGCGCATTTCCTCTACCCGCACTGCACAACGGTCATAGCAATCGCCGTTCACTGCAATAGGTACGTCGAACTCGAAGTTTTCGTAGCCGCTATAGGGACGATTCTTGCGGAAGTCCCATTCCAGGCCAGTGGCGCGCAGACCAGGGCCGGTTACACCCCAATCATAGGCTTGCTGTGTGTTATAAACACCCACACCCTGGGTTCGGCGCTTGACGATGCCGTTATTCATGACCATGGAATCGTACTCGTCGATACGAGGCGGCATGAAATCCAGCAACTCCTTAATGCGCTGTTCCCAACCTTGAGGCAGGTCCTGTGCAACGCCACCGATGCGGAACCAACCTGGGTGCATACGGGCACCGCAGATCGATTCAATAATATTGAAGATGCGTTCCCGCTCAACGAACATGTAAAAGATAGGAGAAAGCTGACCGACATCCTGGGCAAACGTGCCATAGAACAACAGATGGGAACAAATCCGGAACATCTCCGCCAACATGACGCGAATAGTTTGCGCCCGCGCCGGCACTTGAATGCCCGCCATTTGCTCCACTGCCATCACATAAGGCAGGTTATTCATCACTCCACCCAGATAGTCGATGCGATCGGTGTAGGGAATGTAGGTATGCCAGGACTGACGCTCGCCCATTTTCTCAGCGCCGCGATGGTGATAACCGATGTCCGGCACGGCATCGACTAGAATCTCGCCATCCAGCTGCAGGGCTATGCGGAAAGCACCGTGCACAGAGGGGTGGTTAGGACCAAGATTCAGAAACATGAATTCGGACGTGTCCGATTTACGCTGCATGCCCCACTCTTCAGGTTTAAATAGCAATGCTTCCTGCTCAAAGGCCTCTTTCTCATCATCTAATGAGAAAGGGTCCATTTCTGTGGCACGGGCAGGATGTTCTTTTCTAAGTGCATGCCCTTCCCAGGTAGGCGGCAACACGATGCGATACAAATTAGGGTGGCCATCGAATTCGATGCCGAACATGTCCCAGGTTTCCCGCTCATACCAGTTGGCGCTGGGCCACAGGTCGACCACGGTCGGCAGGTGCAGGTCAGCATCCTGCAAGGGAACTTTAACGCGAAAATCGCAATTGCCGCTGAATGACATCAGGTGGTAGACCACGGTGAATTCGGCAGCCGGTTGTCCGTCACGGTGAATGCGCAGACGCTCATCGATGCCGGTGATGTCGAACATCATCTCAAAGCGCGGAGACGTGTCGTCCCGCAAGGCCTTAAGCAAGACCTTGATGTCTTTGCGGTCTACCCAGACTGTGGGG